>NZ_JADNQM010000006.1:0-343974 GCF_046269425.1 Amycolatopsis sp. cmx-11-12 | reverse complement strand
TCGGGATCACCCTATGTCTCGCTGGAACAACTCCTGAAACACCTCAACTCGGTGGTTCGTGGATGGTGTAATTACTTTCGACACGGAGTCTCATCGGCTACCTATCGCTATCTTGGCCTCTACCTGTGGCAAAGTGTGATGAAGTGGCTACGGGCGAGACATCCGAAACTGGGTTGGCGGAAGATCAAACGCCGGTACCTCACCGGGTATCCGGCAGGCCTCCCGGTGGAAAACGGGACCGTGCTCTATAACCCGCAAGAAACACCTATCGAGCGATATCGATGGCGTGGTTACGCGATCCCTACACCCTGGACAAGCCTGGCGAACATGCTGAACACAGCCCAACAAGCATAACTACATGGAGAGCCCGTTGCGGCGAGAGTCGCACGGCGGGTTCGGCGGGCGGCCTCTGGGAAACGCACCCGAGGAAACTCGGGCGGCGCGCCCAGGGCCGACCCATCTGCCACCGCCCCGCCCAGGCCTGCGACCTCGACCATGCGGTGCCCTGGCAACATGGCGGCCACACCGACGCCGACGACCTCGTCAGCTTTTGCCGCCGTGACCACCGGTTGAAAGACGAACCCGGCTGGACCTACCAGCTCACCCCCGACGGCACCCTCACCGTCACCACCCCCACCGGACACCGTTACGACAGCACGCCCCCGCCCCTGCACGAACCCCGCACCCGAACACCCCTCACCGACGAACCACCACCGTTCTGACCCCTTGTTGCCGAAAAACGGCTACAGGTCTTGTTCGCGCGAGTCAGGCCCGAGGTCCGGGCAAACGCCACCGCCCACCCCGTAGCCGAAACTCGGCGACGTGTTCTTCCACGTCACGCACGGACCCAGTGCTGCCAACTGCGCGACCATCGGCCGGTTCATCAGCCGAACCGTTGTCCATTGCCGATATTCGGCTATCACTCTTCCTGTACCGCTCACGATCCCAGCGTCATCAGCGAACAACTGTCACCGGACCGGCGACGTACGATCGGTCCTCCGCTCGTTCTGAACCTATTGCCGAAATCCGGCCACGCGTTCTTCCGCGTCACGCGCGGCCGTCGGTCATTTCATCAGTGGAACCGTTGTCGCTGGGACCGGCGGCGTACGGTCGGTCCTCCGCCACCGTTCTGAGCCCATTGCCGAAAATCGGCCACCGCTCTTCCATGCCGCTTACGATCCCAGTGCCTTCGGCTGCGCGGTCGTCGGTCGTGCTATCGGCGGAACAGCTGGTACTGGACTGGCGAGGTGTAGACGATCTTCGGTTAGTTCTGAGCCTATTGCCGAAATTCGGCCACGCGTTCTTCCGCGTCACGCGCGGCCGTCGGTCGTTCCACCAGCCGAATAGTTCTCGCTGGACCGGCGGCGTGCGGTCTGTCCTCCGCCACCGTTCTGAGGCCATTGCCGAAATTCGGCTATCGCTCTTCCGTACCGCTCACGACCCAGTGCCTTCGGCTGCGCGGTCGTCGGTCGTGCTATCGGCGGAACAGCTGGTACTGGACTGGCGAGGTGCGGACGATCTTCGGTTAGTTCTGAGCCTATTGCCGAAATCCGGCTACGCGTTCTTCCACGTCACGCGCGGCCGTCGGTCGTTTCATCAGTGGAACCGTTGTCGCTGGGACCGGCGGCGTGCGGTCGGTCCTCCGCCACCGTTCTGAGCCCATTGCCGGAAAACGGCGACGTGTTCGTCCTGTCACGCACGAACCCAGTGCTGCCAGCTGCGCAGTCGTCGTCCGCTCCACCAGCCGAACAGTTCTCGCTGAACCGGCGACGTACGGTCGGTCCTCCGCCACCGTTCCGAGCCCGTTGCCGAAATCCGGCCACCGCTCTTCCCGTACCATTCAAGAGCCCAGCGCGGCCAGGTGCGGCGGCCGTCGGTCGTCCCGTCGACGGAATCGCTGGTACTGGACTGGCGAGGTGTGGACGATCTTCCACTCGTTCTGAACCTATTGCCGAAATTCGGCCACGCGTTGTTCCTCGTTACGCGCGGCCGTCGGTCGTTTCATCAGCCGAACAGTTGTCACTGGACCGGCGGCGTACGGGCGGTCCTCCGCCACCATCCCGACCCCATTGCCGAAAAACTCACGAACCCAGCGCCGCCAACTGTGCCGCGGTAAGCCGTTCCACCAACGGAACCGCCCGATACTCGCCACCGACGGATACCACCGTCACCGGCCCGGCGATGTGCGGATGCTCGACGGTGACCCGCAAAGCGGCTGACACCTGTTCGGAGGGCCACCCCAGCGCACCCGAAAGTGCCGCGACGGACAGTGGGCGTCCGGCGTGCAGGAGGGCGGCGAGCACGGTCACCGCGTCGGCGACGAAGACCGCGACCCGGTCGTCCAGCATGACTTCGTGGATGCGCGCGTGGAATCGGGCGAGGTCGTCCATGCGGGCGCCTGCGGGGGTCGCCGTGCCGAGGATCTCGGCGCCGCGGCGGGCGATATCGGCCCAAGCGCGGTTCGAGCGGACGCTTTCGGCCCAGACCCGTTGGGGCATTTCCTCGTCGACGACGTACCGTTCCCGTCGTCCGTCCCGTTCCCGTTTGAGCATCGCCTGCGTTTCTAGGTAGGCGACGGCGTTCGAGATCGACGCAGGGCTGACTTGGAGCCGCTGGGCGAGTTCGGCCGCGGTGTGCACGCCACCGTCGCTGACGGCCAGGCACGCGAGGACTCGCGACATCATCCGCGGCAGTCCGGTCTCGACCATCATTTCGGTGAAGTCCGTTTCGAAGCGGCGCATGGCTTCCGGGTCTCGGCCGTAGCCGGGGGAGGCGAACGCGGCTTCCGGCGCGGGTGGCTTCCGGCGGCGCCGTGCCCGTTCGCCGGTCACCCGGCTCGCCTCGTCGGCGCGGTAGCCGGAATGACCGCTGTTGCGCGCGACCTCGCGGCTGATGGTCGACGTCGGGCGTTCGAGCCGCCGGGCGATCTCGGCGTATCCGAGGCCGTCCTTGAGCCACGTCGCGATCAGCCGCCGGTCCTCCAGCGTCAGCCTGCCGCCCGGCATGGGGCGCCTCCTGTGCGTTCACGCGCAGACCAATGCAACGAAGCGTTGCATTCATCGGCACCATAATTGCAACGATTTCACGAACTCTACCAGCTATAACCGGCAGAAGGCCCGTTCAAATCTTTGAGCGGCCAGTGAACGCAACGTAGCCTTTTGTTCTAGCTGAATATCTGGGAGGAACAGCTGTGACGAACTCAGTACCCCATCTCGCGGAACTACCCCTCGAACGGCCGTCGGGCTGCCCGTTCGATCCGCCCGCCGAACTCGCCTCGCTGCGTGACGAGCATCCGCTCGTCCGGCTGACGTTCCCCGACGGCCACGAAGGCTGGCTCGCGACCGGGCACGCGATCGTCCGGACCATCGTCGCGGATCCCCGGTTCAGCGCACGGCAGGAGCTGATGCACTCGCCGCTGCCGGGCGCCGCCGCGATGGTGGAGATGCCGCCCGCGGCGCCGGGGATGTTCATCAAGATGGACGATCCCGAGCACGGCCGCTATCGCAAGATGCTCACCGGCAAGTTCACCGTCCGCCGGATGCGGCTGCTCACCGAACGGGTCGAGCAGGTGACCACAGAGCACCTCGACGCCATGGAGCGGCAAGGGTCGTCGGCCGATCTGGTGACGGCCTTCGCGCAGCCCATTCCGGCGCTGATGATCTGCGAACTGCTCGGTGTCCCGTTCGCCGACCACGAGTTCTTCCGGCGCAATGTCGTGCCGTTGAACAGTCCGGGCGCATCACTGGCCGAGCAGGAAGCCGCGATCAACGCCCTCGGGGAGTACCTCTACAAGCTCGTCGTCGCGAAGCGGGCCGAGCCGACCGACGACATCCTCGGCGAGCTGGCCACCACGGAACTCACCGACGAAGAGCTCACCAGCATCGCGTTCCTCTTGCTGGGGGCCGGGTTGGACACTACGGCGAACATGCTGGCGCTGGGCACCTTCGCGTTGCTCCAGCATCCGGACCAGCTCGAAAGTCTGCGCCAGGATCCGGAGAGCGTCGAAGGGGCGGTCGAGGAACTCCTGCGCTACCTGAGCATCACGCACACCGGTGCGCGCACCGCGCTCGAAGACGTCGAGATCGGCGGACAGCTCGTCAGGGCGGGGGAGGCGGTCGCGCTCTCGATGGTGGCCGCCAACCGCGATCCGCTGAAGTTCCCCGAGCCCGACCGGCTCGATCTCCGCCGGAACACCGCCGGGCACGCGTCCTTCGGGCACGGCGTCCACCAGTGCCTCGGCCAGCAGCTCGCGCGGGTCCAGATGAAGGTCGCCTTCACCGGGCTGCTCGCCAGGTTCCCGGCGCTGCGGCTCGCCGTTCCCGCGAGTGAGGTTCCGATGCGGACGGACTCCGACATCTATGGGGTGCACGCGCTCCCGGTGGCCTGGGGCTGATCGCGATGAGACTCGAAGTCGACCGGGAACGCTGTGTGGGCGCCGGAATGTGCGTGCTGACCGCGCCAGAGGTGTTCGAACAGGACGAGCAGGACGGCAGGGTCCGGTTGCTGGAACCGGAACCGGCCGAGATCGGCGACGCCGTGCAGTTGTGCCCGGCGGCGGCGATCACGGCTAACGGCTAGGACATCGCCAAGGCCAGGGGGTGCCGGGCGGGCACCCCCTGGCACGGGATCAGCCGACGTCGACGAGGACCTTGCCCGCGTCGGCGCTCTGCGCGGCGGTGCCGGCGTAGAGCTGCTGGACCCTGGCCTTCTCCTGCGCGTTGGGGTTCACGATCTTGCAGCTGACCCCACCGGTCGAACCGGACATCAGCGACGAGCACGGGCCGGGCTTCACGTCGGGCAGGCCGAGGCTGTGCCCGAGTTCGTGGGAGGCGATCCGCGGCGTGTGATAGCCCTGCTGGACGGCCTGCCTGCCCATCCACACGGTGACCGTGCCGCCGGGGCGGACCGGGCCGAGGGTGGCGCGCGGCCAGCCGTTGTCGGCGATGACCCGGATGTTGACGCGCTGTCCCGGCGTCGCCTTCACGATGCGGACGTTGGTGACGTTGGTGTTCCAGACGTTGACGCCGGCGGCCACCGCGTCCTTGAACTCCGCGGCCTGGCTGTCGTCGTAGGTCAGGGTGGTCGCCATGATCTCGGCGGCACCGGCGGAGGGTGCTGAGAGCACCGATATGGAGAGCGCGGCGCCGGTGAGCACCGCGGCGAAGGTACGTCGAAGCACGTTGAACTCCTCGCGTTAAGGCGTGCTGGAATTTCGGAGCAGTGTCGACACTTTGTTCTGGCGAGAGGTTAAGACCTGTCAAGGTTGTCGCGGAACCCGCCGATAGTCGCCTGTCGTTAACCATGATCTTGACGAACCCGGAAGACTGTGCCGTTATGACGACGGCGCGATTCACCGGACACGAAGAACCGATCCTCGCGGTCGCGGTGAAGGGAAACCGGCTGGTCACGGGCGGCGCGGACAAGACGGTGCGGGTCTGGGACCTGGAGACCGGCGCGCAGCGGTTCGCGTTGAGCGGCCACGATCGGCCGGTGCTCGCGGTGGGCATCTCGGGTCAGTACGTGGTCGGTTGCGATGGGGCGACGGTGCGGCGCTGGCGGCTCACCGGCCGCGAGGTGCAGCCCCCGGAGGTCCAGACCACCAAGCGGACGCTCGCGGTCGCGGTGGCGAAGGAATTCGCCGTGTCCGGCGCGGGAAGCACCGTCGAGGTCCGGCGGCTGGACGGCGTGACGGTGCGCGGCCTCCGCACCGGCGGCCCGGAGATCGAATCCGTCGCGGTGACCCCGGACGGCCGGGTCGTGGTGGCCGGCGACGACACCGGCGGGGTTCGCCTGTGGGACAAGGAAGTCGTTTCCCACTACCGGTTCGGCGGCGCGGGCGCGGTCCACGTGGTCGCGGTTTCGGCCGACGGCGAGCGAGTGCTGTCCGGTGAGGGGGAGACGGTGCGCCTGTGGGGGCGACACGGCGATCCGGCCCTCGTCTTCCGCGGGCACCTCGGCGTGGTGCGGGTACTGGCCTTCAGCCCGGACGGCAAACTGGTGCTGTCCGGCGGTTCCGGCGGCGAGATCTACGTCCGCGAGATCGACGCCCCGGCCGATTACACCCTCCTCAAGGGACATGAGGGGAACGTCCGGGCGATCGCCTGCACCGCGGGCAACGAGAAGATCGTCTCGGTCGGCGACGACCGCACGATCCGGGTGTGGGATCGCTTCGGTAACCAGATCGACGGCACCGGTTTCGTGGAGCCCAAACCGGGGCGGGCGCGTCCCCGGATCACGCCCGACGTCGAAAGCGCGATCGACCTGATCGGCTTCCAGGACGACGTGCGTACCCTCGCCGCGGTCATCGCCGACCGCGAGACCAGCCCGCCGCTGTGCGTCGCCCTGCTGGGGCCTTGGGGTTCCGGCAAATCGAGTTTCGTGCGCCAGGTGACGGACCGGGTGGCCGAACTGGCCCGCCGGTCCCGCGGCGACGCCGCCAACAGCGTGTTCGCCGGTGAGATCCGGCAGATCCGGTTCAACGCCTGGCAGTACCACGACGATCACCTGTGGGTCGGGCTGGTGGACCACCTGTTCCGGAACCTCGGCGCGCCCGAGGCGCACGCGGACGCCGGCGAGGTCCGGGCCGAACGCGAGGAGCTGCGGACCCGGCTCGCGAGCCTCCGGGCCATCAAGGCGGATTCCCCGCTCACCTGGCGCTGGCGGCTGCTGGTGTCCGGCGTGGACCGGGCCGAACGCCGGCGGCGGCGGCTCGCCGTCGCGGGCTACGCGGTCTTGGGGGTGCTCGGCATCGCCGCGGCGATCACCGGATGGGCCTTGTGGCACAACGCGATCCTCGCCGTGGCGGGCGCCGTCGTCGCGCTCGGCGCCGTGCTGACCCCGGCGCTCACCACCGCGAAGTCCGCGCTCGCGCCAGTGAAGTCCACATTGGACAGACTGCGATCCGATGTCGACAAACGGGCCGAACGGTTCGAGACCGAGGTACGGGAGACCGAGGAACGGCTCCGGCGGCTGGACGCGGCCACGCGGCTCGGCGACCTGATCGAAGAGGCGACGGCAGGCAGATACGGGGACTACCAAGGGGTCTTCGCCCGGGTCCGGGAAGATCTCGCGGACCTGAGCGCCGATCTGGCGGACGCGCGGACGGAATGGCTGCTGGCGGGCGGCAAGGGTGAGCCGCCGCTGGAACGGATCGTGCTCTACATCGACGATCTCGACCGTTGCCCGCCGTCGAAGGTGATCGAGGTGCTCGCCGCCGTGCACCTGCTGCTGGCCCTGCCCGCGTTCGTCGTGGTGGTGGCCGTGGATCCGCGATGGTTGCGACGATGCCTTGACCAGCACCACGAAGAGCTGTTCGGCGCAGGGGAGGCGCGGCGGGCGGAATACCTCGACAAGATCTTCCAGATCGTGTTCGCGTTGCGCCCCATGGGGGCCGCGGCGGACGAACTGATCGACGTCCTGATGCCGATCGAAGGACGGGAACCAGTGCCGCCCGGGCACGAAGAATGGCCGGAGGAACCTGTCGAACCCGGTGGAAGCGGCGAACCGGTGGAGGTCGTCGTCAAGGACACATCCCCGCCGACGTTCTACAACATGCGGCCGGACCGG
Organism: Amycolatopsis sp. cmx-11-12; assembly: GCF_046269425.1. NCBI lineage: Bacteria > Bacillati > Actinomycetota > Actinomycetes > Pseudonocardiales > Pseudonocardiaceae > Amycolatopsis > Amycolatopsis sp. cmx-11-12. Next base: position 336,408 of record NZ_JADNQM010000006.1, on the reverse strand, counting down.
TTGCGGCTCACCGAAGTCGAACGCGATTTCGTGCACGTTCTCCGGAAACGGCTGAAAACGCCGCGGGAGATCCGGAAGCTGGTCAACCTCTACCGGCTCGTGCGCATCGGCATTCCCGACGCGGAACTGACCAGGTTCGTCGACGGCCCCTACCGGGCGGTGCTCGTCCTGCTGACCCTGCTGGTCGTCGATCCGGACTCCGCGCGCACGACCTTCCTCGCGCTTTCCGCCGGGGAATCGTTGTCCGACGCCTTTCCACCTGAATGGCGGCTAGACGCCGAATCCTTCGATGATCTAGAGGTCTATCGGAATTGGGTGGGCACCCTCGCCCGCTTCAGTTTCGAAACCTACGACCTGGTGACCGGGGAAACAGAACCGGGAACCACGGGGTAGCTACACTTGCCCGCTACAACGGCTAGGGGGCGGCGTATGCGGAGATCAGGCTGGCTTTCGCTCGTCTTCGGCGCGCTCGTCGGGACGCTCGTGATCGTGCTGCTCGCGACCACGGTCACCGCGCCCTCGAACGCGGCGAGGACCGACTGCGTCCGGCTGGTCACCAGTTCCTCCACGGAAAAGGGCGACCTGATCCGCGAACTGGCCGAGCGGTACAACAACACCGACCGGACGTTCGACGGCGGCCGGTGCGCGAAGGTCGAGGCGCACAAGAAGACCTCGGGTGCCGCGCTCGATCTCATCGCCGACGGCTGGAACGACATCGACGAGCAGCAGCCCGAACCCCAGGTCTGGCTGCCGAGTTCGTCGCTGTGGCTCGATCTGCTGCGCCAGCGCGGCAAAGGGAACCTGATCGACGAAGGCCCCAAGACCTCGCTCGCGACGAGCCCGATGGTGATCGCGATGCCGGAACCGATGGCCGCGGCGATGGGCTGGCCGAAGAAGACCATCGGCTGGAGCGACGTCCTTCAGATGAATCAGAAGGGCGGCTGGGCCTCCACTGGAGGAGAAAACGCGAAGTGGGGGAACTTCACGCTGGGCAAGGACAACCCGCGCCGGTCGACCTCGGGGCTCGCCGCGACCATCGCGACGTACTTCGCGGCGACCGGTGGCGACTACGGCAAGATCGAGACGGCGGACGCCGTGCAGTTCGTCCGCGGCATCGAGGCGTCGGTCGCCTACTACAGCGACGATTCGGTGGCCTTCCTGAAGACGCTGTACGAAGAGGACAAGAAGCCGACGCCCTACATCAGCGCGATGGCGATGCAGGAGCAGATGGTCTACCTCTACAACCACGGCGCGCCGACCGGGGATCCGAAGCAACTGAAGAACGATCCCGTCCCCCTGAACCGGCCGCTCGTCGCCGTGCACCCGAGCGAGGGGACGGTGCTGATCGACCATCCCTTCCTGACCACGGCCAAGGCGTCACCGGAGCAGCACGCGGCGGCCAAGGACTTCTACGACTTCATGCGGGAATCCCGGCAGCAGGAGAGTTTCCGCGGCCTCGGCTTCCGTGACCCGGAAGGCAGGAGCAACCCGAAGCTGGCACAGGGCGCGCACACCGCGGAAACCGGCGACTCCCGGAAGATCGAACTTCCCACCGGGGAGCAGATCCAGAGAATGCTGGACGGCTGGGAGTACACCCAGCGACGCGGCCGGATCCTGCTGGTGCTGGACCTGTCCGGATCGATGAAGGAACCGTTCGACAAGACCCGCAAGGACAAGCCGTACTCCGAGTCCCGGATCGAACTGCTGAAACCCGCGATCCGGAAACAACTCGAATACCTGCATCCCGAAGACGAGGTCGGGCTGTGGACGTTCTCGGACGGGTACGAGGAAAAGATGCCGATCGGCAAGGTGAAGGACGTCCGTGGCCCGATGATCGACCTGGTCGAAAACCTGACCCCGAAAGGGGACACGGCACTCTACAAGACCGTGGTGGAAGCCAACGGCAAGATGCGGCGGGAGTTCGATCCGAACCTCATCAACGCCGTCGTCTTCCTGACCGACGGCGACAACACCGCGGCCGGGACCACCAGGGAACAGATGCTCCAGGCCGTCGACGCCGAGCGGCTGGACAACTCCGTCCGGATCTTCACCATGGCCTACGGCGCGCAGGCGGACAGCGGCGTTCTCGACGAGATCGCGCTGAAATCCAAGGCCCGTAGCTACAAGGCCGTCGACCCGCAGGGCATCGACAAGATGTTCGTCAACGTCTTCAGTAACTTCTGACATGGCCGATCACGACAACCGCGCGTTCCACACCGTCGCCGGAGTGCTCACGCTGATCGCCGCCCTGCTCGGTCACGCGGTGACCGTGCCGCATCCGCAGGCGTGGTTCTTCGGCGCCGCCGCCGCGTTCGCCGTCCTGCTTCCCGCCGAAGTCGCGTACTTCGTGTTGAACGCCAAGCGATCGAGGCCGGCGAGGGTGGTCCGCGCGCCGGAGCCCGCCGACGACCACAAGCTCTACAGCCTGCTCGGGCGTGTGCTGACGGCCATCGAAACGGTGCAGCCTGGCGAGATGGACCTTTCGGGAACCTTCCGGCGGGCGGTGGCGAGACTCGAAAGCCGGACGGACCGGAACGCGCCCGAGGTCGTCGCGCTGCGGGTGCTGGTGCGGCAGACCACCGAGAAGCTGGTACGACACGCGCGGGACGAGAACCCGGATTCGGTGATGCTCGTCCAGCGGATGAGGGTGTACCGGGAGGATCTCGAAGAGGCCATCGCGGCGGTCGAACCAGGCTGATAGCGTCGAGTGTTCGGTGGCGAACAGACTACGGCCGTGCGTCATGCTGATCTGACAGTATGCCGTTGATCGGGCGCCGGGTTGTCGAGGGCGTGGAACATGTGGTCGTACCGGTGGAGCACCGGTTCAGCCTGGAGGAGGCCGTGCTGGCGGTGATGGCCGCCAAAAGCACCGTGCGGCCGGCCCCTGGGATCAAGGTCGCTCCGCTGAAGGTGTCAGAGGTACGGTCAGCGCTGCTATACGCGGCGAAGCACGCCGACAGACGACACCAGATCGTGGACAGCTATTTCGTCGAGGCCGAAGACGGACCGTTGCACCGGCTGGCCGAGTGGATCAGGTCGGAGCTGGTCCGGCTGGGCATCTTCACCACGCACGATGGTTCCGCCGCCGGATCGGGTGGCCGATTCGGTTACTCTCCGCGATAGGTGTTCACGACTGCCTGGGAGGGTGTTTCGTGGGTTTGGGCCCGGAGGCCGCCGAAGAAAGAGAACGTCCGTTCCTGGAGCGGCTGGACGAACCCGTCCGTGCCCGGTTGCTGGAGATGGGCACCCCGCAGACCTACGAGAGCAGGCAGGCGCTGATGCGGGCCGGTGAGCCCGGCGACTTCGTCATGCTGCTCCGGCACGGGTACGTGAAGGTGACCAGCGCCGACCGGATGGGGGCGACGGTCATCCTCGACGTCGGGGTGCCCGGCGATCTGCACGGCGAGATCGCGGTGATCGCGGGTGGTATCCGGATGGCCGACGTCGTCGCCATCGAGGAGGTCCACGTCCGGCGGATCGCGGCGAGCGAGTTCAACCGGTTCCTGCTGGACCATCCGTCGGCGATGCGGGAGGTGCTCGTCAGTGTCGCCCGCCGGTTCGTGCTCGCCCAGCGGCAGCGGACGCAGTCCTGGAAGCCGCAGGCGGTGGCGCGGGTCGCGACACGACTGGATTACCTGGTCGACGTCTGTGGCATTCGGACACCGGCCGGCTGGCGGATCGGGATCCCGTTGAGCCAGGACGAACTCGCGCAGTTCATCCCGATGGGACGGACCATGGTCGCGCAGGCACTGGACAAGCTCCGGAAGGCGGGAGTTGTGGCCAGTTCGCGCCGTGCGATCACCGTCGTCGACCGCGAGGCGTTGCGGGTGATCACGGAAAAAGGTGTGACTTAGCTCACTGGCGTTGACCATGGCGGGGTCAGGTTCTGTTCGGTTCCGAACAGAACTTCCGGTGAGGAGTGGGAACACTGCTTCCTGCCGCCAGTTTTCACCGATCAGGGGAGGGGTCGCAGAGATGCAGGTGCTGACCTCAGGCCAATACAACGCGCACACCCACGCCGTGCTCGCCGTCGACATCGTCGGTTCGTCCAAGGCCAGTGATGACCTGCTGGATCCGATGAAGACCGAGATGGAGACGCTGGTTTCCCGCTCCTTCAACGCGGTCGGGCTCGCGCCGGGGGAAGCACGTCACTTCCGGGAGACCGGGGACGGGCTCATGGTCGCGTACCCGGACCGGGCCGTCGGGCAGCTCTGCGAGGTGGTGTTCCATCTGGACCATCTGCTGCGATCCCGTAACCGCTACGCCCGCGTCCCGATGCGAGCGCGCGTGGCCGTCCACATGGGACCGATGGCGGACAATCACCGCTACCACCGCACCTACATCACGCTGACCCGGTTGCTGTGTGCCTCGACCTTCAACGACGCCGTCGGCTACTGGTGCCGTCTCGATCCGACCGGCGACAAGTTCGGCGCCGGGATGATCGTCTCGCAGTCGGTGTGGCGCAACGTGGTCGAGCCCTTCGGTGTCGCGCTGATCCCGCCCGCGCGCTGCGGCCGGATCAGTGTCACCACACCGGATTTCGCCGACAGCGCGTGGATCCACCTGCCCGGCCTGGACGCCGACGCCGTACTGGCCGAAGTGAACCCGGCGATGCCGGCGCCGCTCGTGTTCGACCGGGTGAGCCGGTTGTCGACGACGGCCTAGCCCCAGACCGGGCGGTCCGGCTTCCAGGGAGGGAGAGCCGTACCGCTCGCCGGTTTCTGGTCCGGTACCCCTACGCCGGGCCAGAAACCGGACCCCCGGCGCGGGGGGTGGGGGCGCGGGTCATCCCCGCCGCGCCCCCACCAGCTCCCATCTACTGACGGCAGCGTTTCCCGCTGTTGACGCACTTCACCAGCTGGTTCATCAGCCGCTGCGACATGACGTTCGCGAAGTCGTCGTGGTCGGAGCGCGGGTTATGCTTCTCCTGCGCGAACGCGTCGACGGCGTACTGTCCGGCGGCCTGGACCTCCGGCGGGATGTTGTACACCAGCGTGATCCGCAGCTGCGGCACGTTCTTGAAGCCGCGCGGGCATTTCCCGTTGCGGTCGGAGAACACGATATGCGTGCGGTGGTTGGCGCTGTCGGTGTTCTTCCCGTCCCAGCAGTTCGGGAACGCGTGGACGCGCGTGACCTTGCTGCCCCGCGGGCAGATCGGGTACAGCTCGGTGAGCCGGTCCTCGAAGCCGGAACAGGTCCAGCTGGGCCGGGCGTTGGCCGGTCCGTTGGTGGTCTGCTTGGCGTCGCCGTAGAGCACCCGCAGGAACCTCGGCATCGCCACGACCCGGCGGGCACCGCCGCTGGTGAACGTCAGGTCCACCTTCTCGGGCCGCTGGATCTCGCCCTCGTTGTCGCCGATCTCGTTGTTGTCGTTGACGCCGGGAAGGTCGGCGGTCTTGCCGTCGGACTTCTTCTTCTCGACGTCACCGGCGGCGTTGACGTTGCTGTTCTGGCCGCCGTTGTCGAGGCCGCCTTCGCCGTTCTGCTTCACCGCGCATCCGGCCAGCTGGTCTTCGGGCTTCGCGACCGGTTTGCCCGCCTGCCGCATGGCGTCGCCGATCTGCTTGATCGACGGCTGCCGCTTGTTCTTCAGTTCGTCGAGCACCTGGCCGGCCTGTTTTCCTTGCGCCAGCTGGTTGTTCGCGTTCTCGGCGTCCTGGTCGAGTTTGTCGAGGTTTTCGTCGACCGCGGGCATGGCCTGGTCGGGGACTTCTTCGAGTTCACTGGCGACATCGGGGCAGTCGACCTGGGCACCGGCCTCGTCCTTGGCCGCGTTCGCGCGGTCGGCGGCGAGTTTCTCCTCGTTCGCCGCCTCGTTTTCTTCCTCTTCCTCGGTGTTGATCCGGATGACGGGCCAGAAGTACGCGGATTTGTCGCCGTTCTTGCAGGTCGTGCCCGCGCGCAGCAGGCTCTTGTTGTTCGAGTCCGCGTTGGTCGAGAGGTTCCCGACGTAGTCGTGGAGGTGTTCGGCTCCATTGCGGACGCCGGGCTGCGCGATGAAGTTGTCGCCGTTGAAGTGGCCGTTCTCGTTGCGGCCACAGTCGACGGTGAACGTCCCTCGGGCGCCTCGTTTCGCGAGGTCGAGGTTGACGTTGTTGCCGCGGGGGACCTTCGCGATGTCGATGAAGAACGACTTGTCCGCGCCGTCGGCCCTGGCGGCGTCGGGGGTTCCGGTCGTGTTCACCACGACGATCCCGCCGACGGCGAGGGACAGCGCGATGGCGCCGGTGGCGACCTTGGTCCGGCGTGCCATGCGGTGGCGGCCGGCGGTTCTAAGGTTTCGGGGCATGAAATTGTTCACCTCGTTCGGTGTCGTTGCGCGGAGCCCGGGGGATGCGGCACCGGCATCACCGGTGTCACTGACTCCGTGTTGGCTGAAACGGCCCCGACGGACAGCCGGTTCAAAACGCGACCTCGCCGTTATGCTTTCGTTACCTTGTGGCGGCGGTGATAGGCGATGCCCAGGGTGATGACGATCGGCCCCCACAAGGCGATCGGGGTGACGCAGATCGTGGCCAGCGTTTCCCAGCCCTTGTTGACATAGGCGACGTTTTCGACGACGCCGTACGCGGTGAGCTGACGGCCGTCACCGAGCGGAATCGAGCTGAACAGCGCGGTGAGGATCAAGCCTCCGGCCACGGCGGGAACGACCGCCGCCATCGGCCGGACGGGTTTGCCGCCGAGGAACGGGATCCACCGGGGCACCACCTCGCCCCAGCCTCGGACCAGGCCGATGGCCAGGATCGCGATCACCTCGGAAAGCACGCTCAGCGTGAGGACGTACGGAATGCTCAGCCAAAGTTCCGGCATCTCGCGATCGTGGATCTGCCCCATTTCGAAATGGAAGGCGAAAGGGAGCCGCCACAGACACGAAGGCAGCAGAAGCCAGGGGAGCGCATAGGCGAGGCGTGTCGCCCATCGGGGAACCGGCCGTTCGGTGTCACTGACGGCCGGAGGCAGGTGAAGGATCTTCATGAGACTGATCCTGTCGCCGTGGGGCGCCGGAAAGATCACTCGCGCGGACAAGTGCCCTCCTTCCGGAGAGGGAAAAGCCCGGCCTCGGGGCAGTCGAGGCCGGGCCGGTTCCCACTGGTCAGGCGTCCACCTTGTCCTTGGGCTCCGCCTCGGGGGCGGTGGGCCGGGCAGGCAGGAAACGCTTGAGCAACGGGAAGAACAGGATCACCAGGATGATCACGTAGACGACGATCGCGAACGGGGTGTTGAACAGCCCGCCGAGGCTGCCGTCGCTCAGTTGCAGCGCGCGCCGCATCTGCTGTTCGGCGGCCGGGCCGAGGATGACGCCGATGATCGCCGGCAGCACCGGCAGGCCGTAGCGGCGCATCGCGAAGCCGATCAGGCCGATCACGAACATCACCAGCAGGTCGAAGATGTCCGCGTTGACCGCGTACGCGCCGACGCTGGCGAAGAACAGGATGCCCGCGTAGAGGTACGGCCGCGGGATCCGCAGCAGCTTCGCCCACAGCGGCGCCAGCGGCAGGTTCAGCACCAGCAGCAGTGTCAGCCCGACGAACAGCGAGGCGATCAGGCCCCACACCAGCGACGACTCCCGCTCGAACAGCAGCGGTCCCGGCTGGATGCCGTACTGCTGGAACGCCGCGAGCATCACGGCCGCGACCGCGGTGGTCGGCAGGCCGAGGGTCAGCATCGAGACCAGCGTTCCCGCCGCCGACGCCGACGCCGTCGCTTCCGGACCCGCGACGCCTTCGATGGCGCCCTTGCCGAACTCGTCCTTGTGCTTCGAGAGCCGCTTTTCCGTGACGTAGGAAAGGAACGTCGGGATCTCCGCGCCACCGGCGGGCACCGCGCCGAACGGGAACCCGATGAGCGGACCGCGCAGCCACGGCTTCCACGTGCGCTTGAGGTCGGCGCGCGACAGCCACGGCCTGCCGACCGGGATCGGTTTGAACGCGTTGCGCCGCAGGTGCGCGGCGACCCACAGCGACTCGCCGACCGCGAACAGCGCCACCGCGACGATGACGACGTCGATACCGTCGGCCAGATGCAGCGAGCCGAAGGTCAGCCGCTGCTGGCCGGTCATCTCGTCCAGTCCGACGAGACCGATGGTGAGGCCGATCAGCAGCGACGCCACACCGCGGATCCGGGAACTGCCGAGCACCGAGGTGACCGCGATGAACGCCAGCACCATGATCGCGAACAGGTCCGGCGCGCCGATGTCGACGGCGTGCTTCGCGATCACCGGGGCCAGGACGACCAGCGCGATCGTGCCGAGGATGCCGCCGATGAAATGCCCGATCGCGGCCGCCGCAAGCGCTTGCGCGCCACGTCCCTTGCGGGCCATGGGATTACCGTCGATGGCCGCGACGACCGCCGCGCTCTCGCCGGGGGTGTTCAGCAGGATCGACGTCGTCGAGCCGCCGAACATCCCGCCGTAGTAGATGCCGGCGAACATGATGAACGCGCCGGTGGGCTCCAGGCCGTAGGTCACCGGGAGCAGCAGGGCCACCGCCATGGCCGGGCCGATCCCGGGCAGCACGCCGATCGCGGTGCCCAGCAGGACCCCGATCGCCGCCATCGCGATATGGGTCGGGGTCAGCGCGGTGCCGAAGCCATCGATGAGTTGCTGGAACATCAGAACACCTCCATCAACGGGCCACCGGGGAGCGGGACACCGAGCAGGTTGTTGAAGACCAGGAAGGTCACGACGGACATGCCCGCCGCGATCAGCGGGTCACGCACCAGGTTGCGGCTGCCGAGCGCGTAGGCCGCGCCCCAGAACAGGATCGCGCCCGAGATCGGGAACCCGACCAGGCCGATCAGCGCCGCGTTGGCCAGGAAAGCACCGCACAGCAACAGGACCGTGCGCAGGTCGGCGGGCGCGGTGAGGTCGATGTCCTCGCCGCCCTCGGCCTCTCCCTTGCCGCCGCGCAGCACGTCGCGCGCCAGCAGTACGGCGACGATCAGCAGCAGCGAGCCGACCAGGATCGGCACCGCCTCCGGTCCGACGGGACCGCGCTGGGCGAAGTCGGTGGGAATGCTCAGCGCGTCGGTGAGCACCAGCACGCCGAGCACCACGAGCCCGACGCTCACCCCGAGTTCGGAGCGCTCCTTCAGCCACGTGGTCGTCATGCCAGACCCAGCTCTTTCAGCACCGTTGCCACTCGAGTGTTCTCCTCTTTGAGAAACGAACCGAACTGCTCCCCGGGCGCGAACGCCCCGGTCCATCCGTTGCGCTGCAAGGCTTCCTGCCACTGCGGCGTCTTCTGCAGCCGATCGAACAGGCTCACCAGCTTCGCGCGGTCCGCCTCGGTGATGCCGGGCGGAGCGACGATGCCGCGCCAGTTGGTGAACTTGACGTCCACACCGGACTCCGAAAGCGTCGGCGCGTCGATGCCAGGGATCCGCTTCTCGCTGGTCACCGCCAGCACCCGGAGCGTGCCCGCCTGGATCTGGTCGCGGTACTCGCCGACGCCCGAGACGCCGAACGCGACCTTGCCGCCGAGGACCGACGCGAGCAGCTCGCCGCCACCGTCGAACTGGACGTAGTTGACCGCCTTGGGCGCGAGCCCGACAGCCTTCGCCATCAGCATCGGCGCCAGGTGATCCGGTCCGCCCGGCGACGAACCGCCGCCGACCTGGACCGCGCCGGGATCCCTCTTCCACGCCTCGATCAGCTGACCGATGTTCTGGTACGGCGAGTCCTTGCCGACCACGACGATGTCCGACTCTTCGATCAGCTTCGCCACCGGCGTGGTGTCGAGCAGCGAAGACGGCGACTTGTTCGTGAACACGCTGCCGACGACGCCGAGCCCCATCGACATGACGAGTTTGCCGTTGCCGCGTTCGGCCACCGTGCGGCCGAGGCCGACCGTGCCGCCGGCGCCGGGGAGGTTGAAGACCTCCGCGTTGCCGAGCAGGTCCGCGTCCTCCATCGCCTTGGTCGCCGTGCGCGCCGTGATGTCGTAACCGCCGCCGGGCGCGTTGGGCACGAGCACCCGCAACGACCGGATCTGCGAGCCCTCGTCGGCCTCGCTGCCCGGGGTGAGCAACGGTGGCACCAGCAAAACGGCGACGAGCGCCGCCGCGATGGCCAACCAGCTACTGGGCTTCACTGTGATCCCCGCCTCTCTGCCGCGTGGTTGGACATGTTGCACTCGTGTAAACAGAGATGTCCCGCTTGCGGGCCCAATGGTTGTTGTGGTCGTTTTGGTCACGCGGAGGTGGCGATGGGTGCTCGGGGTTCCCTGGCCCGCCAGCTCCTCGTGTGGCAACTCGTAGTCGTGACCTGCCTACTGTGCGCGGTCGGCGTGCTGGCCGTCGTCCAGGCGGGGAACAACTTCCGCACGACCGAGGGACGCCGGGCGCTTTCGGTCGCGGAGAGTGTCGCCGCGCAGGGCGTCGTGGGCGACCTCGAGAACGGCCCGTTCGAACTGAACGCGCCCGCGGCGACCGCGCGGAGCTTCTCCGGGGTGGATTTCGTGGTGATCGCGGGAGCGGACCGCTACGTGCTCGCGTCACCGGATCCGGGTCAGTTGCGGACGACGCTCGACATCGGGGAGAGCACTGTCCTCTCTGGACGGTCCTGGGTCGGCGAACTCGACGGTTCGATCGTGGCGCACGTCCCGGTGCTCGACGAAAAGGGCGGCAAGGTGGTCCGCATGGTCGCGGTGGGCTCGAAGTCGCCGGGTTTCTTCGCCGGCGTGCTCGACTCGCCGGACAACGCCCTGCGGGTGCTGGGGGTCGCGCTGGTGATCGGCGTGAGCGGCTCGCTGCTGCTGGCACGGCGGGTGAAGAACCAGACGCTCGGCCTGGAACCGCACGAGATCACCGCACTGGTGGAAAACCGGGAGGCGCTCCTGCACGGCATCAAGGAGGGCGTCGTCGGCCTGGATCCGCAGCACCGGATCACCCTGGTGAACGATCAGGCCCGCGAACTGCTGGCGTTGCCGGAGGACGCCGTCGGCCGGTCGGTCGAGGATCTCGACCTCAACGAGCGGATCCGCGACCTGCTTACCGGCCGCGCGACCGGCGCCGACCAGATCGTGCTGCGGAAAGGGAAGGTGCTGACGCTGAACCGGATGCCGATCGACGTGCGAGGTGCCGTCGTCACCTTGCGGGACCGCACCGATCTGATGACCCTGCGGGACGAACTCGACGCCAGCAGGCACGCCACCGACACGTTGCGGGCGCAGGCGCACGAGTTCAGCAACCGGCTGCACACCATCTCCGGTCTGCTGGAACTCGGGGAGTACGAAGAGGTTCGCGGGTATGTCAGCCGGATCAGCTCGGCGCAGGGGGAATGGCGCGCGGAGGTCGGCTCGCGCATCGGCGACCCGGCGGTGGCGGCGCTGCTGATCGCGAAGGCGTCGCTCGCCGCGGAACGCGGGGTCGGGCTGCGGATGGCCCCGGACAGCGAACTGGACCGTGTCGAGGACGCGCTCTCCACGGATTTGGTGACAGTGCTGGGAAATCTCGTCGACAACGCCTTGGACGCGCTGGGTGGGGAACGCGGCTGGATCGAGGTCGGGGTGTGGCAGGAGGAGGACGAAGTGCGGGTGGAGGTCCGTGATTCCGGGCCCGGTGTCGCCCCGGAGATCGCCGAGGAAGTGTTCGAACACGGCTTCACCACGAAGGCCGCGGCGCACGGCCAGCGTGGTCTCGGACTCGCGCTGATCCGGCAGGCGTGCGTCCGGCGGGGCGGCTCCGTCGAGGTGCACAACGACGACGGCGCGGTGTTCACGGCGAGGCTTCCGCGATGATCCGGGTCCTCGTCGTCGACGACGATTTCATGGTCGCGAAAGTCCACAGTGGATACGTCACGCGCACGGAAGGGTTCGCCGTGGTCGGGGTCGCGCACACCGGCGCCGACGCGCTCCGGCTGGCACGGGAGCTGAAGCCGGATCTGGTGCTACTGGACGTCTATCTCCCCGACCTGGACGGGCTTTCGGTGCTGCGCGAACTCCGGGCGACCGAGGACGTCGACGTCATCGTGATCACCGCGGCGACCGACGTGGAAACCGTGCGGCAGGCGATGCGGGGCGGTGTCCTGCACTATCTGATCAAGCCGTTCGAATACGCGTCACTGCGGGATCAGCTCACTCATTTCGCCACGCTGCACCGGCGGCTGGACCGGCTGGCCGAGGCCGGACAGGCCGACGTCGACCAGGTCTTCGGCGCGCGGCCGAGTGCGAAACCCGTGCTGCCCAAGGGACTCACCGCCGAGACCGCGCGGCTGGTGGAGACCGCACTGCGCGGCGCGTCAGGTGGGATATCCGCGAGCGAATGCGCCGAGGCGACCGGCGTCGCGCGAGTGAGCGCGCGCCGGTACCTGGAGCACTTCGTGGCGACAGGGAAGGCCGAGGTGACCCTCAAGTACGGCGGGACAGGCCGCCCGGAGCGCCGCTACCTCTGGTCCTGACCGCCGCCCGCAGGTTTCTCTTGAGGGGGTAAGGCAAAGGTGTCGCTCGTGTCGCGAAAGCCACTTTCGGGACACCAGACGTCGCGAAAGTGGCTTTCGCGACACGCCACAGTTGCCCTACCTCTCTTATCACTCACGCCCCTGGACTACTTGCGGGGAGCCAGGAGGTCGTTGAGGGTGCCGTAGTCCACGGCCTCTTCGAGACGCGAGTAGGTCCCGGTCGAGAAAAGCTCCCGGGCGCTTTCGCGCGCGACGGCGTACGCGGCCTGGCTGATTCCGGAGCCGACGCTCACCCGCGCGACCCCGAGTGCGGCCAGTTCCTTGACGCTCGGCGCGCCGGGGTGGGCCATCACGTTCACCGGCGCGTCGATGCCCTCGACGAGCGCGGCGATCACGGCGGGATCGGTGGCGCCGGGGACGAAGATCCCGTCCGCGCCCGCCGCCAGGTACGCGGCGGCGCGCTCCAGCGTCTCCGGCACGCCGCCGAGCCCTCGTAGGAAGGTGTCGATCCGGGCGTTGACGAAGACCTCGTCGCTCGCCGCGCGGGCCGCCGCCAGCCGCGGGACCATCTCTTCAGGCGGCCGCGGACCGTCCTCGATGTTGATCCCGGCCGCACCCGCGGCCACCACCGCCGCGACGGTTTCGGTGACACCGGCGAGAGTGTCCGCGTAGCCGCCCTCGATGTCCGCGGTCACCGGAACCGTTGTCACGCGGGCGATCCGGGCGATCAGGTCCACCGCGAGCTCGCGGCCGAGCAGGTCGCCGTCGGGAGCGCCGAGGCTCCAGGCCACCCCGGCGCTGGTGGTGGCGATCGCCGCGGCACCCGCGTCCTCGATGATCCGGGCGCTCGCGACGTCCCACGCGTTGGCCAGCACCAGCGGGCTCGACGGGACGTGCAGGGAACGGAACAGCTGGGCCTTCTCGCTCGTCATGGGATCAGTCCAGCAGCCCGGTGGCCCGGGGTCTAGCGGTTTCGCGACATCCACCTCAGCGAGGCGAGGACGCCTTGATGAACCCGGCCAGCCGCCGGATGCCCTCGCCGAGTTCGTCCCGGGTCAGGGAACTGAAGCCGAGCCGGATGACGTTCGCCCCACCGTCGCCGACGTAGAACATCCGCATCGGCGCCCACGCCACCCCGTGGTCGCGCGCCGAGGTTTCCAGCTCCGCGTAGCCGGCGTCGAAGGGGACCTCCAGCAGCAGGAAGAATCCGCCGCCTGGCACGTTCCACCGCACGCCGTGCTCGGCGAACCCGGCCTGCGGGAAATGCTCTTCGAGGCAGCGCAACGTGGTTTCGAGGTGCCCCACGTAGAGGTCGGCCAGTTCGCGGGTGGCCTTGCGCAGGCTGTGGCCCGCCTCGGCGAGCAGTCCGCCGATCAGCGCCTGCGAGACGCCGGAGGTGTTCACCGTGAACATGCTTTTGACCTTGGCCAGCTCTTCGGCGAACGGCCTCGGCTCGCCGGTGCCGCCGAGTACCGGCTGGTCGGCGACGAGATAGCCGACCCGGGCGCCGGGGAACGCGGTCTTGGCAAAGGAGCCGAGGTAGATCACCCGCTGCTCGTTGTCGAGCGCCTTCAACGTCGGGATCTCCTCGCCCACCCGGCCGAAGAGCCCGTAGGGGTTGTCTTCCAGGAGCAGCAGATCTTCGTCCCGGGCGACCTCCAGCAGCCGCCGCCTGGTGGACAGGGGAAGGGAATGCCCGGACGGGTTGGAGAAGTCGGCGGTCACGTAGCAGGCCACCGGACGGCGGCCGCCCGCCCGCACCCGCCGCGCGACCTCGGCGACCGTTTCGGCTTCGAGGCCGTCCTCCCCCTCGGGCACCGGCTCGATGTCGATGTCGAGCAGCTTCGCCGCGCCGGCGATGCCGACGTAGCAGGGTGAAACGGTGAGCAGGACGTCGTCGGGTGAGGCGAACAGCCCGCGGAGCGCGATCATCATCGCCTCCTGGCAGCCGTGCGTGATGAGGATCGACTCCGGCTCGACGCGGATGCCCTCGTCCGCTTCCAGCATCCGGGCCACCGCGTCCCGGATCACGCCGTTGGTGGGGCCGTACTGGAACACCGCCTTCTTCACGCGTTCCTCGGGCAGCCCGCGTGCCAGCGAATCCTCGACGAACCGGTCGAGATAGCGGTGCAGGTCGGCGAACTCGAAGAAACCCTCGTACGGCCTGCCGGAAGCGAACGACAACGCCTTCGGGTAGCGGAAGGACGTCTCGCTGAGCAAGCGCATCGAATCCATCCGCGGATCAGCGACACCCGGATGCAACCGGGACAGGTGCAGGCCAGAACTCATCGGTAGCCTTCCTTCAGAGCTGGACAGTGCGGATTCGGCTGAGTAGGGTCCGGCGATTCGCCGCATTGCCCCCGACGCGACTGTTCCAGGTCCCGCTTGAATACGGGTATCGCAATACTCGAAGACAAAGTGACGCCCCAGTGGTCCAGCTCACTCGCGCTGGTCTTTTCGAGTGAGCAGCGCGGTCCACCCGGGTAAATCCTTGACCTGCACTGTCGGCGTTCGTATACATGGAAGAGGGTCATATGCAGGAATAATGGGGCCTGTATCCGGGATGCATATCAGTTTTCCCGATTAATCCGGATAGTAATCATTGAAATTGATTTTTGGGGGTTGACTTTCGTGCACATCGACCTGCTCGGTCCATTGGTGGCACACCGGGGCGGCGTTTCCTTCGTGCCAACCGCGGTGAAGCCGAAGAAGGTCCTTGCCCTGCTCGCGCTGAACGCGAACCGGTTCGTGCAGTTGCAGGCCATCGAGAACGAACTCTGGGGTACGACGCCGCCGAAGAGTGCGCTGACCACCATCCAGACCTACATCATGCAGATCCGCAAGCGGATGGACGCCGCGCTGGACGGCGACGGGCCGAGGGCGAAGGACGTGCTGATCACCGGCACCACCGGTTACCAGCTGCGGATCTTGCCACCCGACCTCGACCTCGCCCGCTACCAGGACCTCATCGCCAGGGGTGAACTAGCCCTGACCTCGGGGAAATACGACCGCGCGGCCTGTCTGTTCGCCGACGCCCTCGCCGTCTGGCGGGACGACGCGCTGGTCGACGTCCGGCACGGCCCGGCCATCGAAACCGAGGTCCGTGAACTCGACGCCTCCCGGACGCTCACCCTCGAACGCCGTATCGAGGCGGAGCTGCGGCTCGGCCAGCACTACGGCGTGCTGACCGAGCTGGCGGTGCTGACCAGGCGGCATCCGTTCAACGAGAATCTGCACGGGCAGTTCATGCGCGCGCTCTACCGCTCCGGGCGCCGGGCCGAGGCGCTTTCGCTTTACCGCCGGGTCCGGGAACGGTTCATCGGCGAGCTGGGTATCGACCCCTCGCCCCGGCTGCGTGAGCTCCACCAGATCGTCCTCAACTGTGACGACTGCCGGGGCGAAGTGTTCTCACCCAGTACGCCCGATGTGAAATCGGCTTGCTGAAAAGGACATTTCCGACAGTGTCCGGGTAATTCCCCGCGTGACGAATAAAAGATGCCATTCGGCGGAGCCCCGGTCAACGGAGTCCCGCCGAATGGCTGTCGCTATGCCGATTTCGTGACGTCGAGAGCCGTATTGACCCGATCCAGCAGGAACCGGGGTGTGGTGGCCTCCGCCACGACGTCGTCGGGGAGTGCGATCCCCATTTCGCGTTCTATTCGGCCGACCGTGTTGAACAGGGCGAGCGAGTCGTATCCGAGTTCTTCGAACGGGGTGTCCAAAATGTCCCCATCGAGGTCGACGCCCTCCTCCTCACCGGCGCTTTCGCGGAGGATGGAGGTCAGTTCCCGCAGCTGCATCTTGTTCCTTTCTCGTGCTGAACGTGACTCACTCCGCCCGGCGGAGCACCATCGCGGAGTTGAACCCGCCATGGCCCCTGGCGAGCACCACCGCGATCCGCGGCGCAGTCGCCCTCGGTTCGCCGCGGACGAGGTCGAGCAGGCCGGGATGTGCCGGGTGTCCGATATGGACGGTCGGCGGGACGACGCCGTCACGCAGCGACAACGCAGCCGTCGCCAGGTCGAGCGCCGCTCCGCCGGCGAGCAGCCGCCCGGTCGCCGTCTTGGGCGCGGTCACCGGGACCGCTCGCGGCCCGAACACGTCCGCGATGGCTTCGGCCTCCACCGCGTCGGCCTCGGGCAGGCCGCTCGCGTCGGCGAACACCACGCCGACCTCGTCCGGCCGGACCAGGGCCCGGTCCAGCGCCAGATCGATGGCCCGGCGCAGGGCCGGACCCCGGCCGGAACCGGGCCGCGGGTCGAACGTCGCAGCGTACCCGGCGATCTCGCCGTAGACCCGGGAAACGCCCCTGGCCAGCGCGTCCGCGCGGTCTTCCACCGTCAGCAGCGCCCCGCCCTCACCGGGAGCGTGCCCGTTCGCCCGGCTGTCGAAGGGCAGGTACCCGGCGGCCGGATCGGAGGCCGTGGTCAGCCCGCCCGACGCGATCATGCACACCCAGCCCCACGGGCACAGCGATCCGTCGATCCCGCCGCTGACCATGAGCGACGTCCCCAGTCGTAACCGCCGGACCGCCTTGGCGACCGCGTCGAGCCCGCCCGCTCCTTCGGCGACGACGGCGCCGCTCGCGCCGCGGATTCCGTGCCGGATGGAGATCTGCCCGGTGTTGACCGGGTAGAACCAGGCGAACGACTGATACGCGCTGACGTACGAGCCGCCTTTGCTCCACAACGCTTCGAGTTCCCGCTGGCCGAACTCGAAACCGCCGCCCGAGGCCGCCGTCAGCACGCCGACGGCGTACTCCGGCAGTTCACGGGGATCGGCGCCCGCGTCGTCGAGGACCTCGTCCGCGGCGATGAGGGCGAGTCTCGTCATATGGTCGGTCTGTGGCAGGAGCCTGCCCGGCAGATGCCGTTCGGGGACGATGTCCACCTGGCCCGCCAGCCGGGCCGAATAGCCGCGGCTGTCGAACCGGGTCACCGGCGCGATACCGCTCTTCCCGGCCAGCGTCGCGGCCCAGTACTCCTCGGCGCCCAGGCCGGTCGCTGCGACGACGCCGAGCCCGGTCACCACCGGCCGGACCGTCCTCGGCTTGCCGCCGGTGACGGCGGGGCTCCCGGTCGCGGCGGTCATGACCGCCGCCAATCCGGCGCGGTCAGCACGATCGCGCTCTGGAAGCCGCCGAACCCGCTGCCGACGCTGAGCGCGACGTCGACCCGCCGCTCCCTTGCCACCAGCGGCACGTAGTCGAGATCGCAGGCGGGATCGGGTTCGTGCAGGTTCGCCGTCGGCGGGATCACCCCGTGCTCGATGGCGAGCGCGGACGCGGCGATCTCCAGCGAACCGATCGCGCCGAGCGAATGCCCGACCATGGATTTGATCGAGCTGATCGGGACGCGGTAGGCGTGTTCGCCGAGCGCGAGTTTGTACGCGCCCGTTTCGTGCCGGTCGTTCTGCTTGGTCGCCGAGCCGTGGGCGTTGACGTACCCGAGGTCGGCCGGTTCCGTCCGTGCCCGCGCCATCGCGCCGTGGACGGCGTCCGCCAGTTCGCGGCCGTCGGGCCGCAGGCCGGTCATGCTGAACGCGTTGCAGCGCGAGGCGTACCCGCCGATCTCGCAGTAGATGTGCGCGCCACGCTGCAGCGCACGTTCCCGCTCCTCGAGGACGAAGAACGCCGAGCCCTCGCCGAGGACGAACCCGTTGCGGGTCCGGTCGAACGGCCGGGACGCGGTGTCTGGCTCGTCGTTGCGGGCGGTGGTGGCCTTGATCGCGTCGAAGCAGGCGGTGGTGATCGGCGAGATCGGCGCGTCGGACGCGCCCGCGATCATCACCTCGGCCGAACCGTCGGCGATCTGGTCGGCGGCGTGCCCGACGACGTCGATCCCCGACGTGCACCCGGTCGACACCACGCCGACCGGCCCTTCCGCCTCGACGAGCCAGGCGACCTCCGCCGCCATGGACGACGGGACGAAGTAGTCGTACAGGTGCGGCGAGCCGCGTGTTTCGTCCACCAGCCAGTCGCGGCCACCGTCGCTGACCACGCCGTACTCGCGGTCCAGGCTCATCGTCAGCCCGACGGCCGTCCCGGTGAGCACTCCGGTGGACGCCGGGTCGAGTTCGCCGAGCAAGCCGCTGTCCAGCACCGCTTCCCGCGCCGAGACCAGCGCGAACTGCGTCGCCCGGTCCCAGCGGCCGACGTCCTCCGGGGCCAGCCCGGCGGCGACCGGGTGGAAGTCGCATTCGGCGGCGACCCGCGACCGGAACGACGTCGCGTCGAACAGCGAGATCGTCCGGGTGGCCGTCCGGCCGGCGGTGAGCAGATCCCAGAACTGCTTGGTCCCGGTGCCGCCGGGGGCGACGACGCCGATCCCGGTCATCACCACTCTTCTTTCCTCGGGATGCATGGGTTCTCCTCGCACGGTCAGGCCTTCTCGGCGACGAACACCGTGTGCTGCGCCTTGGGACCGGTGTACATCCGCGTGCCGGTGAACCCGCTCGCCGTGAGCATCCGCTCGTAGGTCTCGATCGAATGCGTCTCCCCGTCGTGGGTCTGCACGAGCATGCTGACCGAGAACAGGAACGGCATCGGTGACCGCGCCGGGTCCGCGCCCTCGGGGAAGGTGTGGCCGACCACCGCGATCCGCCCGCCCGGCTTCACCACCGCGGAAAGCCGTTCCAACAGCCTCGTCGCGGTCTCCTCGGCGAAGTGGTGCAGCACGTTGGTGAGCAGGACGAGGTCGTACGGCCCGCCGAGCGGCACCGAGAACATGTCGCCGGGGATCTCTTCGAGCCGGTCGGCCAGGCCGAACCGTTCCGCGTTGCGCCGGGTGTGCGGCAGGACGTTGGGCCAGTCCAGGCCCCAGATCCGGGCCCGCGGTTCACGGCGGGCGAACGAGAAACCGTACGACCCGTGGCTGCACGCGACGTCGAGCACGTCGACGGTCTCACGGTCCTTCGCCCAGGGCACCAGCTGGTCGGCGAGCAGTTCCGCGGCGCCGTTGTTGAACCAGGTGGTGTGCTCGGCGAAGTCCTCCCAGTAGTCCAGGTCCGGGGTGAGGTAGTGCTCGTCGAGTACGGTGCCGCCCTTGCGCACCGAGTCGGTCAGCCGTTTCTGCGCGTCCCATTCCCAGTCGCTCGCGCCGAGCCGCACGGCCCCGCCGAAGTACTGCGGGCTCGACGTCGGCAGGTAGTCCTCGCCGCCCGGGGCGAGCCGGTAGCCGGTGCCCGACTTGGCCAGCAGCCCGATCGCGACCAGCCCGTCGAGCAGGATCCGCAGTGCCCGCGTGTCGACGCCGAGGGTGGTGGCGATCGCGGCCGATCCGGCGGGGCCGTCCGCCATCGTGTCGAACAACCGCAGGTCGATCGAGGTGCGCAGCATGGCCGTCTTCAGGTAGCCGCGCGAGATCTCGTGCAGCGTCTGCTTGGTGATCATGGTCGCCTTTCTCTGGCGTGGAGGGAGGTTCAGGACTCGATGAGGGCGGCGGCGCGCGCCCAGCCCGCCCCGGCGCCGGCGATCTTCACCGGCAGGCACAGCACGGTGAAGCCGGTCGCGGCGGGCAGGGCCGCCAGATTGGCCAGCCGCTCGATCTGGCAGTACTCCCGGCGTCGTCCGGCGAAATGCGCGGGCCACAGCACGTTCTTGTCGCGGGTGCGCCGGTATTCGCCGATCATGTGGCCGAACGGCGCGTCCAGGCTGAACGCGTCGGTGCCGATTACCCGCACCCCGAGATCGAGCAGGAGCTCGGTCGCCGGACCGTCGAGGCCGGTGAAATCGGTGAAGTACTTGGGGGTTCCGGCGAACTCGTCGGCGCCGAACCGCAGCAGGACGATCTCGCCGGGCCGTGGGCGGTGCCCTATCGACTCGAAGGCGGCTTCGAGGCGCTGGACGCCGACCGTGCCGACGGGTTCCTCGCTCAGGTCCAGCAGCACCCCCGCGCCGACGAACCAGTCGAGCGGGAGTTCGTCGATGTGGCGGGGCCTGCCGTAAGCGGCCTTCGAGCCGTAGTGCGACGGCGCGTCCACGTGGGTGCCGGTGTGCGTGGTCAGGGTGAGGGTGTCCAGTGACAGCAGCTCGCCGTCCGGCAGGTCGGCCGGGTCGAACTCGATGCCGAACTTCGCCGCCATCGCCTCCGCCATATGCCGCCCGCCTTCCTCGGGCGAGAGGATCCGGTGTTCGACTGGATCGGGTTCCCACTGCCCGGCGTCGACCGGGGTGGACAGATCGATGATCCGCATACGTCTCCTCGTCTCGGTTCCGCTGGGATGGCTGTTCAGGCGAGCAGGGAGAGCCCGCCGTCCACGGTGAGCACCTGCCCGCGCAGCGCGGCGGCTTCGTCCTGGCACAGCAGGAAGACGGCGTCCGCCAGTTCCTCGCGGCGGGCCAGCCGTCCGGTCGGGGTCCGGGTGGCGACCATCGCGGAGATCGGGTCGTCGCCCTGTTCCTCCCGTTCGTCGAGTTTCCCGCCGGCGACGGCGTTCACCGTGACGCCGCGGACCGCGAGGTCGACGGCGAGATAGCGGACCAGGTTCTCGAGCGCGGCCTTAGCCATGCCGAGACCGACGTAGCCGGGGATCACCGCCCGCGCGCCGAGACTGGACACGACGACGATCCGCCCGGCGCTCTCGGGGAACAGGTCGGTGAGTTTCTTGATGCCGTGCAGGAACGGCCCGAGGGCGACCCGCATATCCGCCGCGCAGGCGTCCGCGTCCGGTGTGGAAGCCGTCATCGGGTGATAGGTCGCGGCGTTGTGCACGAAGATGTCGAGACCTCCGTGCCGCTCGCGGATCCCGTCCAGCAGGTCGTCGACCTCGGCGGCGACGCCGACGTCCGCGCGGACCGAAGTCACTTTCCCCGGCAGGTCGGACAGTTCGCGGACGACGGACGCCGCTCCGCTCTCGTCCCGGGCGTGGGCGATGACGACGTCGCAGCCTTCGGACGCGAGCTTCCGGGTGATGGCAAGGCCGAGCCCTCGGTTCCCGCCGGTGACGACGGCGAGTTTCCCGCGCGGGCTCATCGGTCCGCCTTCGGCCGCAGGTGGACCCGGCCCAGCACCGAGGTCAGGTCCGTGCCGTCGAGTTTCCCGCGTGCGGCGAGGTAGCCGTCCGGCCTGACCAACAGGAAGTCGCCCTCCTCGGCGTCCAGCCCGGAGCGCAGGAGGTTCCCCGGATCCGCGAGCCGATTCGGGAAAGAGTCCATTGTGGACACCGTGCGCACGGAGACCACGCTCCGGTACTCGTCGGAGATCTCGGTCAGTGTCCGCCCGAACCCGGCTTCGTCACCCGGGAACGTCAGCAGGAGCCAGCGGGGGTCGGCGAGTTCGGCGCACAACGCACGCCAGCCCGGCGAGGCCTGTTCGGTCTCCGCCGAGCAGCCGACCCGGTCGCCCGCCTGCAGTACGTCTGCTTCTTCGATTCCCTGGCTCAGCGGGCTTTCCCGGTAGTTCAGGGCCAGCCCGGACATCCCGCGCAGGATCTTGCGTTCGATCTTGCGCCGCAACGGCGTGACCCGTTTCAGGATGCCGAGTCCCAGCGGGAGCATCACGGGTGCGGCGAAGTTGCGCAACGCGATGAGGGCGGTCGCGGTCTTGGTCGAGCCCAGCAGGACTTCGCCCACCGGGACGCGTTCCTCGCCGTAACTGTCCAAAAGCGACTCATCGGCTTCGCCGCGGACGACCTGCGCCAGCTTCCAGCCGAGATTGTGCGCGTCCTGGATGCCGGTGTTCATTCCCTGCCCGGACGCCGGGCTGTGCACGTGTGCCGCGTCGCCGGCGACGAAACAGCGGCCGGACCGCATACTCGGGATCATCCGCTGCTGGATGGTGAACGCCGATACCCACGTCGGTGTCGAGACCTCCACCGGTTTCCCCAGCGCGCGCTTCAGCTTCTCGGCGAAACGAGCGCCGACGGCCGCGTAGTCGTCGGCGTCTTCGACGTCGACGGTGTCCAGCAGCCGCCACTTCCCCGGTGTGGCGAACGGGACCAGCAGGACGGTGCCGTTCCCGGTGTGCAGCCAGTGCAGGCTGTCCCTCGGCAGGTCGAGATCGATCATCGCGTCGGCGACCAGCCAGGTCTCGATGGAGTCGCCGAGCAGTTTCAGCCCGAGACTCCGGCGGACGAAGCTGTGCGCGCCGTCGGCGCCGACGAGCCACGGAACGGTGAGCTCCTCGGTACCGCCGTCCCGGGTGAGCTTCGCGGTGGCACCTCGCTTGTCCTGGACGAGCCCGGTCACCTCGCACGACCATTCGACGTCGACCCCGAGTTCGCTCAGTTTCTTGCGAAGCACCTCTTCGGTGAAGACCTGGTCTATCTGGAGGGTGAACGGGAACCTGGTCGGCAGTTCCGAATAGTCGGTCCCGAGCCGCGCCAGCATCCGCCCGCCGCGGTGCATCGAGAAATGCCCGACCCGCTGTCCGCGCGCCAGCAGTTCGTCGAGCACGCCCATCTGGTGGTAGACCTCGAGGGTCCGGGCGTGCGTCGCGGTGGCGCGGCTGGTGGGCGCAGGGCCGTCCGCCCGGTCCACCACCCGGACACCCGCCCCGCGGCGGCGTAGTTCGTGCGCGACGGTCAGTCCCACCGGCCCCGCTCCGACGACGAGCACATCGAGCGCGTCCATCACGTTCCTCCAATCGGCATGACGTCAGCCTCACCGCCGCTGCTCTAATCCGGGCACAACGGCGGTGGAGCAAGGCGTCCGAGGTGCTCGACCCGTTTTCCAGCCGGTGCTGTGAACCTGGAATCCGCGAACGGAAACGGCGGAAGGGCGGCCATGACGGCGAGTGCGGAGAAGACGGGCGACGGGATCGTTTCGGGCCCGGCACTGGACGAGCTCGGCTCGTTCACCGCCGGATCGCGGATCGACGATCTGCTCGCGGCGGCGGCGGAATCCGTCCCCGATCAAGTCGCGTTACGCACGCCCGGCGCCGCCATCACCTACCGGGAACTCGACCGCCGGGTGACCGCGTTCGCCGCCGCGCTGCGGGAACTGGGTGCCGGGCAGGGGGAAACCGTCGCCTTGGCCGTCGGACTGGATTTCGCTTTCGCCGTCGCCTATTTCGGTATCGCCAGGGCAGGCGCCGTGAGCGCGATCGCGAACCCGTTCCTGCCGGACGACCGGCTGGCACGGTCACTCGGCCGGTCCGGCGCGGGCACCGCCGTCGTGACTCCCCGTGTCTACCGGCGGCTGGCGGGTTCCCCCGCGGTGCGGCGGTTCGTGCTGACCCACCGAGACGGCGAACTGGACACGGAAGGCGCCGGTCTATCCACAATGGACGAATTGGTGTCGGTGGGCTTCCGGCCGCGTCCCGTGACGGCGGGTGAGGTGGCCGCGCTGCAGTTCACCAGCGGTACCACGGGCCCGCCCAAGACCGTCCGGCTGACCCATCGGAACCTGATCGTGAACGCGGCCCAGACCGCGTACGGGAACCGGCTTTCCGGCACCTCGGTGCTGTTCAACTTCCTGCCGACGTTCCACCCCATGCATCTGACGATCGGCGTCGCCGCGAGGGCGACCCACGTCCTCTTCCCTGGGCAGGACCTGGCCGATGCGGTGCGGTTCGCCGCCGAAACCGGGGCGACGCATTTCTACAGCCTGCCTGTCCGGCTTTCCCGGCTCGCCGCCGACCCCCGGCTCCCCGGACTGGAAGTGCCGACACTGCAAGCGATCCTGTGCGGCGGCTCGGCACTCCCACCCGCAGCCGCGGCCACGCTTTCGGCACATTTCGGCGTACTCACGCTGCAGGGTTACGGCCTCGCCGAGACGTCACCGTCGGTCTCCCTCGGCGCGCCGGACCGGCCGAAACCCGGGTCGTCCGGGGTACTCGTACCGGGCACCGAATGCCGGATCGTGCATGTCGGCACCGGAGAAGTGCTGGACCCGGGGGAGAAAGGCGAGATCCAGGTCCGCGGACCGCAGGTGATGAAGGGCTACCTCGACGACCACGACGTCGCGCCGGGGGACTGGTTCGCGACCGGCGACGTCGGCCGCTTCGACGAAGACGGCCACCTGTTCGTGGTGGATCGGATCAAGGACGTCTTCAAATGCGACAACTGGCTGGTCGCGCCGACCGAGATCGAACGTGTGCTCGGCAGTCATCCCGCCGTCGTCGATTGCGTGGTCTTCGACCGGCCAGACGAGGTGCACGGCGCGGTCGCCTGCGGTATCGCGGTCCTCGCCGAAGCCGTCGAACCCGATGAACTCCTGAGGTTCGTCAACGACCGGGTCGCCGAATACGAACGGCTGCACGTGCTCTGGCCGGTGCCGGAGATCCCGCGTTCACCGACGGGGAAGGTGCCCCGTCGCGCGCTGCGCGACCGGTTCCTCGCCTATTGACCCCGAAACACCGAGAAACCCGAGAGAAGGAGAGCGATGTTCCACTTCATCAACCGCTTCACCGTCACCGGCGACCACGCCGAGTTCCAGCGGATCCTCGGCGACATCAACAAGTACATGTCCGCGCAGCCGGGGTTCCGCAAGCACCGGCTGTACCGTTCGGCCCGCGACCCGCAGGTCTACGTCGAGACGGCCGAATGGGAAAGCGCCGAGCAGCACAAGAAGGCGATCTCCGGCGACGACTTCCTCGCCGGTGTCAAGCGGATCATGGCGCACGCGACCGCCGAACCCGCCCCGTTCACCGTCGTCCGCGAGAACAGCGCCGCCGGTGTCCGCTGACCCCGTTTCCGTCCACACCGCGAAAGGCGGTCCTCCCATGACCAGCTCAGTTCCCCCCGCAGTGCGGCAACTGCGGGAGATGGCCCTCAGCGCCGCTTGGGCGGCGTCGATCCGCGCCGCCGCCAAGATCGGCGTCGCCGACGCGCTCGGCGACGAGCCCGCCCCGGTCGACGATCTCGCCAAGGCTGTGAAGGCCGACCCGGAGGCGCTCAACCGGCTCCTGCGGGCCTTGGCCTGCCACGGCATCTTCGACGACCGCGGGGACGGGGTGTTCGCCCACACCGACGTCTCTCGCTTGCTCCGTGACGACCACCCGAACAGCCTGCGGTACATGACCCTGTGGGCGACCGAGCCGTGGACCTGGGAGCTGTGGGCGAGGCTCGACGAGTCGATCCTCTCCGGCGAGAATGTCTTCCAGTCGTTGCACGGCAAGGACTTCTTCGACTACCTCCACGCAGACGCCCCGGAATCCGCAGCGGTGTTCGACAAGGCGATGACGCAGGCGAGCAGGTTGTCCGCCCGCCGGCTCGCCGACACGCTGGACCTGTCCGGCGTCGGGACCGTCGTCGACATCGCGGGCGGACAGGGGCAGGTGCTCGCGACCCTGTTGGAGGCCAATCCCGAAGTCCGAGGGGTGCTGTTCGACCTGCCGGAGGTGGTGGCGAACCCGGATCCGCGACTGGCCGAAGGGGGTGCGCTCGCTTCCCGTGCTGAACTGGTCAAGGGCGACTGCCGCCGCAAGGTCGGCGTGCCCGCGGATCTCTACCTGCTCAAGAACGTCTTGGAATGGGACGACGACAGCACCGTCGACACCCTGCGGAACCTCGCCGTCGCGGCGAAACCCGGCGCACGCATCGTGATCGTCGAGAACCTCATCGACGGCAGCCCCGAATCACGGTTCACCACCGCGATGGATCTGTTGCTGCTGCTGAACGTCGGCGGCAAGAAGCACACCCAGGACGGGCTGGTCAAACTCGTCTCGATGGCCGGGCTGCGGGTCGAGGAGGTCCGTCCGGTCAACGCGTACCTGCACATGGTCGTGGCGACGGTGTCCTCGTGAGCGGCGAGCACGCGCTGGTGCGGGCGGAGATCGGCGCGCCGGCCAAGGTCGTCTACGACCTGCTGACCGATCTGGGCACCTGGCCCTGGTTGTTCCCGTGGATCCTGCACACCGAACGGCTCGCCGGGAACAGTACCGAGGACGTCGTCCGCTACTGGGGTGTCACCGCGGACGAGACGATCCGGACGTGGGTTTCGAACCGCCGTCTCGACCCGGCCGCGCTGCGGATGGACTTCACCCAGCAAGGCGCCGTCGGTGAGGTGACGCGGCTGCGCGGATCGTGGACCTGCGCGGAGCTGCCCGGCGGGGGGACCAGGGTCGAGTCCGACCACGAGTTCGAAGTCGGGGAAGGAGTGCCGAAGGCGAAGGTCGCGGCGATGTTCGCCGGCCGCGGCGAGGTCCAGCTGGCGAGGCTGGGCGAATGCGCCGAGAACCAGGTGGACGTCGAGCGACGCACTTTGTCCTTTGTGGACACACTGTTCGTCTCGGCGGATGCCGCCACGGTCTTCGGGCTCCTGGAGGAGGCCGGGGCCTGGGCGGGGCGCCTTCCCGGTGTCCGGCGTTCCGACGTCGTCCGCTCCGAGTCGGACGTGCGGTTTCTCGAACTGGAGTGGACGGCTGGTGAGTCGCGTTCGGCGCGGCTGTCCCTCGCGGAGCAGCGGAAGATCGTCTGGAAGCAGCTCGCCCCGGTGGCCGGGATCGAGCTGAGCACCGGGCGGTGGCAATGCGTCCCGACTCCCGAGGGGACCGTGGTGGTGGCCGCGCAGCTGGCGATCGTCGAACCGTCGGACGAGCCGGTCGAGCAGGTCCGGCGCCGGGTGCGCCGGGACCTGACCGGGGAGAGTGTCGGGTTGCTGACCGAGGTGAAGAAGTTCGCGGAGTCCTGATCGGACTCCCGCGTCACGGGGTCGAGGACCGGAGACCGGAGATCAGCAGGCGCAGGCCGAACTCGAAGGAGGCAGCCGGGTCTTCGTGGTGCTCGACCCCGTCTTCGTCGTCGAGGTGCTGCTGCTCGTCGATCGCGCAGCCGAGGGTGTACCGGCTGATCGCCAGTATCGCGTGCACGGCGTCCTGCTCCGGGAAACCGGCCTCCAGCAACGGTTTGATCAGCGGGAGCATCGACGATTGCTCGGTGGGCCGGGAGCCGGCGTGCAGGCGCGCGCCGTCCCGGTAGGACAGCAGGGTCCGTCGGATGGTGCGGGCGCGTTCGGTGAGCCAGCCCGCCCAGTCGGTCATCGCGGCAGGGTCGTCCAGCGGGGCGAGCCGTTCGTCCAACATGGTCTCGGCCATCTGGTCGAGCAAGGCCTGCTTGCTCTTGAAGTGCGTGTACAGCGCCGGGCCCTGCACGCCGAGCTTCTCCCCGAGCTTGCGCAGGCTCAATCCGTCGAGCCCGACCTCGTCGAGGAGTTCGAGCGCGGCTCGCACGTAGCCATCCCGTCTAACGACCATGGGCACACCTTTGCCGGTTGGTGTCCGGCTTGACAACCCGAAGCCGGTCAGCCCAATATTAGCATCGTTAAGTTCTTAGTGGTGCTAAGGTTTGGATTCCCATGACGAAGACGGACCCGGTCGAGGCCCCCGACGACGAGCGCATCACGCCGGCGCTCTGGGGGATGGCTTCGATCTTGACCCTGGGCGGGGTCATGTCCATGTTCACGTCGACCGTGGTCAACGTGGCGCTGGGCACGGTCAGCGAAAAGCTGAACGCCCCGCTCAGTACGGTCCAGTGGATCGCGACCGGTTATCTGATCGCGCTCGCCGCGATGGTGCCGGTGAGCGGCTGGGCGAGCAGGCGCTACGGCGCCACCAAACTTTGGCTGGTGTGCGTCGGCCTGTTCGCGGTGTTCTCGGCGCTCAGTGCGATGGCGACGTCGATCGAGATGCTGATCGTCTTCCGGGTGCTGCAGGGCGTCACGGGCGGTCTGCTGGTCCCGGCCGGGCAGATCCTGTTCGCGGTGGCCGCCGGCCCGAAGCGGCTCGGCCGGATGATGAGCGTGCTCAGCATCCCGATCTACCTGGCCCCGGTGCTCGGCACCCTGTTCGGCAGCATGCTCACCGAAGGGCTCGGCTGGCCCTGGCTGTTCTTGGTGAACGTGCCGATCTCGGTGATCAGCCTGCTGCTGGGCTGGAAGTGGCTGCCGAGGCAGACCCCGACCGGCGACCAGCCGCTGGACTGGCCGGGGCTGCTGCTGGCGATGGTCGGCCTTCCGCTGCTGGTGTACGGCGTCGCGGAGTTCGGCGAGTCCGGCGGCCACGCCGGGGCGATGCAGCTGATCCCGACCATCGCCGGCGCGATCCTGCTCACGGCGTTCGTCCTCAACGCGCTGCGGTCGAGACATCCGCTGCTCAACCTGCGGCTGTTCCGCGACGGCGCGTTCTCCTCGGCCGCCGTGGTCATCTTCTGCATGGGCATCGCGTTGTTCGGCGCGATGATCGTGCTGCCGCTGTACTACCTGGACGTCCGGCACGAAAGCCTCGTCGACACCGGCCTGCTCACCGCGCCGCTGGCGCTGGGCACGGTGGCGGCGTTGCCGCTGGCGGGCAAGCTGACCGACAAGATCGGCGGCGCCCGCGTGATCTTCGCCGGGCTGATCATCACCATCATCGGCACGGTGCCACTGGCGATGATCACCGAAACCGACAGTTACTGGTGGCTCTCGGCGGTGCAGATCGTCCGCGGGATCGGGATCGGCCTGACCACGACGCCCGCGTTGGCCACCGGGCTGGTGATGGTGCCGAAGGAACAGATTTCGCACGCCATGCCCATCTTCAACATGCTCCAGCGGATCGGTGGTTCCTTCGGGACCTCGATCCTCACCGTGATCGTCGCCTTCCAGCTGGCCAACACCTCCCCCGGGACGGCCGCCGGAGCGGCGTCGGCCATCGCCTACACCCATTGGTGGATCGTCGGTGTCACCGCGATCGTGCTGATCCCGTCGGTGATCCTCGTCCGGGCCGAAGCCCGGCGACGACGGGAATCCACCGCCGCCTGACCTGCATTTATCGAGGGATAAGGCAAAGGTGTCGCGTGCCGTGGGCGGTCAGCCTGCGGCCGCCCGCGACCGTGTCGCGAAAGCCACTTTCGGGACATCACACGTCGCGAAAGTGGCTTTCGCGACACCCGCCCAGGCCTTGTGTCTCACCGAAGGCATGTCGGCGGCGTAGTGAAGGCCTCCTTCCCTACTTTGAAGGTCAATGCCAGGAACTTAAGGGGCGGCGCCCGAGGTTCTCCGACTGTCCATAAAGGACTCCAGGTGGGTTAAATTGTCTGATTAGCTGTTGTTTGTCCGAGTTCTCTAGTACGGGAAGGCCCCCTTCCTTGCGCCTGGCGCAAGGAAGGGGGCCTTCCTGTACTAGAGACAACCGGGCCGACGCGAGAGCATGTTCACTCCCCGTCGGCGACCCGTCCGGGTCCTGCAGCTGCCCGGTCCGACCAGGGTAAACACGTCAAAAACACGCCCGCGCCATCAACCTAAGTTCCTGACATTGACTTTGAAGGTAGGGAAGGAGGAGGCCTTCACTACCGTCTGGGCCGGCCACTCGCGCTCCCGGTCTCCGCGGAGGTTGCGAAAGTGGCTTTCGCAACCTGCCACCTTTTCCTTACCCCCTCAATGGTAGGTAAGTAAATGAAGGCCTCCTTGAGGGACCCTGGGTCCCTCAAGGAGGCCTTCACGACATCCGGCACCGCCGCAGCCGGAGGGCCCAGGGCGTTCCCCGCCTCCGGGGTCAGGGCAGTGCGACGACCTGCCGGACCGCGGCTTCGAGGACGGCTTCGGGTGACTCGGCGGTACCGGTCGCGCGCCAGGCGACCTGACCGTCGGGCCGGACCAGCAGCGCCCCCGACGGACCGATGCCCGCCTTGCGCTCCCAGGCCCCGCCCGTGTCGAGGGCGAACGCGGTGACCGGGACGCCGGTCGCCTTCGACGCCGTCCGGGCGGCCTCCGTCCACGCCGTCCCGTCCCGGCCCGCCAGCAGGGTGAACCGTTCGCGCGCGATGTCCACAGTGGACATTCGTGTACCCTCGTGGTCCACCTCGACATGCGGCACCCTGGTCCCCGGCGAACCGTCGAGGTTGGCGCCGGCGTCGGTTCCGGAGAGCGGTTCGGTGCGGGGGCCGACGATCGCCTCGGACCGGTAGACGTCGCAGAGGTGCGCGATGGCGTGCTCGGCGATCCCCACCGCCGCGCGGTCTTCCGCGGTTCCCTTGCCCCAGTGGAGATCGGGATGCCGCATCCGCAGGAGCACCTGTTCGGTGAGGAACACCGAACGTAGCCGCCGCTCGGCGTCGTAGGAGTCGAGCAGCCCTTCGCCCGCCTCGCCCCGCAGCACCATGGCGAGTTTCCACGCGAGGTTGTAGGCGTCGCAGATCCCGGTGGTCAGGCCGAAGACGCCGACCGGCGGCAGGGTGCGGGCGGCGTCCCCGGCGAGGAAGACCCGGCCCTCCCGGAACCGGTCGGCGAGCCACGCGGTGGGCCGCCATGGCGAGGTGCTCAGGATCTCCAGTTCCTGGTCCGGTTTACCGAGGCCTGCTCGGATCACCTCGCGGCAGCGTTCCGCGGTGTAGTCCTCCGGCGTCGCGTCGCGGTCTCCCGGGACCATGATGTGGTAGCACCAGCGGTCCTGTTCGGACAGTGCGATCAGCATCCCGGCCGCGTCGGGATGGGTGATGATACTGGGGGAGAAGAATCCCTTGCTCGCGATCAGCTCGCCGAGGTCGGCGCGGAACAGCACGTTGATGTGGTACCCGCCCACGATTCCCTGGCCGTCGCGGGGGATCCCGGCGAGTTCCCGTGTCCGGCTTTCGGCACCGTCGGCGCCGATGAGGTAGTCCGCCTCGATCGTGGACGTCCGGCCGCCTTCGCGAACGGTGGCAACGACACGGTCCTTCTCGCGCTCGAACGAAAGCAGCTCGGCCGAGCGGCGCACTTCGCCGCCACCGGACTCGACCGCGCGCACCAGGATGGGGTCCAGCTGGTGCTGCCCGCAGCCGCCGAGGTCGTAGGCCGGGGTGTGTTCCCGGATCAGGTCCACAAAGGACTTCGACACGTCGGACGGCGGACCGGCGGCCGACGGGTCGAATTCGGCGATGCTCCTGGCCTTGATCGGCGGTTTGCTCTCACTGCGGCGCTCCGCGACCGCGAGGAACTCCGCGCTTCGCCCGGTACTGAGCAGCGCCTCCCAGGCGCGCGGCCCGATGGAGGTGGCCCGCGGGTGGTCGGACAGGGCCGCCCGCTGCTCGACCAGCAGCGGCCGGATGCCCTGCCGGGTGAGGAAAGCGGCGGCCGCCAGGCCGACGGTACTGCCGCCGGCGATCAGCACCGGCACACGTTCCGGATTCATCGGCTCCCTTTCAGGCCAGGTCGTCGCGGGTGACGACTCGCTCGCGGACACGCAATACGCCGTCCTCGCGCACCAGGACGTCGCGGCAGACGCAGACCCGGTGCAACCGGGAGGGCCCGCCCCCGGGCGAGGCGAAGACGAGCGCGTAACAGACGACGCCGAGCGCGCCGTCCGGCCGGTCGTCGACGGTGATCATCCCGTGCCAGTGACGGTGCGTTTCGCCCGTCTCCGCCAGTGCCGCCCTCGTGCGCCGGACCGCGGCGACGAGCGCTGCGCGCCCGCGGGTCGGTTCGGGCAGCGTCGGCACGGCGAAGGTGCCGTCCTCGGTGAACGTCTCCGCCCACGCTTCGGCTTCGCCGGCGTCGAGCAGTTGCAGGTGCCGCGAGTAGAATCGTTCGATTTCGAGATAGGTACCGTCGGAGACGGTTTCTTCGGTCAGCTGCCGGGTCCGCATCGCCACTCCTCGAGGTCTCTGTCGTCGTTCTCCGACACCATCCCGATCGCCGTTGGAACGGCACTGGAGGATCCGCGGCGCGACCTCCACCGGCGGTGAACCCGTGCTCCAGCCCCGATCCCGAGAATCGTCCTGGTCAGCGACTTGGCAGGCACAGGAGGAGAGGAACCGGGCAATGACTCGGAAAATTCACCGGGTGGAAGAGAGTCGTGTCATCGCGGCGGGGGCCGAGACGGTCCGCGGCCTGATCGACGATCTCGACAGCTGGTCGCACTACCACCCGGCAGCGGTCCACGCCGAATACCTGGAGCGCAAGGACGGCGAAAGCCTGGTCGAGCAGTGGGCGCTGACCGGCGCCGAGACCGTGCGTACCTGGAAGACGCGGCGCTGGGACAAGGACAGCGGAATCGCCTTCGCGCACGAACCGGCCGCAGCGCCGTTCGCCGAAGTGCACGGGGAGTGGGTCTTCGAGAGGCGTGACGAGAAAAGCACCCTCGTGCGGATGGTGCATGAGTTCACCCTGCTCGAAGAGGACGCCGGGGCGGCCGAACGCCATCGCGAGAAGATCCGGCAGGGCAGCGTCGGATTCCTCGACACCCTGCAGTACGTCTCGGAGAACCGCGAGGAACTCTCCCGATTGACGATCACCTTCGAAGACCCGCTCTTCATCGCCGGATCGATCGAAGACGCCTACGCCTATCTCTACGAGGCCGACAAATGGCCGGAGCGCATGCCGCACGTCGCCGCGCTCCAGCTCGAAGAGACCGTGTCCAACATCCAGTTCTTCGACATGGACACCGCCGACCCGGACGGCGCGCACCGGCACAGCACGCGTTCGGTCCGGATCTGCCTGCCGCACCGCAGGATCGTCTACAAACAAGTCAAACTGCCGAAGCTGCTCGACGGCCACACGGGACATTGGGACTTCGTCGAAACCCCGGAAGGGGTCATCGCGACGACCCGGCACACCGCGACGATCAAGCCGGCCGCGCTGGACGTGCTCGGCGAGGGGACGACCGTGCGGGACGCGCGGAACTACCTCCGCCGTGTGCTCACCAACAACAGCATGTCCAATCTGCGCCTCACCAAGGCCTACGCGGAACAGCGTGCGGGCTGGTGACCGCGCACGAAGAGCGCGCGCTCGCCGGCGTCCAGAGCTACAGCCGCAAGATGCTCGCCGTCTACGACCTGTGGATCCTTGGTGTGGTCTGCCCGGTGGTATGGCACTGCTCGCGCGGGACGATGGCGGCGCAGTACGCCCGCAACGTCGGGGCCCGGCATCTCGACATCGGGCCGGGCACCGGATATTTCCTGCGTCGTACCAGGTTCCCGGTCGAGCGGCCGGAGGTGACCCTGGTCGATCTCAACGAGGACGTCCTGCACACGGCGTCGCGGCGGCTGGCGAAGTACCGGCCGTCCACCTTCCGCCGCGACGTGCTGCGCCCGCTGGACCTCGGTGAGCGCCGGTTCGATTCGGTGGGGATGAATCTGCTGCTGCACTGCCTGCCCGGCGATCTCACCGAGAAGGCGGTCGTGTTCGACCACGTGCTGCCCCATCTCGAACCGGGCGGACGCGTGTTCGGCAGCACGGTGCTCTCCCACGGGGTGAAACACGGGTTTCTCGCACCCAAGGCCTTGGAGGCGCTGAACCGGGACAACGACATGAGCAACGCCGACGACTCGCTGGAACACCTGGAAACCGCACTGGCGAAACGGTTCTCCGAGCATCGGATCACCGTCCGCGGTTCGGTGGCGCTGTTCGAGGCGAAGCAGCCTTAGTCCACTTTCGCCGTCGCGTGGGTTTGTTGCCGCCCACGCACGGCGGAGGGTTCCGAATGTCCGGGGTGCGCTCCGCCGTGGCATTCGGGACACCCCGGGCGGAACACCGTAGGCTCGGCTGAATGAGCACGGCATCCACCACGGAGCATCCGATGGTCGAAACCCGGCACCAGACCCAGTTGCTCACCCTGCTGCGGGACGAAGGCCCCATGTCCCGCGTCGAACTGGGGGAGCGGCTGGAGCTGCCGCGTGCCAGGGTGGGTGCCGAGGTCGCGCGCCTCGCCGAGGTCGGCCTCGTCGAAACCGCCGGTCCGTCGGCGAGCCGGGGCGGCAGGCGGTCGACGCTGGTGCGGCTGGCGGGGGACCTGCGGGTGCTCTCCGTCGACGTCGGCGCGACGTCGGTCGGGGTCGCCCTCACCGACGCCTCGTGCGAGGTGCTGGTGCACACCGTCGAGGACTGCGACGTCCGGAAGGGGCCGCACGCCGTCCTCAAACGCATCGCCGAACTGGCGGAGAAGATCCGCGAAGACGTGCCGGGGAAGCTGATCGCCGCCGGGATCGGCCTGCCGGGGCCGGTGAGCTTCGCCGAGGGTATGGCGGTCGCGCCGCCGATAATGCCCGGCTGGGACCGGTTCTCCGTGCGAGACCACCTCGGCGGGCTGCTGCGCTGCCCGGTCACCGTCGACAACGACGTGAACTCGATGGCGCTCGGCGAACGGCACGCCGGGGTCGCCCGCTCCATCGACGACCTGGTGTTCGTCAAGATCGGTACCGGTATCGGCTGCGGGATCGTGCTGGGCGGCAAGGTGTACCGCGGCGTCGCGGGCACCGCGGGCGACATCGGGCACATCCGCCTCGACGACTACGGGCCGACCTGCGCCTGCGGTGAGACCGGATGCCTCGAGGCGTACTTCGGCGGTGCCGCGCTGGCCCGCGACGGGCTGACGCTGGCCCGCAGCGGCCGGTCCGCGTACCTCGCCGACGTCGTCGCCGACCGCGGCGCGATCACCGCACAGGACGTCGGCCGCGCGGCGGCGTCGGGTGACTTCGGCGCGGTCAACCTGATCCGCGACGGCGGACGGCGGCTCGGCCAGGTGGTCGCCTCGCTGGTGAGTTTCGTGAACCCGGGCATGGTCGTGATCGGTGGCGGCGTCGCGCAGCTCGGGCATCAGCTGCTCGCCGAGATCCGCAGCTCGGTGTACCGGCGGTCGCTGCCGCTCGCGACCGGGAACCTGCCGATCGTGCTGTCCGAGCTGGGGGACACCGCCGGGGTCATCGGGGCCGCCTGGTCGGCTACGGACCGGGCTTTCACGCTCAGTAGCTGAGTCTCGGCGGACGGCCGACCGCCCGCAGACGTAGATCAGGATCGCGCGCCAGACGAGGCCACCCCATTCCCCCGGCGTGGGTGGCTGTCCGGGATCGACGGCACAGACGAGGACGAACGCGACGATCAGATCCGCTCGTCTGCCCGTGAGCCAGACCAGAGCCCTGTCGTGGAAACGGAATCCGTCGGTGCGCGGTTCGGTCGGGGTCGTGCTCATACGAACTCCTCCGGGTCGGTTTCCTGCCGTGGGTCGTCACTGTCAGCGCCCGGGCGCCGGACCGGTACGCCTGATGAACGGGCAGGTTGGGGCGATGCGGGGAAAGCCGGGGCAGCTTCACGAGCCGGTGACCACACGGTCGCGGACGACTACACTTCGTGTGATCGGGGAGGGACCGATGACCGAGCCGAACAGGTTGCTGCGGGCGGCGCGAGAGCGCTTGCCCTCGCCCGGCGCGCCCGGTGAGCAGGCGGGCCGGGCAGAGGTCGCCGAGGCGGTCAACGCCTGGTTGTGGGAGACCACCGGTAAACGGCACGCACTGGACGCGCACTACCTGGCGAAACTCGAGAGAGGCGTCGCGAGGTGGCCCAACGCGGCCTACCGCGCGGGCCTTCGGCACGTTCTCGGTGCCGTGGACGACGCTGCCCTGGGCTTCACGCCACCTCGCCGAGCGCTGGCCGAGCCGCGGACGTCACCCGCTTCCCTCGGTTCGCAGTGGGACTCCAGGGACATGATCGAGCGGGCGATCGTGCTGACCGACCACGATCTCCTGACCGCGGCCCGGGGAAGTCCGCTCGCCGGACCGCGACTCGGCTCAGCACTCGCCACTGAGTTACAGCCGTTCCTGTGGCCGGTCGCCGTCGACGCCCATCGTGACGGAAGCGCCTTCAGCACACCCGAACTCGACGCCGCCGAGCGGTTCGTCCAGGTGCTGCGTTCCTGGCATTCCGCGCACGGCGCTCTGTCCCGGCAAGCCGTCGCCGCGCAACTGGGGGCACACGTCCGTCGTCTGCGTGCCGCGCCGCAGGGCACTCCGGAGACCGTCCGGGGGTTCCGGGTCGGAGCCGAGATCGCGGACATCGCCGCCACCATGGCTTGGGACGTGGGGGAAAGCGGCGCGGCCCAGCGCTATTTCGTCCTCGCCGCCCAGCTCGCCCACGCGGCAGGGGACGACGCACTTGCCGCGGTCGCGTTGGCCTCGCTCGCACGCCAGTGTTTCGACCTGGGACGGCCGGGTGACGGGCTCGAGGTCATCCAGCTCGCCCAGTACTGCACAAGGCGCACCGCGTCGCCCAGACTCCGAGCCGTTCTGGCGACCCGCGAGGCGTGGGCTTACGCGCTACAAGGTGAAGCGAGAGCTTTCAGGCGAGCCGTCGCCCTCGCCGAGGACTATCACAGCGAAGGAGTGCGTGACCTCGACTCGCGCACCCCTTCGGCGAGAAGTCTCGACAGCGCGGAACTCGCGGGCGTCATCGGTGCCCGTTACCGGGATCTGGCGCGCCACGACGTTCGCTACGCCGTGACCGCGCAGGACTACATCGGCCGGGCGCTGGACCTGCGGCATCCGAGCCGGGCCCGCAACCGGATCTTCGACCTCGTGGGGCTCGCCAGGGCCCACCTCGTTTCCCGGGAGCCGGAAAGGGCCGCGGAGCTGATCGCCGAAGCGCTGCCGTCCGCCGGTGCTTGGGTGTCCGGAAGGGTGGGCGTGCGGCTGAGGGACTTCCATCGTGAAGCAGCGGTGTTCGCTACGGTGCCCGCCGTGCGGGACGCGCGTGACGCCGTCCTGATGCTGACCGCCGCCTGACGAGAGGAACTTCGTTGCCCCGCATCGGAATCACCGGCCACACGAACCTGTCCGGGGCCACCGTGCCCTTGGTCGCCGATGCGCTTCACGGGGTGCTCGCCGGGTTGGCGGGCGAGCCGCTCGTCGGCGTGACCTGCTTGGCTCGCGGTGCCGATCAGGTCTTCGCCCGGGTCGTGCTCGACCTTGGCGGCTCGGTGGAGGTCGTCCTCCCCGCCCGTGACTATCGCGACCGGAAGGTCAAGCCGGACAACGCCGCCCACTTCGACGAGCTGATCGGCCGGGCGGCGGCCGTCCACACCCTGCCCTTCCCGGAGTCGAACCGCACGGCCTACATGGCGGCCAGTGAACATCTGCTGACCGGTGTGGACGTTCTGGTCGCGGTCTGGGACGGCGGGCTCGCGGGTGGGCACGGCGGGACGGCCGACGTCGTCGACGCGGCGCGCGAGCGGGGTCTCCCGGTGACGGTCGTCTGGCCAGAGGACGCTGTCCGAGACTGACCTCGGCCACGGACCGGGCCTGCACCCTCAGTAGCTGACTGAGCCCTGTGGTCCGCCTCCAGGACTGCAATGAAAGGGCCTTTCATAGCAAAATTTGCTATGAAAGGCCCCTTCATTGCATGGGGGAGGGGGCGCGGCGGTAGCGCTGCGTGGTCTCAGGAGAGGCGCCCGGCGGCACGTTAGGCACTCACTCGACTCCGATTAGTAACGTCAAGATCGTACAGACTTTTGCATGCAAAGTGCGAAAGTCTGTACCGATCTGGACGGCTATTCGGGTGACGGAGGCCATTTCTGTCCTGTTGTCACCTTGACGAGTGACACTGACCACCCTACTTTCGCTGGCTAAGTAACAAAGTTTGTTACGGCCGATTCGTAAGTGAGGCGTCGTCAAATGGGGCAGTGTGGCCGCGACTGAATCCGGGCAGTTCGACCCGGTCAGCCCACGCACGGCGAACCTCGCCGCGCTCCTGCGGGCGTTGCGTGCGGGGCCGCTCTCGCGTACCCAGCTCGCGGCGCGGTGCGGGCTCACCAAGGCGGCCGTCTCCGGGTTGATCACCGAGCTGTCCGGACGCGGCCTCGTCCGCTCCGCCGGACTCCAGGCAGGCGGCAACGGCAGGCCCAGCCAGCTGGTCGAGCTGAACGGCGCCAGCGCCTACGGGCTCGCGCTCAGCGTCGAGGCCGACCGCTTCGCCGCCGTCGTCACGAACCTCGAAGGCCGCGTCATCGCCGAACGGGTCGAGACCGCCGACGTCGCCGCGCTCGGCCTCCACCGGAGCATGGACGAACTCGCCTTCCTCGCCGGGCAGGTGCTGCGCGACGAGCGGCCGGTCGGCGTCACGGTGTCCGTTCCCGGT
Organism: Amycolatopsis sp. cmx-11-12; assembly: GCF_046269425.1. Taxonomy (NCBI): domain Bacteria; kingdom Bacillati; phylum Actinomycetota; class Actinomycetes; order Pseudonocardiales; family Pseudonocardiaceae; genus Amycolatopsis; species Amycolatopsis sp. cmx-11-12. Next base: position 298,276 of record NZ_JADNQM010000006.1, on the reverse strand, counting down.
CTGGTCGACTCGGCCGCCGCGGTGCTGCGGTTCGCGCCGACCCTGCGCTGGCGCGACGCCGAGATCGCCGATCTCCTGGCCGCCCGGCTCGGGCTGCCGGTCGACGCCATCGCGGTCGACAACGAGGCCAACCTCGGCGCGGTCGGCGAAACGGTCGCCGGGGTCGGTGCCGGGGTGAGCGAACTCTTCTACCTCAGCGGCGGGATGGGCGTCGGCGGCGGGCTGGTGTCCGGTGGCGCGATCCTGCGTGGTGCCAGGGGTTTCGCCGGCGAGGTCGGGCACATCACCGTCGATCCGTCCGGCGAGCAGTGCCAGTGCGGCCGGGTCGGCTGCCTGGAGACCAAGGCCGGGCTCAACGCCGTGCTGCGCGGCGCCGCCTCACCGGGCGACCCGCTGCACGATCCCGCACTCGGCGTCGACGGTCGGGTCGGGCTGCTCAAGCACCGTGTGCAGTGCGGTGACCAGCGCGCGGTCGCGGCGGTCTCGGAACTCGGGGTCGCGCTCGGCATCGCGGTGTCCACTGTGGTCGATGTACTCGACCCGGACGTCGTGGTGCTCGGCGGCTACTTCGCCGAATTGGGTGAGTGGCTGGTCGAGCCGGTGCGCCGCGAACTGTCCGCGCGGCCGCTCGGGCACGATCCCGCCTGCCGCGTCGAGCCGTCGCCGCTGGGCACCACCGCCCCGCTGCGCGGCGCCGCCCACCTCGCCACCGAACGGCTTTTCGCCGATCCGACGCTCGTTCCGCTTGCCACCGAGGCCGAGGAGGCGCCGGCATGACCTTGCTATCCGTCCGGGGGATCGTGAAGACCTTCCCCGGGGTGCGTGCGCTCGACGGCGTCGACTTCGACGTCGAACCCGGCGAGGTGCACTGTCTCCTCGGCCAGAACGGCGCGGGCAAGTCCACTTTGATCAAGACCCTCGCCGGGGCACACCGTCCCGACGAAGGCGAGATCACCTGGCAGGGCGAGCCGGTCACGCTGCCCTCACCGGTCGCCGCGCTGAAGATCGGCATCGCCACGATGTACCAGGAACTCGACCTGGTACCCGGGCTTTCCGTCGCCGACAACATCTTCCTCGGCCGCGAGCGCGCCACCTTCGGCTTCACGCGGATCAGCGAATCCCGGCACAAGGCCGCCGAGCTGATGGCCCGGCTCGGGCATCCGGAGATCTCGCCGTCGACCGAGGTCGGCAAGCTGTCCGCCGCCGGACAGCAGCTGGTCTCGATGGCGCGGGCGCTCGCGTACGACGCGAAGCTGCTGGTGATGGACGAGCCCACCGCGGCGCTCGCCGGGGAAGAGGTCGACAACCTGTTCCGCATCGTCGGCGAACTGACCGCCGAGGGGGTCGCGATCGTCTACATCTCCCACCGGCTCGAAGAACTGCGCCGGATCGGGCACCGCGTCACCGTGCTCAAGGACGGCAGGACCGTCTCCACCGGCCTCGACGCCAAGGAGACCCCGACCTCGGACCTCGTCGCGCTGATGGCGGGCCGCAAGGTCGAGACCGTCTTCGGCCCGCGTCACCAGGAGCACGTGGACCCGGACACCGAGGTCCTCAAGGTGGAAAACCTGACCACCGTCGGCGAGTTCGAGAACGTGACCTTCACCGTGCACGCGGGTGAGGTCGTCGGTATCGCGGGCCTCGTCGGTTCGGGCCGCAGTGAGCTGCTGGAAACGATCTTCGGGGCGCGCAAGCAGGACACCGGATCGGTCTCGGTCGACGGGAACACCATCCGGGGAGGCAGTGTGTCCGCGGCGGTCAAGGCCGGGATCGGCCTGGCGCCGGAGGAACGCAAGAGCCAGGGCCTGCTGCTGGACCTGTCCGTCGCGCACAACGTGACGCTGGCCAGCCTCTCCAAGTACGCGACGTTCGGCTTCTCCGACCGGTCCCGTGAACTGGAGGACGCCGGGGAAAGCCTGCGGCGCCTCGATCTCCGGCCCGCCGACCCGCAGCGGATCATCCGCACGCTCTCCGGCGGCAACCAGCAGAAGGCGGTGCTCGCGCGCTGGCTGGTCCGCGGCTGCCGGGTGCTGCTGCTGGACGAGCCGACGCGCGGGGTCGACGTCGGCGCGCGGGCCGAGCTGTACCGGCTGATCGCCGAACTGGCCGCGACCGGGGTCGCGATCGTGCTGGTCTCCAGTGAGATCCCCGAAGTACTCGGACTGTCCGACCGGGTGCTGGTGCTGCGTGAAGGACGTGTCCTGGCTGAAAAGCCGTCTGCGGAGCTGACAGAGGCGGATGTGCTCGACGTGATTCTCGAGGGGAGTGCGGCGTGACTGACCAAGCCGAGTCGGTGCGTACGGGAACCGCCGTGGAACCCGTACCACCCAAGAAGAAGGGGTTCGCCTTCTCACTCGATTCCCGGCTGCTCGCGCTGACCGGGGTGCTGGTGATCCTGTGCATCGTCGGCCAGGTGACCCGGCCCGACCAGTTCTTCACCGAAGGCAACATCTCCACGATCCTGCGGCTCGCCGCGGCCATCGGCGTGGTCAGCGTCGGGATGACGTTCGTGATCATCGCCGGTGGCATCGACCTCTCGGTCGGGTCGATCGTGGCGCTCTCCAGCGTCTGGCTGACCACCTTGGCCACCCAGTCCTACGGCCCGTGGGTAATGATCCTTTGTGGACTCCTCGTCGGCCTCGGCTGCGGGCTGGTCAACGGGATACTGGTGTCCTACGGGAAAATCGTGCCGTTCATCGCGACCTTGGCGATGTACGTCTCGGCCCGCGGCCTCGCGGAACGCATCAGCGGCCGCCGCACGCAGGTGGTGTCGGAAGCGGGCTTCCTGGAGTTCTTCCGCGGTGACCTGCTCGGCATCCCGGTGCTGATCTGGATGTTCGCGCTGGTGTTCGCGGTCGGCTGGGTGGTGCTGAACCGCACCACGTTCGGCCGCCGCACCTACGCCGTCGGCGGCAACGCGGAAGCGTCGCGGCTGGCCGGCATCAACGTCAAGCGGCACACCGCCCTCGTCTACGGCGTCGCCGGACTGTGCTGCGGTATCGCCGCGCTGATGGTCGTCGCCCGCACCACCGCGGGCGCCTCGACCAACGGCATGCTCTACGAACTCGACGCCATCGCGGCGGTCGTCATCGGCGGCACGCTGCTCACCGGTGGCCGCGGCTCGCTCATCGGCACCCTGATCGGCGTGCTGATCTTCACCGTGCTGTCCAACATCTTCACGCTCAACAACCTGGACACCGACATCCAGAACATCGCCAAGGGCGTGATCATCGTGCTGGCCGCGCTACTGCAGTTCCGCTCCGTGAAGAAAACCAAGACGAGTACTTGATCACCGTGGATGGAGAGTCGTCATGACCGAACAATCCCTGCATCGCCGCCGTTTCCTGCTGGGAGGCGCGGCCGTCGGAGCGGGTGCGCTGCTGACCGCGTGCACCTCGAACGAGGCACCGGCGCAGAACAACGCCGCCAACGTCGCGAACGCGGGTAGCAACGCGCAGCCCGGAAGTCCCGTCACCATCGGGTTTTCGGCGCCCGCCGCCGACCACGGCTGGATGGCGGCCATCACGAAGAACGCCCGCGCGCAGGCGCAGAAGTTCAGTGAGGTCACGCTCAACGCGACCGAGGGCACCAACGACGTCAACCAGCAGATCTCCCAGGTGGAGACGCTGATCAACGCCAAGGTCAACGTGCTGGTGATCCTGCCGTTCGACGGCAAGGCGCTGACCGCGGTCGGCCAGCAGGCGATGGACGCCGGTATCCAGGTGATCAACCTGGACCGCGTTTTCGACACCCCGCTCGCGTACCGCACCTGGATCGGTGGCGACAACTACCGCATGGGCGTCAACGCGGGCAACTACATCGCCCAGCAGATGAAGGCGAAGAACGTCGCCAGCCCCATCATCGGTGAGGTCGCGGGCATCGACTCGCTGCCGCTGACCCAGGAACGCAGCAAGGGTTTCAAGGATGCCTTGGCGCGTCAGGGTTTCGCGGTCGGCCCGCGGGTCTCCGCGGAGTTCACGCCGGAGTCGGGCGAGAAGCAGACGTCGAACCTGTTGCAGTCCGCGCCCAAACTGGACGCGCTCTGGAACCACGACGACGACCAGGGTGTCGGTGTGATCGCGGCGATCAACAACGCCAACCGCAAGAACTTCCTGATGGTCGGCGGCGCCGGTTCGAAGAACGCGATGAACCTGATCAAGTCCGACGCCGAGCCGCTGAAGGCGACGGTGCTCTACAGCCCGTCGATGGCGTCTTCGGCGATCTCGCTCGCGCGGCTTCTCGGCCAGGGCAAGGGCGCCGGTGACTTCGCCGAGCACGAGATCCCCGCCGAGATCACCACGTACTCCGCGGTGGTCACCAAGGAGAACGTCGACAAGTACATGGACGTCGGCTTCGACTCGTAAACCCAGCACTCCCGACACGCAGGCGGATTCTAGGAGGGGTATGAGCACGGCAAGGGAAACGATCGGGATCGGCATGGTGGGCCACGCGTTCATGGGTGCGGTGCATTCGCACGCGTGGCGCAGTGTGCACCGGTTCTTCACGCCACCGCTGATCCCGAGACTCGCCGTGCTCGGCGGCCGTGACGAGGTGCGGGCGAAGGCCGCAGCGGAACGGTTCGGCTGGGAAGACGTCGAGACGGATTGGCGTGCGCTGATCGCCCGCGACGACGTCGACCTTGTCGACATCTGCACGCCGGGCGACAGCCACGCCGAGATCGCGATCGCCGCGCTCGAAGCAGGAAAGCATGTCCTGTGCGAGAAACCGCTCGCCAACACTCTCGCCGAAGCCGAAGCGATGGCCGAGGCGGCGGCGAAGGCACGGGCGAACGGTGTCCGGTCGATGGTGGCCTTCAACTACCGCCGGGTGCCCGCGCTCGCGCATGCCAGGAAGCTGGTCGCGAGCGGGGCGCTCGGCGAGATCCGCCACGTGCGGTCGGTCTACTTGCAGGACTGGTTGTCCGACCCGCTGTCGCCGATGACCTGGCGGCTGCACAAGGACAAGGCGGGCTCCGGCGCGCTGGGCGACCTCGGCGCGCACATCGTCGACGCCGCCCAGTTCGTCACCGGCGAGAAGATCACCGGGGTTTCCGCGCTCACCAACACCTTCGTCAAGGAGCGGCCGGACGGGAACGGCGGGACCGGGCGGGTCACGGTCGACGACACCGCCCTGTTCCTCGGCCGGTTCACCGGCGGGGCCGTCGCGAGTTTCGAGGCGACCCGGTTCGCGCTGGGCCGTAAGAACGCGATGCGGCTGGAGATCAACGGGTCGAAGGCGAGCCTCGCGTTCGACTTCGAATCGATGAACGAACTGTCCTGGTTCGACGGCGGGCAACCCGCCACCGAGGCCGGGTTCCGCCGGATCCTGGTCACCGAACCCGAGCACCCGTACGTCGGGGTCTGGTGGCCGCCGGGGCACCTCCTCGGCTACGAGCACACCTTCACCAACGAGGTCGCCGACCTGCTCACCGCGATCGGCGACGGCACGGATCCCGAGCCGTCCTTCGAGGACGGATTGAGGGTTCAGCAGGTCCTCGACGCGGTCGAGCGCAGCGCGGCCGAAGAGGCTCGATGGACCGCTGTGCCCGGCGTCACTGCTAAGGGGAGTAACTGAGGAGTAGATCCAGCCGAAAGTCGCATGACGGCTATCACTGCGACTTGGTTCGATCCGAAACGTCCGACCATCCGAGGTTGGTGTTTTCGGGTTTGGAAAGGTGGAGAAATGCCTGCTCACGAGCGTACGGGCATCTGGTTGATCGGTGCGAGGGGGTCTGTCGCCACCACCGCCGCGGTCGGGCTGCTCGCCCTCCGCGCGGGGGTGACGGGCGGTGGCGGTTGCGTCACCGAACTGCCCGCTTTCGCCGATGTTCCGTTGCCGGGCTGGGATGATCTGGTCCTCGGCGGGCACGACATCGTGCACACCCCGCTGGAGAAGCGGGCCGAGCAGCTGGCGCACGCCGGCGTGTTCGGGCAGTCGGTGTTCTCGGCGGTCCGGTCCGGGCTGGCCGAAGTGGACGCCGAGATCCGCGACGGCTATCACCCGGCGACGCATACGGGTGCCCAGGCCGACGCGGCCGCCCGGCTCACCGCGGACATGCGAGCTTTCGCCGACCGGCACGACCTCGCACGGGTCGTGGTGGTCAACGTGTCCTCCACCGAGGCCCCGTGTCCCCACCTTCCCGAACACGACGACCTCGACTCGCTGGAGAAGGCGCTGGACGACCCGGCGCGGGCGGTGCTCCCGGCCAGTTCGTTGACGGCCTACGCGGCGCTGAAAGCGGGGGCTCCGTACGTCGAGTTCACGCCGTCGGCCGGGATCAGCCTGCCCGCGCTGCGGCAGCTTGCCGAGCGGGAAGGCCTGCCGTACGCGGGTTCCGACGGCAAGACCGGGGAGACCCTGCTCCGTACCGTTCTCGCGCCGATGTTCAGCGCGCGGGCGCTGAAGGTCCGTTCCTGGGCGGGCACCAACCTCCTCGGCGGCGGTGACGGCGAGACCCTGGCCGACCCGGTGACCGCGAACAGCAAGCTGGAATCGAAGGCACGCGGACTCGCGGCACTGCTCGGCGACGACGTCGTCGCGCCACTGCACATCGACAACGTGCCGGACCTCGGCGAGGTCAAGACCGCGTGGGACCACGTGTCGTTCGAGGGATTCCTCGGCGCGCGCATGAGCCTGCAGTTCACCTGGACCGGCTACGACTCCGCGCTCGCGGCGCCGCTGATCCTCGACCTCGCTCGCCTGGTCACCACCGCGCACGCCGCGGGCCAGAGCGGCGCGCTGACCGAACTCGGCTTCTTCTTCAAGGACCCGCTGGGCAGCGACGAGCACCGCTTCGCCGAGCAGTCCGCTCGCCTGATCGCCTGGGCAGGAGCCCTGTGAAGGCTTACGTAGAACTCGTCCGGGCGCCCGCGGCGCTGACGGTGCTCGGCGACACGGTCGCCGGGTCCGCCGCGGCGGGGCTCAAGATGACCGGGCGACGGCTGCTGCTGCCGCTGTCCTCGGTCGCCTTCTACTGGGCCGGGATGGCCCTCAACGACTGGGCGGACCGGAAGCTCGACGCCGTGGAGCGTCCCGAGCGGCCGATCCCGTCCGGGCGGGTGAGTGCCGGCGCGGCGCTCACCACCGGCGCCGCGCTGACCGCGGCCGGGCTCGGCCTGGCCGCGCTCGGCGGTGGCCGCACGGCGATGAAGGTCGCGGTCCCGCTCGCGGCCGCGGTCTGGGCCTACGACACCGTGCTCAAACCGACTCCGGCCGGACCGGTGGCGATGGCGGCTTGCCGCACGCTCGACGTCCTGCTGGGCGCCGGTGGCGAAACCCGCCTCGCCGCCACCGCCGCAGTGGCGGTGGGCGTGCATACGCTCGGCGTCACGGCGTTGTCCACCGGGGAGGTCCACGGCGCGGATCCGGCGACGGCCCGCGCCGCACTCGCCACCAGCTGCGCGGCGACAACGTTGGCATTGACCGGTCCGGCCCGCGGTGGCTGGCATCGCGCGGCCTCGATGGCGGCCGGTTCGGGCTACGCGGGGATGGTCGGCCGGGCGCAGGCGGACGCCGTCCGCGACCCGTCGGCGAAGGCCGTGCGCACGGCGACCAAGACCGGCATTCACGGCATGGTCCCGCTCCAGGCGGCGATCACGGCCAAGGGCTCGGTACTGGGGGCGGCGCTGGTCGCGGCCGCGCTGCCGATCGCCCGCAAGCTGTCGCGGAAGGTGAGCCCCACATGAGCTTCTCCTTGGGATACGGCACCAACGGGTTCTCCAACCACCGCCTCGACGACGCGCTCGCGGTGATCGCCGACCTCGGGTACACCGGGGTGGCGCTGACGCTGGACCACGACCACCTCGACCCGTTCGCCGACGATCTGGCGCGGCAGGTCGACCACGTGGCCTCCCGGCTCTCGGCGCTGGGCCTGAACCGCGTCGTCATCGAGACGGGCGCGCGATACCTGCTCGACCCGTGGCGCAAGCACTCGCCGACGCTGCTGTCCGACGATCCCGCGCTCCGGATCGACTTCCTGGCGCGAGCCTTGCAGATCGCGGGCGACCTCGGGGCGGATTGTGTGTCGTTCTGGTCCGGTGTGTCCACTGTGGACAACGATGTCGCGTGGTCCCGGTTGCGTGAGGGTGTCGCGGCGGTCCTGGAGCACGCCGCGCGGCTGAACGTCCGGCTGGCCATGGAGCCCGAACCCGGGCACCTCGTGCAGCATCTGGGCCAGGTACTGGACCTGCGCAAGGAACTCGGCGAACCGGAGCTGTTCGGCGTCACGCTCGACGTCGGGCACTGCGTCGCCGTCGAGCCGGTGGACGCGGCCGAATGCGTCCGCCTCGCCGGGTCGCTGCTGTGGAACGTCCAACTGGACGACATGCTGCCGAAGGTCCACGAGCATCTGGAGTTCGGTGACGGGCAGCTGGATCTGCCCGCGACTTTGGCGGCACTGGCGGAGATCGGCTACACCGGGCTGGCCGCTGTCGAGCTGCCTCGGCACAGCCACGCCGCGCCGGACGCCGCGCGGCGCGCCTTCACGGCACTGACCGCGGCGATGCCGGAGTCGTGGCTGGACAAGGCGGAACGCCGGATCCGGGAGAAGCCGTCGGTCGTCGGCTCGGTCTTCCCGGCCGTCGGCCGTGAGGTCGGCCGGGCGGCACTGCGACCCGGTACCGATCCGCAGGGGCTGGTCCACGGCACGCTTGACGACCGGGCGCGCGTCCGGCTCGTCACGGTGCTGGCCGACGTCCTCGACTCCTCGGCGCTGGCCGCGGAACTGCGGGACCTCTACCGCTACGGCGACGACGCCGAGCGGCGCGGAGTGCTGCGGGGACTCAACGCGCTGGAGTCGCCGGCGGCCGAAGTCGTCGACGCCGGTGTCCAGCTGGTCCAAGACGCCTTGCGCGCCAACGACATCCGCCTGGTCGCCGCCGCCATGGGTGCCTTCGCCCGGCACCTCGACGGGCACACCTGGCGGCACGGCGTCCTCAAATGCGTCTTCGTCGGCGTGCCACTGGCCGCCGTCGCGGACCTCACTTCCCGCGCGGACGACGAGCTCAGACGCATGCTCGCCGACTTCGCCGACGAACGCAGGGCGGCCGGACGTGACGTTCCCGCCGACGCCCTCTCATTGCTCAAGGAAGGGCACTAGCAGTGCGCATCTTCGATCCCCACATCCACATGTCCTCCCGGACCACCGACGACTACGAAGCCATGTACGCCTCCGGTGTCCGCGCGCTGGTCGAACCCGCGTTCTGGCTGGGGCAGCCGCGCACCAGCGTCGGCTCGTACACCGACTACTTCGACGCGCTCATCGGCTGGGAACGGTTCCGCGCCGCCCAGTTCGGCATCCGGCACCACTGCACGATCGCGCTGAACCCCAAGGAAGCCAACGATCCCCGCTGCCGCGAGGTGCTCGACGTCCTGCCGAGGTACCTCGCGAAGGACGGCGTGGTCGCGGTCGGCGAGGTCGGCTACGACTCGATGACCAAGGAAGAGGACGAGGTCTTTGCGCAGCAACTGGCGATGGCCCTCGAACACGATCTTCCGGTGATGGTGCACACTCCGCACCGCGACAAGCTGGAAGGCACCAAGCGCACACTCGACGTCGTCCGTGAGGCCGGCGTCGCGCCGGAGCGCGTGGTCGTCGACCACCTCAACGAGGTCACCGTCGAGCTGGTCAAGGATTCCGGTGCCTGGATGGGTTTCTCCATCTACCCGGACACCAAAATGGACGAACATCGGATGGTCGAGATCCTGCGCCGGTACGGGCTGGACAAGATGATCGTCAACTCGGCCGCGGACTGGGGCCGCTCCGACCCGCTGAAGACCGCCAAGACCGGGCAGGCGATGCTCGACGGCGGGTTCACCGAGGCCGACGTCGACAAGGTGCTGTGGCAGAACCCGGTCGACTTCTACGGCCAAAGTGGCCGACTCACCCTCGACCCGCTGCCCGGTTTCACCGGTGAGGCAGTGACTTTCGAGGGCAACTCGGTCCTGCGAGGTGCCCGCAAATGATCTCCTACTGTACGAACGTCCACCCCGCCGAAGACGTCGAGGGCATCGTCGCGCAGCTGGAGCGGTACGCGCTCCCGGTGCGTGAACGGCTGGGCGCCGATCGGCTCGGCGTCGGGCTGTGGCTTTCCGCGCCGGTCGCGCGCGGCCTCGCCGACGACCCTCAGGCGCGCAAGGATTTCCGTGCCGAACTCGACGCGCGCGGACTCAGCGTCTACACGCTGAACGCGTTCCCGTACGGCGGTTTCCACGACGACGTCGTCAAGCACGCGGTCTACCGTCCTGAGTGGACTGATCCGGACCGGGTCGCGTACACCATCGACTGCGTGAACGTGCTGTCCGACCTGCTCGCCGAGGACGCGACGTACGGCAGCATCTCGACGTTGCCGCTCGCGTGGCGCGAGCCGTGGACCGAGCACGACGACCGCCGCGCGGCCGAGGCTTTCGGCCAGGTCGTGCGGGCGATCGGTGACCGGCCGATCAAGTTGGCCGTCGAACCCGAACCCGGCTGTGTCCTCGACACCGTCGCCGACGCGCTCGGCTGGCTGTCCGGCCGCGTCGACCCAGAGTACGTCGGGCTGTGCCTGGACACCTGTCACCTCGCGGTGTCCTTCGCCGACCCGGCGGAGACCCTCAAGGCGATCGCGGCGTCCGATGTGGACATCGTCAAGGTGCAGGCCTCCGCGGCGCTGCACGTCGAGAAGCCTGCTGAGGCAAGAGAAGCACTGGCCGCCTTCGCCGAACCGCGCTATCTCCACCAGGTGCGAGAGTTTTCGGGCGGTGTCGTGCACAAGGCCGACGACCTGCCCGAGGCATGGACGGAGTTGCCGGGGGAGGGCCCGTGGCGCGTGCACTTCCATATGCCGCTGCACCAAGCTCCGGCCGCGCCGCTCGCCACCACGACCGACGTCCTGCGCACCGTCGCCGCCGGGCTGCCGGGCGAACCGCATATCGAGGTCGAGACCTACACCTGGAGCGTGCTCCCGGACGCGGGTGACCTCGTCGGCGGGATCGCCGCCGAACTCGAGTGGGCCAAGGCGAACCTCACCAGGGAAGGGGCTTCCGCATGAAGCCGCTGGTCGTCATCGACGTCGTCGGGCTGACCCCGAAGGCGTTGCGGGACATGCCGAACCTGTCCGCCGTCGCCCGCGACGGCTGGCAGGCCGAACTGGGCACGGTGCTGCCCGCCGTCACCTGCAGTGCGCAGTCGACGTTCCTCACCGGACTCATGCCCGCCCAGCACGGAATCGTCGGCAACGGTTGGTACTTCCGCGAACTCGGCGAGATCTTCCTGTGGCGCCAGCACAACCGGCTCGTCGGTGGCGAGAAGCTGTGGGAGACCGCGCGGGCGGCGCACCCCGGTTACACGTCGGCGAACGTGTGCTGGTGGTACGCGATGGGGATGAGCACCGACGTCACGGTGACCCCGCGGCCGATTTACCACGCCGACGGCCGCAAATCCCCGGACGCCTACGTGCGCCCGCCGGAACTGCACGATCAGCTGACCGGTGCGCTGGGGGAGTTCCCGCTCTTCCAGTACTGGGGCCCGACGGCGTCGATCAAATCGAGCAAGTGGGTGATCGGCGCGTCCCGGCAGATCCTGTGTGAGAAGCGGCCGGATCTGCTGCTGACCTACGTCCCGCACCTGGACTACGATCTCCAGCGCTTCGGCCCCGACGCGCCACAGGCTGCGTTGGCGGCGCGGGAGTTGGACAACGCGCTCGCGCCGCTGCTCGACGACGCCCGCAACGCCGGGGCCACCGTGGTCGCGCTCAGCGAGTACGGGATCACGAACGTCAGCAGGCCGGTCGACATCAACCGGGCGCTGCGTCGCGAGGGTCTGCTGGAGGTCTACACCCAAGCGGGCATGGAGTACCTCGACCCATGGGCGTCGCGCGCGTTCGCCGTCGCCGACCACCAGGTCGCGCACGTCTACGTCCGCGACTCTTCGGATGTGGAGCGAGTGCGTTCGATCGTCGGCGAACTGACCGGCGTCGACGAGGTCCTCGACCGTGAGGCGCAGGCTCGTTACGGGTTGGATCACGAACGCGCCGGCGACCTCGTCGCGGTCGCGGAGCCGGACTCGTGGTTCACCTACTACTACTGGCTCGACGACGAGCGGAAGCCCGACTTCGCGCGCGGCGTCGAGATCCACCGTAAACCGGGTTACGACCCCGCCGAGCTGTTCTTCGACCCGGAGGACAAGTTCGCCAAGGCGCGGGCCGGACTCAACCTGGCGAAGAAGTTCGCCGGACTGCGGTACGCGATGGACGTCGTCCCGACCGACCCGCGCTGGGTGCGCGGCTCGCACGGGCGACTGCCTGATTCCACTGAGGACGGTCCGGTGCTGCTCTGCTCGGATCCGTCGTTCCAGCCGTCCGGCCGCATCGGCGCGACCGACGTACATCCGCTGCTCCTTTCCCTGCAAGGCCTGAAATGACGGGAGGGTCAGAGGCCGGCTAGCCGGGACGTGTCGCGAAAGCCACTTTCGCGACGTCTGGTGTCCCGAAAGTGGCTTTCGCGACACCCCCTCCCCGGATCTCACGAAAGGAAAGTTCCACCCCGCAACTCCTTCCTTGATCGCCGCCGCTCATCGAAAGGATCGCCACAGCTATGTCCTTGAAACGACGACTAGGCGTGCTCGTCACGTCGATGGTCACGGCTTTGACAGGCGTCGCGCTACCGGTGCAGGCCGCACCGGAGCACGAAGCGGCGACGGTGCTCGTGTTCTCCAAGACCGCGGGATTCCGTCACGATTCGATCCCCACGGGGATCCGGGCGATCAAGGAACTGGGTGCGCAGAACCACTTCGGGGTGGAAGCCACCGAAGACGCGGCGGCCTTCACCGACGCGAACCTCAAGCGCTTCAACGCCGTGGTCTGGCTTTCCACAACCGGTGACGTGCTGAACGCGGACCAGCAGGCCGCGTTCGAGCGGTACGTGAAGGGAGGCGGCGGGTACGTGGGCGTGCACGCCGCCTCCGACACCGAGTACGACTGGCCCTGGTACGGCGACCTGGTCGGGGCGTACTTCAAGTCCCACCCGCAGATCCAGAAGGCGAACGTCAAGGTCGAAGACCATGACCATGTGTCCACTGTGGATCTTCCGGAGACCTGGCCGCGCACCGACGAGTGGTACAACTACCGCGAGAACCCTCGCAGCAAGGTCAACGTCCTGGCGAGCCTGGACGAGAAGAGCTACCAGCCCGGCGACGGCGCGATGGGCGATCACCCGATCGCCTGGTGCCACGAGAACTCCGGCGGCCGCTCCTGGTACACCGGCGGCGGGCACACCAAGGAGTCCTACGCCGAGCCCGCGTTTCGCAAGCATCTGGCTGGCGGTATCAAGTACGCCACCAAACTGAGCGAGGCGGGCTGCGCCAAGCAGACCCCGGATCCGGTCGACGCGGACTTCGACCAGATCACCCTCGCCAAGGGTGAGGAGAAGACCGGCGAGCCGATCGCGCTTTCCGTGCTGCCCAACCGCGACGTCCTGCACACCTCGCGCGACGGCCGCGTCTGGTACACCAGCTCGTCGGCGACGACCAAACTGGCCGCGACGATCCCCGTCTACAACCACGACGAGGACGGCCTCCAGGGTGTCGCCATCGACCCGGACTTCGCCAAGAACCGCTGGGTCTACCTGTACTACGCGCCCAAGCTGAACACCCCGGCCGGTGACGCGCCGGAGAACGGCACCGCGGCCGATTTCGCGCCGTTCAAGGGCCACAACCAGCTCTCGCGGTTCAAGCTCACCGCCGACAACAACCTGGACCTCGCGAGCGAGCAGAAGATCCTCCAGGTGCCGGCCGAGCGCGGCATCTGCTGCCACGCGGGCGGTGAGATCGACTTCGACGCGCAGGGCAACCTGTATCTGTCCACAGGGGACGATTCCAACCCGTTCTCCTCCGACGGTTTCACCCCGATCGACGAACGCGCCGACCGCAACCCGGTCTACGACGCGCAGCGCACCTCCGGGAACACTAACGACCTGCGCGGCAAGGTGCTGCGGATCAAGGTCGCCGCGAACGGTAAATACACCGTTCCCCAGGGCAACCTCTTCCCCAAGGGCAAGGCCAAGACCAAGCCCGAGATCTACGCGATGGGCTTCCGGAACCCGTTCCGGTTCGCCGTCGACCGTAAGACCGGCTGGATCCACCTCGCCGACTACGGCCCCGACGCCGGTACCGCCGACCCGAAGCGCGGTCCCGGTGGCACGGTCGAGTTCAACCTGATCAAGAAGCCGGGCAACTTCGGCTGGCCGTACTGTATCGGCGACAACCAGCCGTTCATCGACTACGACTTGGCCACCAAGCAGTCCGGTGCCGCCTTCGACTGCGCCAAGCCGAAGAACACCAGCCCGCGCAACACCGGGCTGACCGACCTGCCCCCGGTCGAGAAGGCGTGGATTCCTTACGACGGCGGCTCGGTGCCCGAGTTCGGGACCGGTCCGGAGTCCCCGATGGGCGGTCCGGTCTACCAGTTCGACGCGAAGAACCCGTCGCAGACGAAGTTCCCGGAGTACTTCAACGGCAAGACCTTCGCCTACGAATGGGAACGCGGCTGGATCAAGGAGATCACCGTCGGCAAGAACGGTGAACGCGGTGCCATCAAGCCGTTCTTCGACTCGATGGACCTGGTCCGCCCGATGAACGTCGAATTCGGCCCGGACGGCGCGATGTACGTCCTCGACTACGGCACCGGGTATTTCGGTGGCTCCAAGGAATCCGCGGTCTACCGCGTCGACTACACGAAGGGACGCCGGACGCCGGTGGCCCGGGTGGCCGCGGACAAGACGTCCGGCCAGGCACCGCTGACCGTCAAGTTCGACCCGGCCGGGACGAACGACCCCGACGGCGGAGCACTCACCTACGCCTGGGACTTCGACGGGAACGGCACGACCGATTCCACCGAAGCCGCGCCGGTTTCCCACACCTACGCCGCGAACGGCCAGTACACGGCGAAGCTTTCGGTCACCGATCCCACCGGTCTGACCGGTTCGGCGAGTGTGGTGGTCACCGTCGGCAACACGGCACCGGTGGTCACGCTCAAGACGCCGGTCAACGGCAGCGTGTTCAGTTTCGGCGACAAGGTCCCGTTCAAGGTCGAGGTGACCGACGCCGAGGACAATCCGATCGACTGCGCCAAGGTGACCGTCGAATACATCCTCGGTCACGAGGGCCACGGACATCCGCTGAGCCGCGCCACCGGCTGTGAGGGCACGATCGCCACCCCGGCGGACGAAGGCCATGGCGCGGACGCCAACGTGTTCGGCGTCATCAACGCCAGCTACACCGACAACGGGGGCAACGGTGTCCCGGCGCTGACCGGCGAGGCGGAGTCCATCCTGCAGCCGAAGCTGAAGCAGGCGGAGTTCTACACCCAGTCCAGTGGGATCGAGGTCGTCGGGCACGACGGCGCCAGTGGCGGCAAACGCGTCGGCCACATCGAATCCGGTGACTGGATCAAATTCGACCCGGTGAACCTCGTGGGTGTCAGCGGTATCGGCTACCGGGTCTCCTCCGGCGGGGCCGGCGGCACGATCGAGGTCCGCTCGGGTGCGGTGGATGGCCCGCTTGTCCAGACGGTCACCGTCGCCAACACCGGCGGCTGGGACACCTATGCCGACATCCCGGCCTCCGCCATCACCGACCCCGGTGGGACCGGCCCGCTGTTCCTCGTGTTCAAGGGCGGTTCCGGCGGCTTGTTCGATGTAGACGCGATCACTTTTGAGGAGTCTTGATGAGCCGTCCGATCACCTTGTTCACCGGCCAGTGGGCGGATCTCCCGTTCACCGAGGTGTGCAGGCTGGCCAGTGAGTGGGGCTACGACGGCCTCGAGATCGCGTGTTCCGGCGACCACTTCGAGGTCGACCGTGCACTGTCCGAAGAGGACTATGTGCCCGGGCGACTGAAGCTGCTCGCCGAACACGGCCTCAAGGTGTGGGCCATTTCCAACCACCTCGTCGGCCAGGCCATCTGCGACGACCCCATCGACGAACGCCACCAGGCCATCATCCCGTCCAGGGTGTGGGGCGACGGTGAACCGGAAGGCGTCCGGCAGCGGGCAGCGCAGGAAATGGCCGACACCGCCCGTGCGGCGGCGAAACTCGGTGTGGACACGGTGATCGGCTTCACCGGGTCGAAGACCTGGAAGTACGTCGCGATGTTCCCGCCGGTGTCGCAGGCGGTCATCGACGACGGCTACACCGACTTCGCGGACCGCTGGAACCCGATCCTCGACGTCTTCGACGAGGTCGGCGTGCGGTTCGCCCATGAGGTCCATCCGTCGGAGATCGCTTACGACTACTGGACGACAAAGCGTGCGCTCGAAGCTGTCGGCAACCGTCCGGCATTCGGGCTGAATTGGGATCCTTCGCATTTCATCTGGCAGGACCTCGACCCGGTCGGCTTCATCCTCGATTTCGCCGACCGGATCTACCACGTGGACTGCAAGGACACCAGGAAACGGTTCGACGGACGGAACGGACGGCTCGGCTCGCATCTCCCCTGGGGAGACCCCCGACGCGGCTGGGACTTCGTTTCGACCGGGCACGGCGACGTGCCGTGGGAGGACTGTTTCCGGGCACTGAATTCGATCGGCTACGCCGGTCCGATCTCGGTGGAGTGGGAAGACGCCGGCATGGACCGGCTCCGGGGCGCGGCGGAAGCCGTGACCTATCTGCGGGGGCTCCTGTTCGACAAGCCGTCGGCGGCCTTCGACGCGGCTTTCAGCAACCAGAAGTGAGGGCGGTTTCATGTGCGGTGAAGAAGCTGAGCGGTTCCACTCTCGACGGTCGCTCCTCCGAGGTGCCGCGACGGCGGCGGTCGCGGTGGGTGCGGCGGTAGCCCTGCCAAGTGTGGCCAATGCCGCGCAGGAGGGGCAGGACCAGGGACACGGCCACCACGGTCGGGGCCGCGTTCCGGTGGACAAGATCAGCATCCAGCTCTATTCCCTGCGCACCGCGCTGCAGGCGGATCTGCCGGGCACCCTGTCCGCGCTGGCGGATATCGGCTACCGGAAGGTCGAGCTGGCCGGGACCTACGGCCGGACGGCCGAGGAGTTCCGCGGTCTGCTGGACAAGAACCACATCAAGGCGACGTCCACGCACACCGGCATCGACGGCGATCTCGACAAGACCATCGCGGACGCGAAGGTCCTCGGCAACACCCGCGCCAACGTGCCGTGGGCGAACTTCGACACCATCGACGGCTGGAAGCAGTTCGCCGGGCGGATGGACACGGCGGCGCGGAAGTTCCGCCAGGCCGGGATCCCACTCGGGTATCACAACCACGCGCACGAATTCGCCCCCATCGGCGGCGTGCGTCCGTACGACGTGCTCACCAGGAACACGAACCCGCGTTACGTGCACCTGGAGATCGACCTGTTCTGGGCGGTGGAAGGCGGCGTCGACCCGATTTCGCTGTACCGCCGGCACTTCCCGCGCGTGGTGCAGTACCACGTCAAGGACCGGACGGCCGACGGGAAGATGGTCGACCCCGGCAAGGGTGTCATCGACTTCCCGCGCATCTTCCGCCACACCCGTCCCCATCTCGCCGAGTACATCGTCGAGCACGACAACCCCACGGATCCCCTGAGCACCGCCCAGACCGGATTCACCTATCTCCGTAACGTCCGCTTCTAGCTGGGGAATCCACAATGGACACGAACAAACGCGGGTTGTCCCGCAGATCGATGCTCGCGGGCACCGCGGCCGGGGTCATCGCCCCGGTCGTGGTGTCGGCCAGCGCCGGGTCGGCACCCGCCGCCGCGGCAGGGATGACCCGCAACATCACGGTGTACGCGGACTACGTTCCCGGCTCGACCCGGGTCGGTTACGGGCTCGAGCCCGGTAAACCGACGATCCCCGGACCGCTCCTGGAATGCTACGAGGGCGACACGCTGGTGATCGAACTGGTCAACAACACCGACCAGCGGCTCTCGATCCACCCGCACGGCGTCAACTACGACACCAAATCCGACGGCTCGCCGTTCAACGATTCCTTCAACAAACCGTACGAAACCAAGACCTACACCTGGAAGACGCGGACGGCTTACCAGGCGGCCAACGGTTTCTGGATGCCCGGCAGCGCGGGGTACTGGCACTACCACGATCACGCGTTCGGCGGGGACCACGGCACAGCGGGCCTGATGAAGGGACTCTACGGCGGCCTGATCGTGCGCAAACGCGGGGATCTGCTGCCCAGCAAGCAGTTCACCGTGGTGTTCACCGAAATGTGGATCAACCACCAGATCGCCCCGAACACGCCGATCTTCGAGGCGAACCTCGGCGAACGCGTCGAGTTCATCTGCATCGGGCACGGCAACCTGATGCACACCTTCCACCTGCACGCGCACCGCTGGGCGGACACCCGCACCGGCATGCTCACCAGCGCGACCGACAACGCCCCGATCCTCGACAACAAGACCCTGGACCCCGGTAACTCCTTCGGGTTCCAGGTGATCGCCGGTGACGGCGTCGGGCCGGGCGCGTGGATGTACCACTGCCACGTCCAGCAGCATTCGGACGACGGCATGTCCGGGGTGTTCCTGGTCCGCAACGCCGACGGCGGGATGCCCGCGGGCGCGCAAGCGGCGATCGACCGCTTCAAGGGACACCAGCATTCCACGGCCAAGCCGGACGCCAGCGGCGTTTCGGCCCACGCCCACCACTAGTCTTGAAAGGAGCGAGAACTTGAGACGAATCTTTTCAAAGAACCGCCTCCGCAGACGGTCCTTGGCCGCGTTGGCGGTCGGCGCCGTCGTCACCTCCGGGCTTCCGCTGGCCATCGCACCGGTGACCGCCGAGGCCGCCACGAACGTCCCGATCAACGTCCTGGTCTTCCACGGCACCGCCGCGGACCAGAAGGACCCCGTCCTGCGTGCCACGGACGCGATCGCGAGCCTTGGCCAGGCGAACGGGATCTCCGTGTCGTCCTCTTCGGACCCCGCGGTGTTCACCCAGGCCAACCTCGCGAAGTACCGCGGCGTCGTCTTCCTTTCCGCGCAGGGCATCACGCTCAACCGCGACCAGGAAACCTCGCTGCAGAACTACATGAAGGCGGGCGGTGGCTTCCTCGGGCTGTCGGACGCCGCTCGTGCGCAGGACGGATCGCAGTGGTTCTCCGGGCTGATCGGCGCGCGTCCGGTGGGCGCGCGTCCCACCCCGGAAGCGGTCGCCTCGGTCACCGCGAGTGCGGAGAACCCGCCCAACGAGAGCAAGGAAAAGCTCGCCGACAACAACGAGAACACCAAGTGGCTGGCCTTCTCCCCGACCGGCTGGGTCGCCTACAAGCTGGCCGCCCCGGTCGCCGTGAGCAGCTACGACCTCGTCGCCGCGAACGACTTCGCCGGCCGTAACCCGAAGAACTGGACCGTGCAAGGGTCCAACGACGGGACCACGTGGACGGATCTGGACACCCGGACGAACGAGGTGTTCACCGACCCGTTCCAGAGCCGCAAGTTCACCTTCGCCAACACCACGGCGTACTCGAACTACCGGCTGAACATCACCGCCAACGCGGGTGACCCGCTCATCCAGCTGGCCGATTTCAAGCTGTACAAGGACAACTCGACCACTCCGCCGCCGCCGGAGAACGACCCGGCCCAGGCGACGGTCGACGTCCTCGACAAGGCGAACCCGGCCACCGCAGGCCTGCCGCAGAAGTGGGTCCGCACCGACCGGTGGCTCAACTGGGAGGTCAACCCGGTCGGCACCGTGCACACCGTGGCGCAGGTCGAGGAATCGACCTACAAGCCGGGAGTCGGCGCGAACGGCGCCTTCCACCCGGTCTCGTGGTGCCGTGACTACGACGGCGGCCGTTCCTTCTACAGCGGGATGGGCCGGACCGAGGCGAGCTACGGCGAAGCCCAGTTCCGCAGCCACCTCCTCGGCGCGCTGAAGTGGACCACCGGCATGGTCCGCGGCGACTGCAAGGCGGGTATCGCGGCCAACTACAAGGTCGAACGCCTGACCGCGAAGAACCAGGCCGGTCAGCTCGATCAGATCGGCGAGCCGCACGGGCTCACCATCGCCCCCAACGGCCGGGTGTTCTACATCGGCCGCGCCGCCTGCCCGACCGGTTTCGTGGAGAGCTGGGACGACCCGAACGTCGGCCTCGGCTGCGGCACGGTCCACCAGTGGGACCCGGTCACGAAGAAGGCGAAGCTGCTCACCACGTTGAAGGTGATGGGCAACCGCGGCAACACCAACGAGATGGTCAAGAACGAGGAAGGCCTGCTCGGGCTCACGCTGGACCCGAAGTTCAGCGAGAACGGGTTCATGTACGCCTACTGGATGCCGCACGAGTCGATCAACCGTGACACGCGGATGGGCAAGCGGGTCGTTTCCCGGTTCACCTACGACCTGAAGAACCAGGCGCTGGACCAGGCGACCCGCAAGGACGTGCTCTCGTGGGACGTCCAGATCCACAGCTGCTGCCACGCCGGTGGTGGCATGGACTTCGACTCCGGCGGGAACCTGTACATCGGTTCCGGCGACAGCAACTCGTCGGGCGGCTCCAACGGGTACTCCGGCAACAACTGGACCCAGGACTACAAGGGCGTCTCGTTCCAGGACGCGCGCCGCACCGCCGGTAACACCAACGACCTCAACGGAAAGATCCTGCGGATCCACCCCGAGGCCGACGGTACGTACACCAACCCGGCTGGCAACCTGTTCCCCGAGGCGAACGATCCGGGCAACAAGACCAGGCCCGAGATCTACGTGATGGGCGTGCGGAACATCTCGCGTCTGCAAGTCGACAAGAAGACCAACTGGCTGACCGCCGCGTGGGTCGGTCCGGACGCGTCCTCGCCGAGCCCGGAACTCGGCCCGGCGAAGTACGAGACCGCGACGATCATCACCGAGGCGGGCAACCACGGCTGGCCGTACTGCATGGGCAACAAGCAGCCGTACCGTGACCGCAGCAGCACCGACGCCGCGGTCCTCACCGGCTGGTACGACTGCGACAACCCGGTCAACACCTCGCCGCGCAACACCGGCCTGGTGAACCTGCCGCCGGTCAAGAAGAACATGATCTGGTACTCGCCGGACGGCGGCGGGCCGGTGTTCCCCAACCGTCCCAACAGCTCCGTCCCGACGTACAACGCGGCCGAGGCCACCTACACGCAGCCCTACCTCAAGGGTGGCGGCCAGGCGGTCATGACCGGGCCGACGTACCACCGCGACCTGGTCAACACCAACAGCGGTGTCGCGTGGCCGTCGTACTGGAACGACAAGTGGTTCATCGGTGACCAGAGCAACGGCCAGAACCGGATCGCGGTCACCGTCGACCCGAACGGCGTGCCGAAGCAGGATCCGCCGGTGTTCGCCGAAACGGTGCGGCAGATCGTGCCGACCGGTGGCGGCGACCAGAAATTGCAGAGCTGGATGGATGCCAAGTTCGGCCCGGACGGCGCGTTGTACGCACTCGACTACGGCAACGGGTTCTTCACTCTGGACGCCAACCAGAAGCTGCTGAAGATCAGCTACACCGGCGGCGAGGCGACCCCGTCCGCGTCGGCGGTGTCGACCATGGTGCAGAACAAACCGCTCACCGCGGCCTTCACCGGGTCGAAGTCCGGCGGCGTCTCCTACAAGTGGGAGTTCGGCGACGGCACGATCTCGACACAGGCCGACCCGCGGCACACCTACCCGCGCACCGGTTTCTATACCGCCAAGCTGACCGTGACCTACGCGGACGGCGAGACGGTGACCACGCGGAACTCGGTGAGCGTCGGATGTCTCGTGGCCGATCCCAGTGCCACGGTGACCATCGGTGACACCGATACTGGGGTGACCAACCGGAACGCGGGCGGCGGCTGCACGGTCGACGACATGATCGACGACGACAGCACGTGGACCTCCCACGCCGGTTTCGTCAACCACGTCACGCAGGCCGTGGACCGGCTCGGTGACCTCGGGGTGCTGAACTCGGCCGAGTCGGACAAGATCAACGCCGCGGCCGCCGCGTCGCCCATCGGCAACAAGGGCGTCACCGGCTACGACGCGATCTACGACGGCACGGCTGAATCGTTCCGCAACTGGTCGCAGGCGCCGTCCGGGCAGTTCGCCATCCAGCCGGACGGGTCGTTGCGACCGTCCGGTGGGCTGGGGATGCTGTGGTACTCGGCTCGGCAGTTCGGCAACTTCTCGGTGAAGCTCCAGTTCAAGGACATCGCGCCGACGGGCAGTGCCAACAGTGGTGTGTTCGTGCGGTTCCCGGACCCGCGGACTCCGCTGGAGCAGCGTCCGCCGGGCAGCTGCGGCACGGTCGGGTCGGCGAAGACGTCGCAGGCCTGGGTCGCGATCTACTGTGGACACGAGGTCCAGCTGTACGACGGGGCCACCGGTGAGCCGCAGAAGACCGGGTCGATCTACAACTTCGACCCGCGGCCGCTGGACCAGGCGGGCGTGAAGCCGAAGGGGACCTGGAACGAGTACGAGGTCAAGGTCGTCGGGCAGAAGTACACGATCAGCCGCAACGGCGTCGTGATCAACGAGTTCGAGAACGCGCCGGGGATCAACTCGTCGCGGGCGGGCGACCCGTCGACCGACTTCCGGCAGTTCGTCAGCGGGTTCATCGGTCTGCAGAACCACGGTGACAACGACCTGATGGAGTTCCGCAACATCCGGGTGCGGCAGCTGTAGCCAAGACCGGCCGGGTGCGACCTCCCTCGCGCCCGGCCGGTCTCCCTGTACGGAAGGTTTTCCCGCGATGTCCCCAAGAAACCTCGCTGTGGCCCTGCTGGCCGCGGCGTTCGCCTTAGTGGGCCTGGTATTGCCGGGCTCCGCCACACCAGCCGTCGCCGCACCCGTCCAGACCCTGGAATGGACCGCCGGCGACAGCACCGACCACTACCTCAGCGCGCCCACCACCGCGGTGGCCGGTGAGACCAAGATCCTGTTCAAGAACACCGAAGCCCTCGGCTCGACGATGTCGCACTCGCTGACGTTCGACACCACGACCCCTGGCTACAACCACGACGTCACCCTGAACCTCTTCGCCAATCCTTATGACGAGAAGAACGGCGAGCACGAAGCGACCGTCACGCTGACGCCCGGGAAGTACCGGTTCTACTGCACGGTGCAGGGGCACAGCAAGATGATGGGCGAGCTGATCGTCACCGACGGCGGCGGCAACCCCGACACCACTCCGCCGACGGTGACCGCCAACGTCACCGGCACCAAGGACACGGCGGGCAACTACGTCGGTTCCGCCACGGTGAACCTGGCCGCTTCGGACAGCCAGTCCGGTGTGGACAAGGTCGAGTACCAGCTCGACGGCGGCGCGTGGACCGCGTACACGGCGCCCGTGGTGGTCTCCGCGGCCGGTTCGCACATGGTCCACCACCGCGCTACCGACAAGGCGGGAAACGTTTCGCCGGAAGGGATGTCGTCGTTCAGCGTCGTCACTGGTGACCCCGATGACAAGACGCCGCCGACGGTGACGTCCGAGGTGACGGGCACCAAGGACGGGGCGGGAAACTACCTCGACACCGCCACCGTGAAGCTGACCGCCACCGACGCCGGCACTGGCGTCGACAAGGTCGAGTACAAAGTGGACGATGGCGCGTGGACCGCGTACACCGCTCCCGTCGCGGTCTCCGCGCCGGGCATGCACATGGTCCACTATCGCGCGTCGGACAAGGCGGGCAACGTCTCGCCGGAAGGCATGGCGCACTTCACCGTCGTCAGCAGTGACACCACCGCCCCGACCGTGACCTCCGAAGTGACCGGCACCAAGGACCCCGCCGGGAACTACGTCGGCAAGGCGACCGTGACCCTGGCGGCCACCGACGCCGGTTCGGGTGTCGGCAAGGTCGAATACCAATTGGACGGTGGCCCGTGGCTGACATACTCGGCGCCACTCGCGCTGACCGTCGTCGGCGCGCACACGGTGAAGTACCGCGCCACCGACAAGGCGGGCAACGTCTCGCCGGAAGGCACGGCGACGTTCACCATCGTCGAAGGCGACGACAGCACCGCGCCTGCCGTTTCCGTGGTGGTGAGCGGTGATCTGGACGGAAGCTGGTCGTACATCGAGGACGCGACCATCAACCTGACCGCGACGGACACCGGGTCCGGTGTGGACAAGATCGAGTACAAACTGGACGGTGGTGCCTGGACGGTATACACCGCGCCGGTCAAGGTGACCGCGCTCGGCACGCACACCCTGACGTACCGGGCTTCGGACAAGGCGGGCAACGTCTCGGCGGAACAGGGCGGCGCGTTCACCATCGTCGCCGCGCCGCCGGGCCCGGACGCCTGCCCGGACTCCGACGTCCGGGACACCGTGATCCTCGGCACGGCGGACAGCCAGGTCGAGAACCGCGACACCGGTGACGGCTGCACGATCAACGACGTGATCGACGACGAGTCGGACTACTCGTCGAACGACCAGTTCGTGACCTACGTGCGGGCCGTGACGCAGGAACTCCTCGACGGCGAACTCATCTCGTCCGACGAGCGGAACCTGATCGTCACGGCGGCGATCGACTCCGGCATCGGCGGCTCGACCGCCGAACCGCAGAAACGGCCGGAGACGAAGAACCCCGGCATGAAGAAGGTCGTGAAGACGCCGATCCGGGACGTCTGAGCGCTGGACCCGCTACGCAAGTAGTCCTCTAGTTGCGGACTCCGCTGGCCGTGAAGGCCTCCTTGCCTACTCTGAAGGTCAGGGTCCCGGCAAAGTCGAGATCTTGCAGTTCAGGCGGCTATTCGCCGCCTGCGTGAGGCTGACGGTGAAGGAATGGGGACGTTGAGTGTCCCCATTCCTTCACCGTCACGGGTCACACCGGTTGCGGAGCCCCTGAGCGGGGAGGATTCCGGACGTTCAACGTCCGGAATCCTCCCCGCTCGACCCTTTCGGGCACTAGCGATGTCAAGCCCGGATTACCAAAAGCAGCGCTGACCAGCAGCTCTGCGACTTTGCCGGGACCCTGACCCTCAAGGTAGGGAAGGAAGCTTCACGGACCAACCACCCGACACGACACCTTGACGTTCTGCCCTCTAGTTGCGATCACGCGAAGGCCTCTTTCCCCGCGTCAGACGAGGGGAAGGAGGCCTTCACCACGTCAGACGCGGGGAAAGTCCCCTTCAGCTCTTCCACCGGTTACCTTTCTTCAGCCGAATCCGTCATGGCCATGACGGATTCGGCGCGAGAAAGGGAACGACATGACCGGCGAAACCTTGGCGAGCGCGTTCGAGGAGCAGCGTGGCCGTCTGGTGGCGGTGGCCCACCGGATGCTCGGCTCGCGGGCGGACGCCGAGGACGCCGTCCAGGAGGCCTGGCTGCGGCTGGCCCGCCAGGACGCCGACACGATCGACAACCTTTCCGGCTGGCTGACCACCGTCGTCGGCCGCGTCTGCATCGACGTTCTTCGCTCCCGCAAGGCCCGGCCCGAGGACTCGTTCGACGACGAGCCGCCCGAGCTGCTGGTGTTCGAGGATTCTCCCGAAGAAGACGCGGTGCTCGCCGAGTCGGTCGGGCTGGCGCTGCTGGTGGTGCTCGACACGCTCGGCCCGGCCGAGCGGCTGGCCTTCGTGCTGCATGACCTGTTCGCGGTCCCGTTCGCCGAGGTCGGCGAGATCCTCGGCAAATCCGCGGACGCCGCCAAGATGCTCGCCAGCCGCGCCCGCCGGAAGGTACAGGGACGGCGCCCCGCCGACGAGCCTCAGCAGCGCGCGGTCGTCGAAGCGTTCCTGGCGGCCGCTCGCGAAGGGGACTTCGACGGGCTGCTCCGGGTGCTCGACCCCGACGTGAAGTGGCGTTCGGAGACCGCGCACGGCGTGGTCGTCAGGCTGGGCTCGGCCGAGGTGGCCACCCGCGTGCAGCGTGGCGCCCGTGCCGTGGCGACCTTGCGTCCCGCACTGGTCAACGGCAAGCCCGGCGTCGTGACCTGGAACAAGCACGGCAAGCTGGCCGGCGTGATGGCGTGCACCATCGCCGACGGCCGCATCGTCGCGATCGACTCCGTGAGTGATCCACGTCGCCTCGCGGCCATGGGTGTTACCTCTCCGGAGGCCCCCTCGTCCAAGTAAGTGAACCTGGACGAGAAGGAGAAACCCATGCAGGCACGACTCGAACTCTTCAAGACCGCTCTCGCGCCGAAGCTGGTGAAGCACCTCGTCTCGGCGGCGAAGGTCATCGAGGCGACCGAACTTCCTTTGGCGACAAGGGAACTGGTGAACATCCGGGCCAGCCAGATCAACGGCTGCTCGGGTTGCCTCGACATGCACACCAAGGACGCGGCGCAAGCGGGGGAGACGTCGACCCGGTTGAACCTGGTGGCGGCGTGGCGGGAAACGACGGTCTTCACCGAGGCCGAACGCGCCGCGCTGGAACTCACCGAGCAGGGCTGCCGCCTCGCCGACAGCGCCGGTGTCACCGACGAGGCGTGGGACGCCGCCGCCAAGCACTACGACGAAGAGCAGCTTCTGGCGCTGGTGACGCAGATCGCGCTCATCAACGCCTTCAACCGGCTGAACGTCATCACCCGGCAGCCGGCGGGCGACTACCAGCCGGGCCAGCTGGCGCACTGATGGACACGGCACTGTGGATCGTCGCCTGGCTGCTGGCGATCATGTATCTCGTCTCCGGCGTCGGGAAACTGTTCCTGCCGAGGGAAAAGATCGCAGGGGTGGCGTCCGGCGCGGGCTGGGTGCTGGACTTCAGCCCGGGGGTGGTCAAAGCGATCGGGGCGGTCGAGATCGCGGGCGCCGTCGGCCTGGTCCTGCCCGCGCTGCTCGACATCGCGCCGGTACTGGTCCCGCTGGCCGCACTGGGACTGGCGCTGGTCATGGCGGGGGCGGTGGTCGTGCGGATCCGCCGTCACGAACCCTTGGTCGCGGTGCTGGATCTGGGCTACCTCGCCCTGTGCGTCTTCGTGGCCATCGGCCGCGCCTGATACGCGTGAAGGCCCCCTTCCCTCGGCTGGTCATTTGAAACCGTGGCCGAGGGAAGGGGGCCTTCACGCGTATCAGATCAGGACTTCTGCTTCGCGCGTCCGAGGATGCGACGGCGTCCGTGGCCGTTGGTGCGTTCCTCGTGCAGTTCCTTCAGCGACAGCATCATCGCGTCTTCCTGCTTCATCAGCGGGTCGTTGCGCAGGTCCTTCCAGACCGACGCGCACAGCCCGATCATCACGAACAGGAACGGCACCGCGATCAAGATGGTGAGATTCTGCAGACCGGTCAGCGCCTTGTTCCCGCCGACCAGCAGCATCACCGCCGCGACGGCGCCCATCAGGACGCCCCAGAAGATGACGACACCCTTCTTCGGATGCACGCTTCCGCGCTGGGACAAGGTACCCATCACCACCGACGCCGCGTCCGCACCGGAGACGAAGAAGATGGACACGAGGATCATCACCAGGATCGCGATCGGGATGAACCACGGCAGTGTCTCGAGCAGTTCGAACGTCGCCGACTGGGCACTGCCCGCGCCCGCGATGTCCGTCCCCGCCCGCTGCCTGCTGATCGCCGCGCCGCCGAAGATCGCGAACCAGATCAGGCTCACGACGCTCGGGATCGCGATGACACCGAAGATGAACTGCCGGATGGTGCGGCCGCGGGAGATCCGCGCGATGAACATGCCGACGAAGGGCGTCCACGAGATCCACCACGCCCAGTAGAAGACCGTCCAGCCACCGAGCCAGGTCTGCA
This sequence comes from Amycolatopsis sp. cmx-11-12, assembly GCF_046269425.1. Lineage (NCBI taxonomy): Bacteria > Bacillati > Actinomycetota > Actinomycetes > Pseudonocardiales > Pseudonocardiaceae > Amycolatopsis > Amycolatopsis sp. cmx-11-12. The sequence goes on along the minus strand of NZ_JADNQM010000006.1, from coordinate 270,649 downwards.
TCTCGTCGCCGCCGGTCATCCCGGTGCGGCCGGACATCTCCGCCAGTTCGCGGAAGTAGTCGCCGATCGCGCCCGGCACGATGTTGAGGATCAGCACGGTCGGCCCGACCACCAGCACGAACACCGCGAGCACCGCGGCGAGCACCATGTTGATGTTGGACAGCCACTGGATTCCCTTGGCCACCCCGGACACCGCCGACGCGATGAACGCGATGGTGAGGATCGCGATGATCGCGACCAGCAGGCCCTTACCGGGGTCGTCGATCCAGCCGACGGCGCCCATCCCGCCACCGACCTGAAGCGCGCCGAGCCCGAGGGAAGCGGCCGAACCGAACAGGGTGGCGAAGATCGCCATGATGTCGATCGCCTTGCCCAGCGGGCCCTCGGTGCGCCGCTTGCCGATCAGCGGCGCGAACACCGAACTGATCAGCTGGGTGCGGCCCTTGCGGAAGGTGCTGTAGGCGATCGCGAGGCCGACGACGGCGTAGATCGCCCACGGGTGCACGGTCCAGTGGAACAACGTCGTGGCCATCGCGGTGTGGACGGCTTCGTCGGAGTTCGGGGCCGCGGTGCCCGGGGGCGGGCTCGCGAGGTGGGAGACCGGCTCGTACACGCCGAAGAACATCAGGCCGATGCCCATCCCGGCGCTGAACATCATCGCGATCCACGACGACGTCCGGAATTCGGGCAGTTCCTTGTCCCCGCCCAGCGGGATCCGGCCGTAGCGGCTGATGGCCAGACAGACCGCGAAGACCACGAAACCGCTCGCGGTGAGGACGAAAGCCCAGCCGCCGTAAGGGATCACGGCGTCGTTGAGGAGGGTCGACGCGACACTCGCGAGGCTCTCCGGCGCGAGCACGCCCCAGACGATGATCGCGAGCGCGAGGGCCGCGGCCACACCGAAAACGGTCCGGTCGGTCTCGGCGGGTCGTTCGGAGGCGAGGGGGACGTGCTCATCGGGCGTGTGCCCCGGACCTGTCGTATCCGGTGCGTTGGCGAGGTCTGTCGCGGTCTCCGCGACACCCTCTTCTTCCGCTTGTTTACCGTCCTGCGAACTCATGTTCAGCCACGCGCCGATGACAGCGCGATCTCCTTCCGCCCGAGTTAACCCGTTTGCACCACTGCACCCTAACCAGAAAACTGGTAACCGGCAGAAAATACGGACTAAGTGGTTTAAACCCGTGATTATGGGTCTGACCTCGGCGGATGTCGGCTTGGTTCGCGGTCTCGGCGGGGAACGTGTCGCTCGTGACACCGGCGGTCAGGAGAGCGGGGCCGAGTTTCGCGCGAAGGGCACTGCTCAGACCGTGACGCCGCCCCGCCAGAAGGGACGGCTGAGCGGGTCGCCACCGGCGGCGCTGGGGCGGCCCTGACGCGTGTGGTTGCGCTGCAGGAGGTAGGCGACGAGGGCGATGAAGGCGAAGGTGACGATGAGTGCGGTCATGGCAGTAAGTTTGCGCCGCTGAACATCCTGCCAAAAGTGGCAGTTCTGTCGTTGTGCATCAAAATCCTGCCAGCTATGCTTCGGTCATGCTGAAGAGCGTCGCTGTAGTGCTGCTGGACGACTTCGCTCCCTTCGAGTTCGGCGTCGTCTGCGAGGTGTTCGGCTACGACCGCACCGATGACGGGGTGCCGCTGCTCGACTTCCGCGTATGCGGGGAGCGGGCGGGAGAACCGCTCAGCCTCGGCTATGGCGTCAAGATGACCCCGGAACACGGCCTCGAAGCGACCGAGGACGCGGACCTCGTCGTCGTCCCCGCCTGCGACGTGCGCGACGAGTATCCGCCCGCGGTGCTCGAAGCGCTCCGCGCGGTTTCGGCGCGGGGCGCCACGCTGCTTTCGGTCTGCACCGGCGCTTTCGTGCTGGGCGCCGCCGGTCTGCTCGATGGGCGCCGGTGCACGAACCACTGGCGGCACAGTGCCAGGTTCCGGAAGCGATTCCCGCTGGCGCAGTTGGATCCGGACGTCCTCTTCGTCGACGACGGCGACATCATCACCAGCGCCGGAACGGCCGCCGGCATCGACGCCTGCCTGCATCTGGTCCGGCGCGAACTCGGATCCGCCGCGGCCACCGCGATCGCCCGGCGCATGGTGGTGCCGCCGCAGCGTGAGGGTGGCCAGCGGCAGTTCGTCGAGGTGCCGATCCCGGAGTGCACCGGCGACAGCCTCCAGCCGGTGCTCACCTGGATGCTCGACACCATCGACCACGAGCATCCCGTCGCCGATCTTGCCCGCCGCGCCCAGATGTCCGAACGCACCTTCGCCCGCAAATTCGTGGCCGAGACGGGCACCACGCCGCACCGGTGGCTTTCGACGCAGCGGGTCCTGCACGCGAGGTCCCTGCTGGAAGAGACGACAATGGGCATCGACGAGGTCGCGCGCCGCTGCGGGTTCGGCTCGGGCGCCCTGCTGCGCCACCATTTCCACAAGGTCGTCGGTGTTTCCCCGCAGGACTACCGCCGGACCTTCGCGCCGCAGCGCGTCTAGTTCACGACATAGTCCACAAAGGACGATCAGAGGCCGAACACGGTGACGTATTCCGCGTCCCGCACGACATAACCGAAGCGCGCGCGGAGTTCGCGGACGACCGCGCGCATATGCTCGGCGCCGTAGACCACGCCGACCGTCCCTGGCTCGTGATGGCGCCGCTCGTGCAGCCCGGCCAACGCGTCCACGAGGAGTTTGTCGCGGCTGCCGCTGATCAGGTCGTCGAATTCGGGCATGGCCTCGGCCGACTCGACCCAGGAGTCGTCTTCGTCGTCGACGGTCAGGAATCGCGCCAGCATCCCGCGAGTACCGAAGCCACGCAGGAACACCCCCAGCGTCGGCGCCAGAACGGAGATCATCAGCCTGTCGCCGAGCGGGACGCGTCGCCAGCCCTCGGAGAAGCCCGGGCCGTCGAGGTCGGGGCGGATGGTCGGCGCGGTGAAGGTGTCCGCCTTCAGATCCTGCACCACCAGTCCGAGCCGTTTGTTCCGTGCCGCGAGCCGGTAGCTCGCGGTCAGCCGCGACACCGGCTTCGCGTCGCCGACCCCCTCGGCCACCACCACGTCGCAGGCGTTCGCCTGCCGCCGCACGGTGTCGAAGTAGGTCTGCGTGCCGATGTGCACCATGGGGAACAGCCGGAAATCGAGGGCCGATCCCTTGGCTCGTAACGTCAGCACCACGGCGCGGACGCCCAGTTCGTTCACGACGACGATCTCCATGGCCACCTCCTCCCTCGGTGATGGGAGAACGCGCGGCGGGTCCGGAAGGTTGCCGTGGTTCAGGCGTGACGTCGCCCGACGGCCTCCGAGATGTCGTGGGCCAGCAGGGCCGCGCCTTCGGTGAACCCGTTGATGAGGATCTTCTTGCCGTCGGTGAGCTTGACGAGGCAGCCGACGTCGCCGCCGAGGGCCTTGGCGAGGATGTTCTTCTTGGTGTGGTCGATGACCGCCTCGACCGCGTTCCACGGCACGACGGTGGTCGACCTGCTCCAGGTGTGCACGAACCCCTGCTCGTACAGGGTGAAGGTCTCGCCCCGTTTGCTGATCGCGTGCCAGCAGGCCCAGGCGCCCATCAGCATCAGCCCCAGCCCGCCGCCGATGACGACGCCGAGGAACATCTCCCCGCCGGAGGCTCCCGCTTCCTGGCCCATCAGGAACAGGACGACTCCGACGAAGGCGATCGGTGCGCCGATCGCCATCGCGGCCAGACCCCGGAGTGCGCGGCTGCGGGAATTCGTCTCGAAGCGTTCGATGTAGGCACCCAGTTCGGTCACACGCGGAACGCTAACGGCGAGCGCGGGGACCGGTCCCTGATCTGTGTCTCTCGAAGCGCGCGCCTGTCCTCGCCCAACCTGCCAACCTCAGTTTGGGAGACACACCCTAATCCTTCGGTGCCTTGGTGAAGAGACCGAGGGACTGGGCGAAGACCGCTCCGCCGACCATCACGGCGATGGGCAGGGTCTTGACCCAGAAGGCGTCAGCCTCGAGCGAGACCAGCAGCGCGATCATTCCGCCCGCCAGCACCGCCAACACGAGCATTCCCAGCGCGACGCGGGGCTTCGAGACCATGTGTCCTCCAAAAGTGGATTGAAGGAGCAAGCTTCGCGACGGCTCAACCGCGGAGCGAGGTCATTTTTGCCGCTTTCGGACTCGTCTCCGCGCAGAGCACGACATGCAGCATGCCGCTAGGCACGCCACCGTCCGGGTCTTGAGGTAGGTGGGGCCGCTGTCCTCGCGGCCGAAGACCGGGAAGGCGTTCGGCGGCAGTTTCACCGTGCTCCGGCGCCGAGCCGGGTATGCACACTTTTCCACCGGGACAACGGAAACTGAAGACTGTGGTGCAGCAAGACCAGATCAAGGAGTGGGCGTGCGGCCGCTTTGTCCAGCGAGCCGTGTGAGATCGGGCGTGCCGGGCGGATGACGCGGAACTCGTCCTTACCGAGGCGGACCTGACCACCGAGTTTGCGCGGCGGTCGCAGCCGGACATATGATCAGGGCAGTCGTACAGGACGATCGCCCTAGGAGGCGGATGTGGCAGGCTCCCCGGCCGCGGAACGTGGTCAGGCCGTGCGGCGGCGGTTGCTGGAGGCCGCGGTCGAGCTGGTGCCGGAACGAGGCTGGTCCGCGGTCAGCACCCGGATCCTGGCCGAACGTGCCGGGGTCACGCCGAGCGTCGTGCACTATCACTTCCCTTCGTTGCAGGCCTTGTTGATCGAGGGTGTGCTGGGGGCGATGCGCGAGGTCGCCGGCGCCTTCGAACCGGCGCTGGAAACCATCGACACGCCCGAGGAGGCGGTGGACGCGCTGCTGGCGTCGGTCGGCGAGTACAGCGGCGTCGATCCGATGTCGTCGCTGTTCGCCGAGGCCTATCTGACGGCGACTCGCGACGACACCTTGCGCCAGGGCATCCAGGAGATCCTCGCCGGCTTGCGCGCCCGCTTCGGCGGCTGGCTGGCGGAGCGCGGGGTGGCCGAAGCCGACGGCACGGCCGGGGTGCTTTTGGCCACGGTGGACGGGCTTCTGCTGCATCGCGCGCTCGAACCGGAGTCCGATCGCGGTGTCACCGCGGCCGTCCTCCGTCGTCTGGTCAACTGAACCCACAAGGGAGGAACCCTGATGAAGGTGGCGATCTGCGGTGCCGGGATCACCGGGCTGGCACTGGCGCACCGGCTAGCGGCGCAGGACGTCGAGGTCGTGGTGCTCGAGCGTGCCGCGGGCCCTCGGCAACAGGGCTACATGATCGACTTCTTCGGGCCGGGCTTCGACGCGGTCGAGGAGATGGGCCTGCTTCCTCAGGTCGAAGACGCGGCGTACCGGGTGGATGAAGCGAGTTTGCTGGACGATCGGGGCCGTAGCCGGGCGGCGATCGACTACGTCCGGTTCGCCAAGTCCGTGGGCGGCAGACTGTGCAGCATCATGCGGCCGGATCTGGAACGGGTGCTGCGCACGACCCTGCCGTCCACAGTGGACGTCCGGTTCGACGCCGGGGTCGCCGGAGTCGAGGATCTCGGCGACCGGGTGCGGGTCACGCTCGCGGATGGCGAGGCGCTCGAAGCCGATCTGGTGGTCGGCGCCGACGGGATCCACTCGACCGTGCGGCGGCTGGTTTTCGGTGACGAGAGCGGGTTCTTGCGCTACCTAGGCTTCCATACTGCGGCGTTCGTTTTCGAGGACGAAGAGATCCGCGAGTGGGTGGGGGAGAGGTTCTGCCTGACCGACACCATCGGGACGCAGATGGGTTTCTACGGTCTCCGCGACGGCAAACTCGCGGCGTACGCCGTGCACCGCACGGCGGATCCGACCCTGCCGGACGACGCGCGAGCGGCGTTGCGCACGACCTACGATTCGCTCGGCTGGGCGGTGCCGAAGGCACTCGATCTCTGTCCGCCCGCCGAAGAGGTGTACTACGACCAGGTGGCGCAGATCGAGATGTCGTCGTGGAGTCGCGGTCGAGTCGTTCTCGTCGGCGATGCTTGCTATGCCGTCTCCCTTCTCGCCGGTCAAGGCGCTTCTCTGGGCATCGCGGGCGCGTTCGTGCTGGCCGAACAACTCACCCGGGCGCCCTCGATCGAAGCCGCGTTCGCGGAGTACGAAAAGCTGGTCCGCCCGGTGGTGACCGAGAAGCAGCAGGTCGCCCGCCGGGGAGCGCGCTGGTTCCTGCCCGCGAATCGGTTCCTGCTCCAGGCACGCCGGGTTTTCCTTCGGGTGGCACGACTTCCTGGGCTCGAGCGTCCGCTCGCGGCTGCTGTCACGGGTAAGTCGACGGCGCTGGTGACGAATCTGAAGCAGGGGACTGTGATCCGGAGCCGGTGAGTCACGGTTCGACCTACGCCCGGGGTGTCGCGAAAGCCACTTTCGCGACGTCTGATGTCCCGAAAGTGGCTTTCGCGACACGAGCCCGTGGTCACCAGGTGGGGTGCGCGGACGCGCCTCCGTCCACGGTCAGGTCGTGTCCGGTGATCCACGCCGCGAGCGGCGAGGCGAGGAACAGGCAAGCGTTCGCGACGTCGCCGGGGGTGCCGAGTCTGCCCAGTGGCGCGGCCTGTTCCCAGCGGCGGACGCCTTCCGGCCAGGCGTCGCCGAGACCTGGCCGGTCGATGAGCCCGGGGGAGACGGCGTTGACGCGGATACCTCGCGGGCCGTATTCGAGTGCGGCGGCGCGGGCGTGCATGACCAGGGCGGCTTTCGCGCTGCTGTAGTGCGCGTGTCCGGGTGCGGGCCGGGCCGCCTCGATCGAGGCGATGTGGACGACGCTGCCGCCGTTCATCACCTCGGCCGCGGCCTGCGTGCACGAGAACGCGCTGGTGAGGTTCGCGTCGAGGACGGCACGCCAGCTTTCCGCCGACATCCCCGGCAGCGGTTCGACCGGCTGAACGCCGGCGTTGTTGATCAGGGTGTCCAGCCGTCCGGTCCAGGCCGCGGCGGCGGCCACGAGCCGTCGGCACTCGCCGTCGTCGGTGAGGTCGGCGGTGAACGTGGCGGCGGTGCCTCCGGCCTCCTCGATGCGTTCGACGAGGGCGAGCGCCGAGGCTTCGGCACGGTGGTAGTGCACGGCGACGGCGCTGCCCGCTTCGGCGAAGCGCAGGGCGATCCCCTGGCCGATGCCGCCACTGGCGCCGGTGACGAGTGTGGTGGTGCCGGTCAGATCCATCGGTCTCCCTGTCGGTTCCGCAGTGCGAGCACGCCCGAAACGGCGACGAACACCAGGCCCGCGACGACATAGCAGTTCCCCAGCCACTGCTGGGCGGTCGTCCACGTCTGCCCGGGCCGGTCGAAGGCGGGGAAGTACCGGAACGGCGCGGCGACGAAGATCGTGGCGATGACCCCCGTGCCAGCGAGCCAGGCCAGTGCCCGGCGGTGATTCCGGCGGTGCAGTACCGCGCAGCCCGCCGTGGTGAACAGCGCCGGGGCGATCCACACCCAGTGGTGTGACCACGACGTCGGCGAGATGAGCAGGGCGAACGTCGCGTTCAGCAGCAGCGCTGGTACCACCGCCGAGCGGTACATCGTCAGCGTCACCAGCACCAGCAGCACGCCGGTCAGGATGAGCCACAACGGCTTCGCGGCGGCGGAATCGACTCCGAACCGCGCCAGCACGGCTTGCAGGGTCTGGTTGGTGTGGAACGAGGTTCCGCTGATCCCCGACGCTCCGGCCAGCCCGCCGAACCAGTAGCGTGCGGAGGACTCGGGGGCGACCGCGAACGCGACGGCCGAGGCGGCCACGAACGTGCCCATAGCGGTCAGTGCACCGCGAAAGTCCTTGCGTACCAGGAAGAACAACAGGAACGCCATGGGTGTCAGCTTGACGGCCGCGGCGAGGCCGACGCCGATACCGCGGTAGCGGCCCCGTGCCAGCAGGCAGTCCGCCGCGACCAGCCCCATGAGCAGCAGGTTGATCTGCCCGAAGCCCAGTGTCTGGCGGACCGGTTCCAGGAAGAGCGCCGGTGTGATCGCCGCCGACGAGACGAGCAGCGCCTTCCACCGGTCGCCGGAGGGCCACAGCGTGCGGGTGATCGCGTAGAACGTGACGCCCAGCGCGGCCAGGCTGAGCACGAACAGCAGGAACACCGCGCCGGTCCACGGCACCAGCGCCAGCGGCGTGAGCACCAGCGCGGCGAACGGCGGATAGATGAACAGCAGCGGGATTCCGGCGTCCGAAAGCGGCAACGCGCCGTAGAGGTCGCCGCCGCTCCACAGGGTGTCGACGCCGAAGCGGTAGATCTCCAGGTCACTGTGTGAATTGCCCGCCGTCAGCATGGCGACGACGTACGCCACCGCCAGCGCGGCGAGCGCACCGGCCGACCACCAGGCCCGCCCGCGCGACGAGGCAGGAGACATCGCGTGGTGAACCCTTCAACGGCGGTGAGTGATCCGACTGTACCGGGTCAGGCCCGCCGCGCCCGCCGGCCAGGTCGCAGAAGCAGGCTTCGCCGGTTCGGAGCCCGCGGACCAGGCGAACCCGGCGGCCGCGACGTCTTGCGCGGACTGTCCTTTCCGGACCGATCCTGCCTGGCTGGATCGTCGCCGCCATGGTGATCATCCGGAACGGCCTCGCCTGCGGGGCCCTGTGGAGACCGCAGGCTGATCCGGCACGGTCAAGCGACTTCCGTCGGCAGCGGAAACACCACGCATTGGTCTAGACTTTTTATCCCCAGTGTGGTGAAAGGGACCGGTCCATGCGTGGAACAACGGTGTTGCCGAGGACGCCTTGCCTGCAGCCGAAGGCGGGCGAATTGCCATTGCACCGGCTGGAGGTCCGCGCGCCGGACGCCCTGCCGTTCACCGTCGGCACTTTCGACACGATCGGCCCGATGTCGCGGGCGGCTTTCCCGCATCGGCACACTTTCTACGAAATCGTCCACGTCACCGGCGGTACCGGTGACCACGTCGTCGATTTCACGCGCTGGGAATTGGGGCCGCCACAACTCGCGGTCATAACACCGGGGCAGGTGCATCATTGGGATGCCCGCGATCTCGCCGGATTCGTCGTGTTGTTCACCGACGACTTCCTTCTCGAGCATCCGGCCGACCGCGAAACCCTGCGACGGCTGAGTCAGCAGCCGTGGCGGCTCGACGAACGCGCGGCCGAGGAGACGGCGCGGCTGGTCGCCGAATTGGACGAGGAATTCCGTTGTGGCGGTCAGGGCACCGAGACGGTACTGCGTGCCCTGATGCACGTGCTGATCGTGCGGGCGGGACGGCTTCCCGGCCTGGCGGACGCGCGTCCGCCTGCCAGGGCACAGTCGGTGGGAACGGAATTCACCCGGCTGCTCGGCAGGCCCGATCTCGGGCTCTGGTCGGTGGGCGCGCTCGCGGAACGCATCGGGGTCACCCCGGGATACCTGACCGACGCGGTGAAGACGGCGACCGGCCGGACGGCGGCGCAACTGATGCGTGAGGCAAGGACGCGGGAGGCGAAACGGTTCCTGCTCGGCACGGATCTCACCGTCCGGCAGGTCGCCAGCCGGGTGGGATTCGCGGATCCCGCCTATTTCTGCCGGTTCTTCCGGCGGGAGACCGGATTGAGTCCCGGTGATTACCGGCGGACGGGCGACGCGCCCCCGGAGATTCACCACGACTGACCATGCCAGTCCATCGTCCGCAGCTGATCTTCTCCATACCGTCGAGGGTGATTCCCGAAGCCCCCACGAGGAGCAGGTATGGACGACGAAAAGAAGCTCAGCCGAAAGACTGTGCTGAAGGCCGCACTCGCCGCGGGTGTCGCGGCGCCGGTCGCGCTGATCGGTGGGCCCGCCCTCGCGCGCACCACCGTCGCGAGCGGCCAGGCACCCGAGCTGACCCCGTCCTGTGACGACGGCGACGACCCGACTCCGGCGCAGACCGAAGGTCCTTATTTCAAGCCGAATTCCCCGCAGCGCACCTCGCTGGTCACGCCGAACACGCAGGGTACGAGGCTCACCGTCTCCGGATACGTCTTCGGTCTCGGCTGCCTGCCGATCGCGCGGGCGCTGCTGGACTTCTGGCAGGCGGACGTCAACGGCGCCTACGACAACGTGGGGTACACGTTCCGCGGGCACCAGTTCACCAACGACCAGGGCGCGTTCTCGCTGAGCACGATCGTGCCCGGCCTGTACCCGGGCCGTACGCGGCACATTCACGTCAAGGTCCAGGCCCCGGGCGGACGGGTGCTGACCACGCAGCTCTACTTCCCCAACGAGCCGCGCAACAACACCGACTCGATCTTCGATCCGCGGCTGTTGATGACCGTGCGTGACGCGCCTCCCGCCAAGCAGGCCGCGTTCGACTTCGTGCTCAACGTGCCGCAGACGTCGACCACCCGGCCGACTCAGACGACGCAGACGACGTCGAACCCGCCCACCACTTCGACCTCCAACCCGCCTGGCGGGACGACCTGGGCGGCGGGAACCGGCTATTCCGCGGGCGCCCGGGTCACCTTCAGCGGTCGCGGTTATGTGTGCTTGCAGGGGCACACGGCCCAGCCTGGCTGGGAGCCGCCGTCCACGCCCGCGTTGTGGCGCGCGGAGTGACGAGCAACCGCTGCGGAGGGAGATAAACGCGGGTGGACTCCCGCCGCCGGGACCCACACCCCGGCGGCGGGGTCCACCCGCTCTTCGCGGGGTGGGGTTTTCCCCACCCGAAGTCGGAGCTCTGCTACAGCGCGCCACCGCCGATGCGCGGGCGATGATCGCCAACGACATCGAGCGAAGGGGCGAACGACATGGCGGACACGAAAAGGCACTGGGGAAGACGGGGACTGGCGGCGGCCGCGGTGGTCGTGACGGGAGCGGTGCTCGCTCCCCTGGCGAGCCCGGCTTTCGCGAGTGCCGCGGAGACGGCCACGGCCTGGCGGGACCCGGTGCGGTCGCTGGATCGAGCGGCACATCCGTTGTTCTCGACCGAACCCGGCCGGAACACGGCCGACCTGCGGGCGCTGGGCGCGATGATCGGTGGCGCGAAGGTGGTCGGCCTCGGCGAGGCCACCCACGGTTCCCACGAGTTCTTCACCATGAAGGAGCGGGTCTTCCGTCAGCTGGTCGAGGAGAAGGGGTTCCGGGCCTTCGCGCTGGAGCTGAGCTGGTCCGCCGGTCTCGAGATCGACGAGTACGTCCAGACGGGCAGGGGCGACGCGCGAGAGGTCGCGAAGCGGACCCTGGCCGGTTCCCCTTGGGACCGCGAGGAGTTCGTGAGCCTGATCCGGTGGATGCGTGACTACAACCGCGCCCATCCCGGCCGCACCGTGCACTTCGTCGGCGACGACCTCGGAGCGCCTTCGGTGAACGACGCGTTCTTCGCCAAGATCACCGACTACGTACGGCAGCACCATCCGGCGGCGCTGCCCCGGCTGAATCAGCTTTACACCGGCCTTCGCCCGATCGACGACGCGTTCGCCTACCTCCGCAAACCCCTCGACGAGCGGCAGCGGCTCGCCGGTCAGGCAGAGCAGGCTTTCGAGCTGGTCAAGGGCCTGACGGGCACGGACGCTCTCGACTGGACCCAGCAGCACGCCAAGTTCGTCGCGCAGACCGCCCGTTTCCTCGCCGTCGACCTCACGGACCCGAAGTCGCTGCCCGCCGCGCAGATCCTGCGTGACCGCGCGATGGCGGAGAACGTGGCCTGGTGGCAGCGGCGGACCGGCCACAAGGTCCTGCTTTCCGCGCACAACGGTCACGTCTCCTACGTCTCCGACAACCCTGAGCTGTACCCGAAGACCCAGGGCGCCTTCCTGCGCGAGACGCTGGGCCGGGACTACCTGCCGATCGGGTTCAGCTTCGACCAGGGATCCTTCCTGTCCAAGGACACTGCCGTCGGCGGCGACTGGAAGCGGTTCTCCGTCCCGGCCGCGCCGTCCGGCTCGAATGAGGACACTCTCGACAAGGTCCGTTTCCAGGACTTCTACCTCGACGTCCGCACCGCGCCGCCCGCCGCGCGCGCCTGGCTGGACACCGCCCGGCCCACCCGCACCATCGGCACGCTGTTCCCCGTCGACCCCGCGGCCATCTCGCTCGGGCGTTCCTACGACGTCGTCATCCACCTGCACGACGTACGTCAGGCCGATCTGAGAAAGTAGTGACGTCGCGCCCGGATCTCGGTAGTAGTCGAAGTGTTCCGGCACCCTTGTTCCTGTATCCAGTGGAGGAAATCCCTGATGTTCAAACGGATGCTCAGCGCCTTCGGGGTCGGCGGCCCGTCCGTCGACACCGTGCTCGACTCACCGCACGCCGTACCCGGCGAGGTGATCACCGGCCAGGTCCGCATCCAGGGCGGTTCGAGCGACGCCCAGATCGAGGAGATCCTGCTTTCGCTGGTGACCAGGGTCGAGGTCGAGCACGGCGACCACGAGCGCGCCGGGACCGCGGAGTTCCTGCGGGTCAGCGCCGGCCGGAAGGTGCGGGTGGCGGCGGGGGAGCTGACCACCGTCCCGTTCCAGATCGCGTTGCCGTGGGAGACGCCGATCAGCGCGGTCGGCGGACGTGAGCTGCCGGGCATGGTCGTCGGCGTGCGGACCGAACTCGTCATCGCGGGCGCGCCGGACAAGGGTGACCTCGACCCGGTGCTGGTCGGGCCGCTGGAATCGCAGGACCGGGTGCTGGAGGCGTTCGGCGAACTGGGCTTCTCCTTCCGCAGCGCCGACGTCGAAGCCGGGCGCCTGCACGGCGTCCGGCAGGAACTCGGGTTCTTCCAGGAGATCGAGTTCTTCCCGCCGTCGCGGTACGCCGGCCGTGTCAGCCAGGTGGAGCTGACCTTCGTCGCGAGTCCGGGCGAGCTGGTGGTGGTGCTGGAGGCGGACAAACGCGGTGGCATGTTCCGCTCCGGCGGCGACACCTTCGGCCGCTTCCACGTCTCGCACGAGGAGGCCCTGCGCACCGACTGGGCGGCGGCCATCGACGGCTGGCTGGCCAACGTCGCCGAATCCGGTGGCGGGCACGCCATGTTCGGTGGTCACCACGACCATGACTACGACCATCACGGTCATCACGGTCATCACGGCAGGCGTGGCCCGGGGATGGGCGGGGTGGTCGCCGGTGCCGCGGCCGGTGTGGTCGGCGGCATGATCCTGGGCGAGGTCATGGAGGACGTCTTCGACGGGGGAGACGAAGAGTGAGTCGTTAGTACATGAAGGCCCCTTCCTTGCGCCAGGCGCAAGGAAGGGGCCTTCATGTACTTGGGGAGTCCCGATTTCGGCCGAGATCGCCGCTCCCGCCTTGTCGACGAACGTCCGCGCTCCGAGGCCGGGGTAATCTCCGGGCGTGCCGGATCACGTTGACCACATTCTCCGCCAGTGGGCCGAAGCCCGCCCCGACCTGGACGTCTCCCCGATGGCCGTCATCGGGCGGCTGTCCAGGCTGACCCGGGTACTGGACGGCGAACTACGCGAGACGTTCGCGCGGCACGGCCTCGACCGGTCGTCGTTCGACGTGCTGGCCACCCTGCGTCGCGCCGGCACGCTGACCCCGGCCGACCTGATGCGTTCGGCGATGATCACCTCCGGCGCGGTCACTCAGCGGCTCGACCGCCTCGAAGAACGCGGCCTGGTGGCCCGCGCGCCCGACGAGACGAACGGCCGCCGCGTGCTGGTCGACCTCACCGAGCAGGGCCGTGAACTCATCGACCGGGCGCTGCCCGACCACGTCGACACCGAGCATCGGCTGCTGGGCGCGGTCAGCCCCGAGGAACGGGACCAACTGGCCGCCTTGCTGCGAAACCTGTTGCAGTCACTGGGAGACGTCGCCCTGGAGGACTGACGCTCACCGCCTTCGGTTACCCGTTTGACTTAGCGCTAAGCATCGAATAGCTTAGCGCTAAGAGGTTCGCGGGGCTGTCCCGCGTACCGCGGATCTTCCTGGGGATGAAGCACCCCGCGGCCGGAATCGCCGGTCCCGCAGGGGTTTCTTCGTCATGCTCGTGAATCGAGAGAGAAGAAATGGTCACCCGAACCGAAAGCGCGCATTCGACTTTGAAGGGCTGGGCCGGGGTCGCCGCGATCACCGCCAGCCTGTTCGTCTTCCTCACCACCGAACTGATGCCCGTCGGCCTGCTCACTCCGGTGAGTTCCAGCCTGGGCATCTCGGTGGGCGTCGCCAGCCTGATGGTCACGCTTTACGGCGTCTCCGCCGGGCTCGGCGTGCCGTTCATCGTCGCGTGGACTCGGCGGATCAACCGGCGCGTCCTGCTCTCCACCTTGCTGGCGATCCTGGCCGTCGGCAACCTGATCACCGCCCTCGCGCCCAGCTATCCTTTGGTGCTGGCGACCCGGCTCGTCATGGGCTTCGCCAACGGGGCGTTCTGGGCCATCGGCGTCGGCATGGCGATGCGGATCGTCCCGGACCGCCACGCGAACCGGGCGGCGGCGGTCGTGATGTCCGGGATCTCGATCGCCACGGTGCTGGGCATGCCGCTGGGCACGATCCTGGAGAGTCTCACCAGCTGGCAGACCACGTTCCTGATCTGGAGCGGGCTCAGTGTCCTGGTCTTCCTCGCCGTCCTCGTCCTGGTCCCGTCGCTGCCGTCGGCGAACGCGGTTTCGGTCCGCGAGGTCTTCAGCCTGCCGCGGGTGAACGTGCGCCTGCGCTCGGTCCTGATCACCGTGGTGTTGTTCGTACTCGGGCATTTCGGCGTCTACACCTTCATCCGTCCCTTCCTGGAAGGCACTTCCTCGGCCTCGTCCACCTTCATCACGGTGTGCCTGATCGTCTTCGGCATCGGGGGAGCGGCGGGGAACTTCGTCGCCGGATACTTCGTGTCGAGGAACGTGCTGGCAAGTTTCACGGTCGGGGCCGTTTCGCTCGTGGTGTCGCTGGTATTGCTGCTCACCATCGGCCACGGACAGGTCGGGGTGATGATCGCGCTGGTGCTCTGGGGGTTGTCCTACGGTGTCGTGCAATTGAGTCAGCTCACCATGACGCAGAAGTCCGCCCCCGACACGTTCGAGGCCGCGATGTCGCTCAACACCTTGGCGTACAACACTTCCATCGCCCTCGGCGCGTTGTTCGCGGGACTGCTCGCGGACAACGCGGGCATCACCAGCGTGGTGTGGTTCGGCGTGGTGCTGACCGCGGCGTCCCTGCTGTTCACGGTCGGCACCCGCCGGGCCACGACCTAGCGTCGCGTGATCAGACGGAGATCACCCGTGATTGGACGGAGATCACGCGAGATCTCCGTCTGATCACGCGTAACCTCCGTCTGATCACGCGAGATCTCCGTCCAGTCACGCGACACTGGCGTCAGAACCAGTGCAGGCAGTGCGGGGAACGCTCGGCACGGAAGAGCGCGGGCGCGTCCTGGCCCGCGGTCCATTTCGAGGGCGGACCAGGTCTTGAGCGGCCGCCCCACGGCCGGGTCAAGCGCTTTGCAGGGCCCGGCGCAGGACATCGCCCAGCTCGGCGATCTGGCGGCGCGACACGTCGGCGGACAGGATCGCCTGCGACCCGTGGAAGGTGCCGGGCCACTGGTGCAGTTCGACCGGAACACCCGCCCGCATCAGGCGGACCGCGTAGTCGATGTTCTCGTCGCGGTTGGGGCAGAACTCCGCGGTGGCCAGGTACGCGGGCGGCAGACCGGACAGGTCGGTCGCCCGCGCCGGTGCCGCGTAGGCCGAGGAGGCGGGCTGTCCGTCCAGGTAGTACCGCCACATCGCGGCGAGCTTCTCGCGGTACACCCAGGGGGTGTCAGTGAAGTTCCGCGCTGACCAGGTCTCCAGCCGGTCGTCGAGTCCCGGCTGGTTGAGCAGCTGGAAGCGGATCGGCGGCCCCTGTTCGTCCCGCGCCCGCAACGCCGTCGCCGCCGCGAGCCCGCCGCCGGCGCTGTGCCCGCCGATCGCGATGCGGTCCGGGGTGACACCGAGTTCGGCCGCGTTCTCGGCGGCCCAGGTCAGCACGGTGTAGACGTCGTCGATCGCGGCCGGGAACGGATTCTCGGGAGCCAGCCGGTAGTTCACTGAGATCACCACCGCGCCGGAGGCCTCGGCGAGCCGGGCCGCCCACGGGTGTTCGGTGTCCAGGTCGCCCATCACCCAGCCGCCGCCGTGCAGCCAGACGATGGCGCCCGGTGCCTCGATCGGGCGATAAACGCGGATCGCGACCTCCGGGTCGCCGGGCACTGTCCGGTCCTCGATCGTCATGGCGGAGGTGTCCGGTTTCGGCACCGAGGTGGCGAGCTTGGCGAAACTTTCGCGGTCGGCGACCGGGTCGTCGAGCCTCGAGGCCGGGAACAGGGCGATGAAGGCTTCCAGTTCGGGATCCATGACGACGATCCTTCCGGTTCCCGGCCAGGAGGTCGCCCGCCGATCGTCGCGCGTAGCCGCCCCGCCGCGCGACGATCGCCGCGTACGCTCGCGGTCATGGAGGCGGTGGCCGCACGGTTGTCCCATCTGGATCCCGACGTCGAAGGCGTGATCCGGGTCGTGATGTTCTACGACACCCTGATGCGACGGCGGGTCGACCTCCCCGCGCTCGCCCGCGCCACGGCGGGACTGGCGGAATGCGTGGCGGGTATCCGGCTCTCCGGCTCGGGGCGCACGATCCGGATGGCACCGGACGGCCGTGAAGCCACCGCCCCGCCCGCGCCCGCGTCCACCACCACGGCGATCACCCTCGACGAGGAAGAGATCGGCACGGTGTGGCTGGAACGCGAGGGAGCGCCCGGCGCCCTCGACGAAGCCGTACTGGACCGGCTCGCGATCGCCGTGGCGACGGTCGTGGAGCGCTACGGCCCGGCCCGCACCACCATGGCCGACCCGGCGCTCGTGGAACTCGTGATCAGCTCCACCAGCGACGAGGCGGCCAGGAACCGGGCCCTGCGGCTGCTGGGGTTCGCGACCGAGCTGCCGATCAAGGTCGTCGCCGTCCGGTCGCGGATCCCGCTCGAGAAGATCGGCACCCTGATCTGCCCGGGTCGCCCGGTCAAGGCCGCGCCGCTCGGCGAGGTGGGCATCATCCTGGCCACCGCGGTGGATCCGGCCCGGCTGCCGGATGGCGTGCGCGCCGGGATCGGAGCGGCGGAGTGTCCCCATCGGTCCTGGCAGGACGCCGGAACCGCCCTGCGTTTCACGACCGCGCGCCAGCCGGTGATCCACTACGCCGACCTCGGAGCGCTGGCGCTGCTCGCGCGGATCCCGGCGGAGGACACCCGGGCCAACGCCGACGTCGTCGCGATCACGCGCCTGGCGGCGGAACCGGAGGACCTGCGGACACTGGACGCCTACTGCGCCACGGGTTCCGTACGCCAGGCCGCCGACTCCCTGCACCTGCACCACAGCAGCGTCGCGCGGCGGCTCGCGCAGATCGGGAAGGGCCTGGCCATCGACCTGAACGAGCCCGGCGGCTTGACCAGGGCCAGGATCGCCCTCACCGCGTGGCGCCTGCTCGGCGAGTGAAGCACTACCTAATGATCTTCGCCGGATACTCAAAGATCGTTCCTGGCCGTCATGGAAATAAATACGTAGCCCACGCTAACTTTCGTCGGTTTCCGGCTTCCCTTGGCACGACACAGAATCAGCGCGTTGGTCCCCACTGACGCGGCTGTGAACCGGCCGCAGAAATGAGTCGGAACATGCGACTGCGCTCCCTTGTCCTCCTGGCAGGCACCGCCTTCATGGCGTTGCTCGGCTCGACCGCCCCCGCCGCGTCCGCCGCCGAGCCTTCCGGCGCGCAGCCGATGATCATCGGTGGCCAGTACGCGCAGAGCGGTCCCTGGGCGGCCCGGCTGTTCGTGAACGGCCAGCAGAACTGCAGTGCGACCATCATCGCGCCGCAGTACATCCTCACCGCGAAGCACTGTGTCGCGAGCAGCGGCAGCTACACCTTCCGGATCGGCAGCCTCGACCAGCAGAGCGGCGGCACCATGGCCACCGGATCCACCATCACCCGCCACGCGAGCGCGGACCTCGCCATCGTCCGGCTGACCAGCTCGATCAACGCCACCTACGCCCCGCTCGGCACCACTAGCAATGTCGCGGTCGGCCAGAACGTCCAGGTCTACGGCTGGGGCGCGACCAGCCAGTGTGGTTCCGAGATCAACTGCCAGTCCCGCTACCTGAAGGTCGCCACCGTCCGGGTCAACTCGGTCAACTGCAGTGACTACAACGGTGGCGTCGCGGTGTGCGCGAACCGCGTCGACGGCATCACCGCCGGCGGTGACTCGGGCGGCCCGATGTTCTCCGGTGGCCGCCAGGTCGGTGTCGCCTCGACCAGTGACCGGTCGAACAACACCGCCTACACCAACATCACCCGCTACCGCCCCTGGATCCAGCAGGTCGCCGGCGTCTGACCCCGGTGAATACGGAGCCCTCCCCGGCGCGGTCAGGGAGGGCTCCGTTCGTGGTGAGGAAGTCACCGGCACGGAAAAGCGCTGACTTATTTGTCATTTGATACTCAACTCCGGGGCGATCGACGCGATAATGTGGCGGTCGGCGCCGGTGGGCCGGCGCCGTGGACCTTGGGAGGGGGCCAATGGCGCAATCGACGCAGGCTCTCGACCGCACGATCGTCGTGGTGGACGTCGTGGGCTTCACCTCCCCGGACCGGAACCCACTCGATCGGCTGGCCGTGCGCCAGGGCATGTACGAGGTGCTGAAGACCGCGTTCGGGGAGAGTGGCGTCGACTTCGATTCCTGCGTAGCGGAGGATCGTGGCGACGGTGCGTTGATCCTGTTACCGCCTGGCACGACCAAAAGCCTGGTCGTCGACCGATTACCAGGCCGTATGTCGGTCGCCCTCGTCCGGCACAACCACACGCGGACCCCGCAGGCGCAGATCAGGCTGCGAGTGAGTCTCAACGCAGGTGAGGTGCTGAACGACGGGAACGGATGGGTCGGCGAGGCCGTCGACACCGCTTTCCGCATCCTGGACGCCCAGCTGGCGAAGGACGCGTTCGCGAAATCCGGTGGGATGATCGCGTTCATCTCTTCGGAGCGGTTCTTCGACGACGTCATCGCGTCGGACCCGGGCTTGCTGCCAGAGTTGTACCAGCCGATACCGGTTTCGGTGAAGACGTTCACCGGAACGGCTTATTTACGACTACACGGCGAACTCGCCGCGCCGGTTCCGAAACCGCGCCCATCCGAACTCGAACCTCCCGCCGACCGGCTTCCCGTCGACTTGCACAGCGATGTTCTCGAGTTGATTCCGCGCAAGGATTTGGTGGAGCTGCACCATCGATTGACCCAAATGGAGGTCCCCCATTTGGCGGTCATGATGAGTCGCGCGCTCGGCCCCGCCATTCCGGTGCCCCGGTTGGACGGCGTCACCGACGCGTGGAGCGCGTTCCATCTGCTCACCGACTTCAACGCCGGACCGGACGGAATCCCGCCCTCCGTAACGTTTCTGAGACTGCTGGCCGAAAACGTCGGCGGCGAGGTGGGGGCCATGCTCCTCGGCTGGATCGAGGGTCAGGCGCGGTCGCTGCGCATCGTGCCCGCACTCGGGCATCAACGGCAGAGCAGGCTCCCGATTCCGGAAAACCCCCATCTTCATTTGATGATCATGCTGGAACCGGTTTCCGTGGATCCCACGCGATGCACGCTCGCATTCTGGCGTCAGGATGACCCGGAAGTGTGGCCTCCCGCGCTGGCGGGAGTTCGGGAAATCGCCATAGACAGGGTCGAGTTCGAGGTCGACGAGGTCATCCTGGAGACTGAAGGAGTCTGGTCCGGTCAGAGTGTGTCCGCGTCGGTGGAATTCCTGTTGCCGCGCACCTTGATCACCTTGCCGGTGCAGCGATGGTCCAAGGAACACGGGACCGGCAGACCGCAGCCGTTACGGTACGGGTACAGGCTGGGAATAAGATCACTGGAGAGGATGCGGGCGAAGCATTGGCATCGCGAATGGCGCGTTCGCTGGGACTCGATGGCGAAAGATCCTTCACCCGACCGGCTGCACTATTCCGGATGCGCGGAGTTCGAGGATCACCCGATCGACGCGATACTGAGCGACGAACACTGGGTCGGAGTGGTGCTGACGAAACCGCCGTCACCCCAAGTCGACCCGGATGCCGCACCGGACGAGTTGACGAGCGCCCTTCGCAGCGGCCTGCCGGTGATCTTGTGGCATCCGGACGCCGAGCCGGAGAGTCTGCGCGAGCTGCTGGACTGGGTATTGGAGACAAAGCACGGTTTGAGAGAACTGCCGCATCGTCGCAAACTCGCGAATTCGGGCGCGGCCGTACCGGTCAAGAAATCTCTGGCTCACGATCTGGTGGTAATGTGGGACGATCCGGAGCGTGTAATTGTTCTCGACCAACCGTTGATCCCGACTCGACCGTAGGGGGATACCGCGGATGAGCGTGAACGACCAGGACGCGACCGTGAACGGCCGGACGACACCGGATGCACCTGATTGGTGGATCTATCGGGGCACCGGCAGGCCGATCCACGACATCGACCTCGCGCAGATTCTTCCCGCGCCGCCACCGTGGCGTTCTTATCGCGGTGACCCGCCGCCGGAGCACGACGTGCCGCCGCCGGACGACGGTGAGGCGGAGCGCAGGCTCGGCACCGCGTTCACGCTTTCCGAGCAGGATGTGGACGCCGGCGAACTCAACATGGTGAACGCCGCGCTGTACCTGCGGCGTCCGCTGCTCGTCACCGGGAATCCGGGCACCGGGAAGTCGAGCCTCGCCTATCGGATCGCGAGAGAACTCGGTCTCGGCCGGGTGCTGCGCTGGGCGATCACCAGTCATACCGCGCTGAGTTCCGGGCTGTACGGCTACGACGCGATCGGCCGGGTCCAGGCGGCGGCGACCGAACAGGCGCAAACCGGTGAAGAAGCGGAAGAGCCACCGATCGGGGATTTCGTCCGGCTCGGCCCGCTGGGCACCGCGTTCCTGCCCGGCAGGCTGCCTCGGGTACTGCTGATCGACGAACTCGACAAATCCGAAGCCGATCTGCCCAACGACCTGCTGTCGATCTTCGAAGACGGCGAATTCACCATCGAGGAACTGGCAAGGGCACGCAACCGCCACCCCGAAGTCACCGTGCACACCGCCGACCCGCAGCGCACCGCCATCGTCCGCGACGGCCGGATCGCCTGTCGCGCGTTCCCGGTCATCATCATGACCAGCAACGGAGAGCGGGAGTTCCCGCCCGCGTTCCTGCGCCGGTGCCTGCAATTGCGGATCGAGAACCCGGATCACGACCAGCTCGCGGCGATCGTGGCCAGTCACCTGGTCGGCGAGGACGGCGAGCACCGCGACAGTCTCATCCGCGAGTTCGCCGAACGGAGCAAGGCCGAAGGCGGCCTGCCCACCGATCGGTTGCTCGATGCCGTGTACCTGGCCACTTCTGGCGCCTACCAGCCGGATCAGGAGGCATGGCCGCGGCTGGTGGACGCCCTCTGGCAAAGACTGACGGTGCGGTGACATGGGTGGGCCGGGCGGTGCATCCGACTCGCGCTCCGTCCCGGTGGCGGAGCGGCGGCCCCCCTTTCCCAAGGGGGGTAAGCGGTTCGAGTTCGAGGACCTGAGCTGGACCGATGTCGCGGACATCGTGTGGCTGGCCGCGGCCATCGAGCCGAGGCGCACCGGCGGCGAGCCCGATGCCGCCGAGAAGCCGGAGCCGGCGTCCGGCGAAAAACGAATTCGCAACGCGCCCTCGGACCGCGGGGAAGTCCCCCCGCTCCCCGAACCGGGGCAGTCCGTGGTTCCGGAATCTTCCTCGTCGAGCGGGAGCGACGGCCGCGTCGTCGAACTGGAGGCGGTCCCCGCTGAGCTGCCCGAACCCGCGGTGGACGGCACGGGACCCGGCGGAGTGGTACTCCTCGAATCGCTGGAGTACTTCCGCGCGCTGAGAACGTTGAAACGGGAGACGCCTTCGCAGCGACATAACAACGTGGTCCTGGACGAAGTGGCGACCGCCGTCCAGGCCGCGGAGACTGGACGGTGGTGGCCAGTCACCCGATCGAAAAGAGAGCGCTGGCTGGACCTGACGCTCGTCCTCGACAACGGTCCGTCGATGGCCTTGTGGCGGCCACGGGTGTCCGCGTTTGTCGAATTGCTCCGGCAAGTGGGTGCTTTCCGCAGTATTCAGGTCCGTCTTTTGGAAACCGCGAAAGACGACGGCCAGGAGGAGCTCGTTCTCCGTGGTGGCACGCCTGGCGCCCCGGCCCGCGACCCGAACGAGATCCTGGATTCGTCGGGACGGCGCGCGGTATTGCTGCTGACCGACGGTGTCGGGGACGCGTGGCAGAAGAAGGACGCGCTGTACCCGATGCTGGCGCGCTGGGGCCGGACGATGCCGGTGAGTATCGTGCATCTGCTCCCGCAATGGTTGTGGGGGCGCTGCGGCATGAGCCCGCACAAGGCCCGGTTGAGGGTCCCGAACACGTTGGCCCCCAACGGACGCTGGGTTTGCGACCTGGCGGACGCCTGGCT
Organism: Amycolatopsis sp. cmx-11-12; assembly: GCF_046269425.1. Taxonomy (NCBI): domain Bacteria; kingdom Bacillati; phylum Actinomycetota; class Actinomycetes; order Pseudonocardiales; family Pseudonocardiaceae; genus Amycolatopsis; species Amycolatopsis sp. cmx-11-12. Next base: position 248,318 of record NZ_JADNQM010000006.1, on the reverse strand, counting down.
CGAGCCCGGCTCGAAAGTGCCCCAAGAGGCCGTACCGGTGCCGGTGCTCGAAATGCGGCCGCGGTCGCTCGAGTGGTGGGCCGGGCTGATGACCGGCGAAAACGCCGCCGCCGTCGAAGGCACGGTCGTGCTCACCGCGGAACAGTTTTCCCGGGTTGATTCCGTTGACCGGTCGGTAACTTTGTCACCCGCCGAAAGAGTACATAGATTTCGCAGTGTTGCGTCGCCGCCAGCGCTACGCTTGGCACAGTTGCTCGCGGCGGTACCGGTCCGTCTCGACGTGGCGAAGCTGGTGGGACAACGGTTCGTGCCGGAAGCAGGACTTGAGCACCTCCTGGAACTTCTGCTTTCAGGCATCCTGTACGCTCCCGGCCTTAGGGAAGGGAAGACCACTTGGGACACAGGTGGGCTATTCGCATTTCCCGAGGCGGTCCGGGAAATGTTGCTCAGTGGCGCGCGAAGGTCGGAAACGGCCAGTGTCGTTCGGGTGGCGGCCACTCACCTAGGTCGAAGGATTCCGCTGCTCGGTCACCTCCGAGACGCTATTGCCGACCCGAACAACACGCCGGATCCGGTGCTCACACATGAGTCCTCGTCTGACGTCGAACTGGAGAGCGTTCTCATGCGCGCGCTGTCCGGGCCGTACCTGTCTCGCGCGGACCGGTTGCGGAACGTCGTTCAAGGGCGGAGCCCTGTCCTGCCCTCCCTTGAACCGAGACTGAATAAGACATCCAAGACTGTGAGCCCCAAGATGCCTGAGACGGCCGAACGTCCACCTGCCTCGACTGCTGCGATACAGGGGCGCTCGTCCTATCTCGGTGACCCCGAAGCGAATGAGCCGACGACCAGGATCACCCACCCCGCCGCGTCGGAGACATCCCGGAACTTCCCCGCCCGCCAACCCGACGACCCGCCACTGGTATTCGGGAACGTCCCGCCGCGTAACCCGAATTTCACCGGTCGCGACGAACTCCTCGACCAGCTCACCAAACGGTTGAGCAGCGGCACCACCGCCGTGCTCCCTTCGGCGCTGCATGGTCTCGGAGGTATCGGCAAGACCCAGATGGCCACCGAGTACATTTACCGGCACCTCCAGGATTACGACCTGGTCTGGTGGATCGACGCCGCGCACACCACGCAGATCCGGGCCGGTCTCACCGAACTCGCCGGGCTCCTCGGCCTCCAGGGCGCGGCTGAGGCCAACGTCGCGGTACCGGCGGTGATCGAGGCGCTGCGGACCGGACGGCCGTTCCGCCGCTGGCTTCTGATCTTCGACGCGGCGGAGAGCCCGGAGACCGTGCTGCCGTTCTTCCCGCGCAACGGTCCCGGCGAAATCCTGATCACCTCTCGGAACTCCGACTGGGCAGGCATCGCGCGCCCGTTGGAGTTGGCGGTGTTCAAGCGTGAGGAAAGTGTCGAACTGCTCGGGCGCCGCGGCCCGGAGATCGACCCGGGCGACGCCGACGAACTCGCGGAGAAGCTGGGCGATCTGCCGCTGGCTGTCGAGCAGGCGGCGGCTTGGCGTGCGGTGACCGGAATGCCGGTGCAGGAGTACCTGCGCTTGTTCGACGAGTCTGTCGAGGAGATCCTCGATACCGCGTCGGCGCCTGACAACGAGGTTTCCGTCGCCGCGGCGTGGAATGTTTCGTTCGAGGAGCTCAAGACCCGTAATCCGGCGGCTCATCAGATCCTGCACATCTGCGCTTTCTTTTCCCCGGAACCGATTTCGCGTGACCTGCTCACCGGAGTCAGCCGGGTGTCGATTTCCCCGGAGCTCGACGCCGCGCTGCGCGACCCGATCAAGCTGGCTCGCGCCATCCGTGACATCAACCGATACGGCCTCGCGAAGATCGACCACGGCAACAACACCCTTCAGCTGCACCGGCTGGTACAGCTGGTCCTGCGCAACCGGGTCATGGCCCGGCAGGTGCACGCGCGGATGCAGCACGGTGCACATCAACTACTCGCCGCGCTGGACCCGAACGACCCCGATTCCAGCAGGCACTGGTCGCGCTACCGTGAACTGCTGCCGCACGCCTATGCGGCGAATGTGCTGAACTGCGACGACGACTGGCCGCGTCAGCTCCACATCAACCTGATGCGCTATCTGTTCGAGTACGGCGACCACGAAGAAGCGGCCCGGCTCGGTCTCGAAGCGCGGGAGAAGCTCACCGACAACCTTGGTCCCACACATCCGCAAACACTCGAAGTCTCGTCGAGGCTGGGGCTCTACCTGTGGGCGATCGGCCGGTACGCCGAAGCCGCGGAACTCAATCAGCGCACACTCGCGTTGCGCCTTCAGGTGTCCGGTGAAGAGAACGAGGAGACCTTCGCTCTCCAGCTGAACATCACGATCGATCTCCGGGCACAGGGTGACTTCGCGGCGGCGACCAAGCTGAGCGAAGAGATCTACCACAAGGCCAAGCGTATGTTCGGTGAAGACGACCCGGAGACGCTGAAAGCCGCGTACCAGCACGCGATCAGCCTCCGGCTGACCGGTGCCTACCGGGCGGCGGCGGAATTGGACCAGGACACCCTCAACCGGCGGATCGAGGTCCTTGGCCGTGACCACGTCCGCACTTTCGGCGTCAACAGTTCGCTGATCGTGGACCTGCGCGAGGCTGGGGAGTACGGCAAGGCCCGGGTCCAGCAGGAACGGCTCACGGAAAACTTCTACGCCCGGTTCGGCGCGGACCAGCTGGACGCGGCGGCCAACTCGTTCCTGCTTTCGGTGGCGAGGCGCAAGGACGGCGACCATCCCGGCGCGCTCAACCTGTCCACCGACGCACTCAGGCGATTCAGGCTCGCCTACGGTGACGACCATTCCGTCACGATGGCTTGCGCTCTCGCCCACTCGATCGATCTCCGTCACTCGGGCGATCTGGCGGCTGCCAGGAAACTGGGTGAGGAAACGTTCGAGCGGTACCGGAGTGGTCTTGGTGAACACCATCCGCACACCCTCGCCGCCAACGCCGACCTCGCGGTGACCTTGCGGCTCATGGGCGACCCCGCGGCCGCCCGCGTACTCGACGAGCGTGCTCTCGAGCACTTCCGCGCCACCATCGGCCCGGATCATCCCTATGCCATCATCGTCACGATCAACCTGGCGAGTGATCTGTCGGCGTTGGGCGAGCTCGACAGGGCGGTCGAATTGGGGCGGGACGCGGTCGAACGTGGCACGCAGGTACTGGGGGAGGAACACCCCACGGTACTGGCGGCATCCTTCAACCTCGGCCAGGACCTGACCGCTCTCGGCTTGGACGAGGAGGCCGCGCCGTTACGCGACCCGATCCTGGTGAAGTATCGCCGGGTTCTCGGCGAGGCCCATCCGGGAACGCAGGCAGCGGGCCACGGTACGCGCGGCGACTGTGACATCGACCCGATGCTGATGTAGCTCAGTCCGGTACGAGTTGCCCGATCCACGAGGCGAGCTGTTCCACGGTCGGTGGCCGGGGAACAGCTCGCAAGGGCCGGTGCACCGCGCGGACGAGTTCGGGGCAGCGCAGCAGGGCACGGGCGGCCGGGTGTGGGCCTCGCGCGGACAGGGCGAGGCCCAGCCCGACCAGGGAAGCCGGGCGGTCCGGATCCGTGGCGAGTTCCTCTCGGTAGCCCTTGATGGCTTCGAGGAACTCGCCTGCGGCGTAAGCGAAATCCGCGGTGGTGGCACCGGGCACCGCGGGCGGCGGTCCATCCTGGGACAGGGGCGTGTCGCTGACGGCGAGCCGGATCAGGTCTGTCCGGGCGTGGGACCAGCTTCCGTCCGGTACCGGCGTCGGGGGGAGGTCGGTCGCATCGAGGGTGACCGGTGGCCTTGACCGCCCGCTCGACCAAGCGGCCGCCAGGCCGGCGACCACGCACGGATCCGGACGCAGGTGTCGGGCGCGCCAACCCGCGAGATGATCCCGGCCTGCCGCCGCGGCCAGTTCGCTCGCCTCCACCGGAACGGGCTCGTCCTGCCAGGGGCCGAGGCGTTCGGCGACGCTGTCGAGGAACCGGCGTCCGGCGTCGGTCAGTGTCGCGTCCGCGCGCAGGACCCGGAGCGTGCGCCATGTTTGCTCGCGCCAGTACGCGAACTCGAAGCCAGAGCGCCGGGGGCTCTGACCGGCCTTTGCCAGCGCACGCCAGAAGGCCGTGACACCGAAGAAGGCGTAGACCCCTTGCAGGGCACCGCTCAGAGGTCTCGGGTCATCGCGCCAAGCCACATAAATGCGTTCCCGCGGATCCGGCTCGGACAACTCGACCAGGTGCAGCAGGCCGCCGAGCACGATGTGCTGGAACTCGTGGATAAGGCTCTCGGCGAGGGACGCGCCGTCGGCGGGAAGACCGACCACCGCACTGCCGAACGCTTCCCCGGTCGACGCGCTCGGGTTCCGGAAGAGCACCTGGGGTTTCGGTACCAGCGAGGCCAAACCCACCGGCATGATGCGGGCAAGGCCGGGCAGATGGCCGGCGATCAGACGGCATGCCTCGTCGATCAGCCGTTGCCAGGCTGCCAAATCCTTAGCCGGCAGCCTTTCCGGCGGTACCGGCTCGTAGAGTCCGCGATAAGGATCGAGGTCGTCCAGTCGTAGCGAGAATCGGTGCGCGCCGACCTGGCTCCGCACCCGCCGGATTCCCCACCAGCCAGGGCCGTCGGAGTCGGGCGTGCTCGGCAGGCGGACCGTCGTTTCGGCGTTCGACACGAAGTACCGGCCGTTCACGCCTCGCACGACGGCCGAAGAAAAGGGTGCGGCACCGGGAAATCTGGCCATCCCCAGTGAAGGGAGCATGGCGTTGCCGTGCCACGCCGGGATGGCGGTCTCGAAGTCCAGTTCCGCCCGGATCGCCGCGGCCGCCGCGATCGCGTGTGCGTGCCCCAGGTGCATCCACAGTGGACCGACTCCGTCGATTCCGTTGCGTAGTAAGCGGGTCGTATAACCTGCCCAGCTCCCGGTGTAGGGATTGGTGAGTATCCGGTTGACCGCCCGAGGTGCTCTTGCTTCGGCACGTGCAAGGAGTTCCCAGGCGGAATCCAGCGGTGGCAGGGGGCCCGAATGCTCCGGAAGCTTGGTGGCGTCGGTCAGTAACGTGTGGATCAATAGTTTGCGCCGGCTCCGCTCGGCACGTCGCAGACGGCGAGCCATGTCCTCTTCGCCGTCAAGGCGTGCGAGTGCGTCGAAGTCCCGCCACGACAAGCGGTGGAACGCGGGACGAGCCTCGGCCGGTGGCGGCATCAGTCGATGCGCTCACCGGCCCCGTTGGACCCGCTTCTGTAGCGCGCGCGGACGTTGGTGGTGCGTTCGACGACGTGGTGCGCCGAATGCCGGAAGGCTTCACTGTCCAGATCACGTAACGCGGTGAACGAGACCGCGTCGAGATCGATCAACGTGGATTCGATGTCCGGTTCCGTGCTTGCCGAGAAAGAACTCATCGTGCCGATTCCCTCCACCCCGTGAAACGGTTGCGAGAGTTGAACCTTGACCAGGATAGCCGAGATTTCACGACTGTTCAGGCCTCTTCTGCTGGTGGCGGCCGTCCGGCGGCCAATTCTCGGAGTGCGCGAGGGCGGGTGATGGTGACGCGCTGGCGGGCGGTGTGCACCACGCCCAGCCGCCGGAGTTCTTCGAGGCCGCGGATCAGCGTGCTGCGGGAGACACGGGCGAAGCCCGCCAGCTCCCCTTGATTGAAATGGAGAGTGACCTGTTTCTCGTCCGTCCAGTCGTGGGCGTGCTGGAGGGCCAGTTCCAGGAGCACCGCCGCGAGGCGTTGCGGGAAATCCGGCCCGCCGGACTCGAGACGCAGCCGATCGGACTGTTGCAGCCGGATCGCCGCGGTACGGAAGATCTCCTCGGCGATACGCGGCCGGTCGCGCAGCACGCCGAGGAATTTCTCTCTCGACACGACAAGGGTGTGCACCTCGTCGATCGCCGACATGGTGGCGGAACGGGGGAGTCCGCTGATCGGCGCCACTTCGCCCACGATTTCCGCCGGGCCACGGGCGGCGAGCGGGGCGTCTTCGCCGCGATAGTTGGTGGCGCTGATCTTCACCCAGCCGCGCAGGACGACGAACATGCTCGTGGGCGGGCTGCCCTGGAGGGCGAGGATCTGGCCGGGGCGCCACACCTTCAGATGGCCCGCGCCGCGGAGAGCGGACTGCTCGGCGGGCGTCAGCCGTCGCCAGATCCCGTACTCGGCCGCGGAGGAATCGGTCATCCTGGCGCCGTCGGGCCCACGGGAATCGGATCGGCGCTGTGTTCCATATGACGCATCAGTCACTCCCCCGACTCGTCAGCATGGTCAGTGGGCAGAACGACCCGGAAGTTTCGAACCGCAACCGGTAATTGTGCCAGGCGAGAGGTGACTTCACCAGGCCTCGGCCCGGCGACGGGGGAGGATGTCATGCGCAGTGCCGAAAGTGTCATGGGACGGCCGAAGGATCACCGCCACGAGCCGGCCGGAGAGAATCTGCGGACGCCCAAGGCGTTCGGGCGAAGACCGGCGTTCTTCGCGCCGCACCCGCCGCTGATGTCCGGCGGGTGGTATCAGGGCGCCGATCACGAGGTCACCGGCCCTGGCCGGTACCCGGTTCCCCGTCCGCCTGCCAAGTCCGTGAAGGCGGCTTTGTTGTGGGCTCTGTTCTTGGGGCCTTTGGGTCTTTGTTACGTGTCGCCCGTCGGCGGGCTGATCGTGACGGCGATCGCGGTCACGGTGATCACCTTCGGGGGAGCCTCGATGGTGGCCGTGATCTGGCCGCTCGTCATGGCGCTCTCGCTGACGGCCTTGTCCCGGCGCTCCGGGAACGGGAAATGAGCGTCCGGCCGATCTCGGCCGGATGAACCGGGTGGGGGCCGCTCAAGGGGGGCGGCCCCCACCGCGGTGTCGTCATCCGAAAGTCGCGTCTTGTTGCTCCGATCATGCAGCCCACAGGCGGAACCCTTGTACCGAGTAGGCGACTATGTTTCCATCTGCTCGATAGTCGGACCAAAGGTGCAGTTTCGAACACAATCGAACGGGTTCAACGCAATTCCTGGAGGGCTCCGTGCGCCGTCGTACCCTGCTGAAGGCCGCTGGTGCGGCATCCGCCTTCACCTTGCTCCCGGAGAGTGTCCGGCAGGCGCTCGCCGCGGACGCGCCGGCGGGCGGGCTCGACGTCATCGAGCACGTCGTGGTGTTCATGCAGGAGAACCGGTCGTTCGACCACTATCTGGGGACGCTGCGCGGCGTCCGGGGCTTCAACGATCCGGCCGCGATCAAGCTGCCTTCGGGGGCGTCGGTCTTCCAGCAGCCCAACGGCTCGGGAACCTTGCTTCCCTATGCGATCGACGACCAGTTCATGGCCGACGTCGACCACAGCTGGTCCGGTGGGCACCGGGCGTGGAACAAGGGCCGTCACGACGCTTGGTGTGGCGTCAAGGGCGTCCGGTCGCTGACCTATCACACGCGGTCCGCGCTGCGGTTCTATCACGAGCTGGCCGACGCCTTCACCGTATGCGACGCCTACCACTGCTCGGAACTGGGACCCACCAACCCGAACCGGATGTACCTGTTCACCGGCAAACTCGGCTTCGAGCCGGACGGCACGACCCGCGCCATCGGCAACGACGCCTGGCAGAACCCGGGGCACACCGGCTACACCTGGAAGACCTACGCCGAGCGCCTCCAGACGGCGGGCCGCAGCTGGCGGGTCTATCAGGAATGGGACAACTACGGCGACAATTCGCTGGACTACTTCAGCAGTTTCCTCGCCGTCGGCACCAAAGCGCTGTCGAAGGTGAAGGACTCCGCGGGAAAGGCCTTCCCGAAGCTGGAGTACTTCTACTACGCGCTGGACTCGGCCTCGGCGGCCGAACGGACACGGTTGCTCAACGGCCTCGCGGCGGGGGTAGCGACCCTGACCGCGACCGAGCGTGCCCTTTACGATCGCGGGCTGGCCCGGGTCGCGCCCAAGCAGTTGCTCAGCGCCTTCAAGTCCGACGTCGACACGGGCAAGCTGCCGTCGGTGTCTTGGATCGTCGCGCCGGAGTCGCAGACCGAGCATCCCGCGTGGGGTCCCAACACCGGCGCGGATCTGGTCAAGTCGATCCTCGACACGATCGCGTCGAAACCCGCGGTGTGGAACAAGACGCTGTTCCTGCTGACCTACGACGAGGACGGCGGTTTCTTCGACCACGTGCCGCCACCGGCTCCACCCGCGTCTGACGACGAAGGCAAGAGCTCCGTGGCGACGACCGACGAATTCGTCTCCGGTGAGCCGATCGGGCTGGGTGTCCGGGTGCCGATGTTCGTCATCTCGCCGTGGAGCCGGGGTGGGAAGGTGTGCTCGGAGGTCTTCGACCACACCTCGGTGCTGCGGTTCCTGGAGCGGTGGAGCGGGGTCGGCGAACCGAACATCTCGCCGTGGCGGCGGACCGTCTGCGGCGATCTGACGTCGGCGCTGGACACCACGGCGCCGAGCGCCACCTATCCGGCGCTGACCAAACCGGTGCCGACGAGCGGACCGTGGAACACCCAGCCGCAACCGCCTTCCGTGCAGAAGCCACCCGTGCCGGAGACCGGGGTCCGGACGGCGCGGCCGTTGCCCTATCAGGTGACGGCGTCGGGGCGAGTGACGGCCGAGCGGTTCTGGATCGACTTCGCCAACACCGGATCGGCGGGCGCGCACTTCTACGTCTACGCCACCGCGCACCGGACCGACGGGCCGTGGCGCTACACCGTCGGCGCCGGGGCGACGCTGTCGGACTACTGGCAGGTGGGCTCCCCGGACGGGGCGTACGACCTCACCACGCACGGCCCCAACGGTTTCGTGCGGCGGTTCGCGGGGAACCGGATCACCGCGACCACCGCGGGAAAACCGAATCCGGAAGTCGTGCTGCGGCCGGGTTCCGGCGTCGTGTACCTGAAGATGACCAATGCCGGCGCCGGGTGCGAGCTGACCGTGCGCACCGGCAACCGGGGCGGCGGACCGTGGACGTACTCGGTCGCTCCCGGTGCGACGGTCGAGGACTGGTTCAGCACCGAAGGCGGAATGAGCGGCTGGTACGACCTGACCGTTCAGGGGCCCGACGGTTTCCTGCGCCGCTTCGCAGGCCATGTCGAGACCGGCGCCGAGACTATCAGCGACCCGGTCATGGGCTCCGGGCCGCTCGCGGCCACCGTCCGCTCGGCCGACAGCCAGGAGACCGCGGGCGAGTCCGGTGCCGCCACGAACGCCGTCGACGGCAACCCCGCCACCCACTGGCATACCAAGTGGTCCGGCGGGGAGGACCCGTTGCCCCACGAACTGCACCTCGATCTCGGGGCGGCCCGCACCGTCACCGGCCTGGCCTACCTGCCGCGCCAGGACGGCTCCGCCCACGGCCGTGCCGGCGGCTACGAGGTCTACTTGAGCGCCGACGGTTCGGCCTGGGGGAACCCGGTCGCCACTGGGACCTTCGCCGACGACGCCGTCCTGAAGACCCTTCGCTTCTGGCCGGCAAGGGCCCGCTACGTTCGCTTCCGCGCCCTCACCGAGGCGGGCGGGCGCGGCCCGTGGACGTCCGCGGCGGAGGTCACCCCGCTCGGCTGGACTTGATCTTTCGGGCAGAATTCGCTGTCTTAAAGGGAAAGATGCGTGACGACCGACGAGGTTGCTTTGGTGAGAGCAGCGTCATCGTGACACATCTGTCCCGCCAGTTGATGAGCCACTTTGCGCGTGCCGTCAAGGGAATCGCGGTATGCGCCGCCGCGCCCACCCCGCAGAGCCGGAACCCGAAACCGTCAGCCACCGAGCGACAGGAGGGGTCGGGCGGCAATCCTCGTTGCGTGACAACGGATCTGGCGGATCTCCCTGTGCTGCGCCAGGATGCCGCCACGCATCCGGGAACCTGCGTCAACGGAATCCTCGCCGATCCGCTGTGACGTCGTGAGCGGTACGGGCGGTTCTGGGGGCCTCCTTGCCTACCCTCAGGGTAGGCAAGGAGGCCTTCACTACCTGTGTGACAGTCACATGCGGCGGCGGTCATCCCGGGTGTCGCGAAAGCCACTTTCGCGACGTCTGATGTCCCGAACGTGGCTTTCGCGACACGGCCACTGGTCATCTGCGCACTAGTGGCGTCTCTTGTATCATGGGCTTGATACAAGGGAGGCTGATCGTGCCGTTCGACAACATCGTGGCCGTGGCCCTGTTCATGGGCCTGTTCGGGCTGCTGATCCTGGTCTTGCTGTGGCCGGGCGAAAAGCAGGGCAAGAAGGTGCTGCGCCGATGGGGTGTCGACGATCCCTCGCCGTCCGACGTCGCCGAAGCCGTGCGTTATCTGCGACGCCGCCGGTTCTGGTACCCCTGGCTGTTCCTCGGGTTGCCGGTGCTGGCCGATCTCGCCGGAGTGCGCGGCGACACCACGTCGTTCTTCCTCGCCACCCTGCTCATCGGCGCGCTGATCGCCGAGGTGCTGGCTCAGCGGCCGCGAAAGAGCGCTCGTCGTGAGGCAGGGTTGGACCGGCGTGGGGTGCGCGGGCTCATTCCCGTCTGGGGTCTGGTCACCTACGCGGCGATCGTCGCGGCGGCGGCCGCCTGGCTCGTGGTCCATCGTTGGTGGGGTTTGCTCGGGGTCGCCGTGGCCGTCTCGGCGGTCACCTGGCTGGTCATCCTGCTCGCGGTGCGCCGACCGTCCACAGGGGACAGTGTGGCGGACGGCGCGCTGCGGGTCCGCAGTGCCAGGGTGGCCGCGGGGCTGGGCCTGGCCGCCACCGTGACACTGACGATCCCGGAGGTGACGAACCTGGTTTCGTGGATCCTGGTCGTCGCCGGGTTCGCCGGCTGGTTCAACCTCGCTCACCGATCGCGGGCCGAAACCGCCTGATGTCGCTCAAGGTCGTCGTCGACACGGATCTCGGGATCGCGCCGTGGCGGCAGGTCCGGGATCAGATCGTCCGGTTGATCACCACCGGCGCGCTGGCGCCGGGCACCCGGCTGCCGCCCATTCGGCAACTCGCCAGGGATTTGGCGCTGGCGTCGGGCACGGTGGCCCGGGTGTACCGGGAGCTGGAAGAAAGCGGCTGGGTGAGCACGGCTCGCGCCAAGGGGACGGTCGTCGCCGAAGCCGCCGACCGTCCCGGCAAGGCCGATCTCCTGCGGGCCGCGGCGGACGAGTACGCCCGCGCGGCTCGTGAACTCGGCGTCGATCCCGGCGACGCGTTGGACGCTGTCGCCGCCGCGCTGGACTGAGTCACTCCAAAGACGTGTCACCGAAGTGTTCGAGCAGCAGGCGGGCTTCGTCAACCGGATCTTGACCGAACGCAGGTCGTCGCTGTCGCGCACCCGCTCGACAAGGCCCTTGGTCTCCATGCGGTCGATGCGATTCGTGATCGCCCCTGAGGTGACCATCGCGGCCTTGAGGAGCGCGCCCGGTGTCAGGCCGCCCGGTTCGCCGGATCGGCGGAGTGTGGTGAGTCGGCTGGCCAGAGCTTGTCGTCGAGGTCCGGGCGCTCGCCACGGCCGCCGGGTTCCTTGTGCTCGGCCAGACCCTCACCGGCTGGCAGCTCACCGGATTCGCCATCGCCCTCACCGCACTGACGCTCAGTCAAACACTCGCCCGGCCGGGTCGCGCAGAAGTTCGGCGAGTTCGGTGACGGTCGGGTGGTCGAACAGGACGCGCGCGGGCAGCTCCAGTCCGGTCAGCTCACGGAGCCGGGTACGCAGGTCGATGACGGCCAGCGAGTCCAGTCCGAGGTCGGTGAACGGCTTGTCCTCGGGGATGGCGCCCGGATCCGGGTGGCCGAGAACCTCGGCGAGTTCGACGCGAAGCAGGTCTCGCAGTTCCTGTTCCGACGGCTGATCCGGCCAGCGCCGATTCGACGACGGCGGCGACAGTCTCGGTGCCCGTCCGCTGATTTCGGCGATCGGGGGCAGGCCGGTGGCAGAGGGGTCGAGCCGGGCGGCGATCAGGACCGGTTCGGCGTGCCCGATCGCGGCGTCGAACAAGGCAAGCCCCTGCTCCAGGGTCAGTGCGGCCACACCGGAGGCCTGGATGCGGTGCCTCGCCGCGTCGGGAATCTGGGCGCCCAGCCCGATTTCCAGATCCCAGAGGCCCCACACGATCGACGTCGCGGGCAGGCCCTCGGCCCGCCGTCGGACGGCCAGCGCGTCGAGATAGCGGTTGGCGGCGGCGTAGTTCGCTTGCCCGGCATTGCCGAAAGTGCCTGCCAGTGAGGAAAAGAGCACGAACGCCGACAGCGGAAGACCCCGGGTGGCCTCATGCAGGATCCGGGCTGCGTCGGCCTTCGGGCGGAACACGGTGTCGAGCCCGGCGGTCGTCTGCGCGGTCAGCGCGGCGTCAGCGACGACAGCGGCCGCGTGCACCACGGCGGTCAGCGGCGGGTCGCAGGTGTCGACCAGATGCCGGACGACGTCGGGATCGGCGATGTCGCCCTCGGCGATCCGCACGTCGGCGGGCAGCTGACGGAGTTCTTCCGCGCCGGGCGCGGCGGGGCCGCGGCGGCTGACGAGCAGCAGGTGCCGGACACCGTGCGCGGACACGAGATGCCGCGCCAGTGCCCCGCCGAGCGCGCCGGTGCCGCCGGTGATCAGTACGGTGCCCGCCGGATCGAGCGGCCGGGTGGAGGCGGGCGCGGTCCGGGTGATCCGCAGCGCGTGCGGCACACCGTCCCGGATCGCCAGTTGGGGTTCCGGGTTGCCTCCGACGAGTTCGCGCACCTTCTCCATGGACACGTCGGTACCGGCTTCGACCACGGTGACCAGGCCACGGTATTCGGTCGAGGCGGCGGTTCCGAGCCCGAAGATCGCCGCCCCCGCCGGATCGGTAGCGTCGCGGGTGACCACGACACTGCGTTCTCCGCGTGGGAGCGTGTCCTGCAACCCGGCGAGCACGGTCCGGACGTCTTCGTCGCGGGCGTCGACGATCCGGACATCGTCGGCGCGTGCCGCCGGCACGGGGATCCATCGCGGGCGGTACAGCATCGTGTTTCCGGCGGGCAGCGGCCGGGTGAGCAGGGATTCCACGAGCGCGAGCGGTGCTCCGGTGGGGTCGTAGAGTTCGACGCGGACTTCGCCGGGGCCCGTCCGTACACAGTGGACTCGGGCTCGGCGCGCGGCCGGGGCGAACACGTGGACACCGCCCCAGAGGAACGGAACGCGCGTCTCCGCGTCCGGCGGCTCGGCCAGTGCCACGGTGTGCACGGCGGCGTCGAGCAGCACGGGGTGCATCTCGAAGCGACCGTCGACACCCTCGGGGAGCACGACGTCGGCGAACAGCTCGTCGCCGTCCCGCCACAAGCCCGTCACCGCGCGGAAGGCGGGACCGTAGTCGCGGGCCGCGTAGGCCCGGCTCAGGTCGACCGGTTCGGTGGCGGGAGGCGGCCACTCGCCTTTCCACGGCAGCGCGAAGACGTCGGACGGCCGCAGGCGGCCCGTGGCGTGCCGTGTCCAGTCGCCGGAATCCTTGGCGTAGATGTCGATACGGGGCCCGTCCACGACCACCTGGAGTGCGACGTCCTCGGTCCGGTCGAGCCGCAGCGGTGCCTCGATCGTCAGCTCGGCCACACTCTCTTTGCCCGCGTGCAAGGCGATCTCGACGAAAGCGGTCGCGGGGAACAGGGTCGCGCCGCCGACGACGTGGTCGGCGAGCCATCCGTGCGTGCGCACCCCGGCCGAGCCGCCGTGCACGATCCTGGGCGAGTCGGGCGCGACCAGCGCCGGTCCGAGCATCGCGTGCCCGGCGCCCGCCGGGCTCCGGCGCGGTTGCGGGTCGAGCCAGAAACGCTCGCGCTGGAAGGGATAAGTCGGCAGGTCGACTCTCCGGGCACCGCTGTCGGCGAACACCGATCGCCACGAGACGGGCACTCCCGCGGTGTGAAGTTCGCTGACCGCATCCAGTGCCCCGCGTGTTGTGTCCAAAGTGGACACTGTTGGGAGTACCGCTCCGGCGGCTCTGCTGAGCACGGCCGACGGCCCGATCTCCAGGCAGATCCCGGTTCCCGCCGCGGCCACGGTGTCCAGCGCGTCGGCGAACCGGACCGTGTCCCGGGCGTGCCGCACCCAGTGCTCCGGGCCGACGTCGGTGATCGCGCGGCCGGTCAGCCCGGAGATCAGGGTGCTCTCCGGGCTCCGGTAGGTCAGCTTCGCGGCGACCTCGCGGAATTCGGGGAGTATCGGATCGATCAGCGGCGAATGGAACGCGTGGCTGACGCGCAACCGGGTCGAACCCGGCCACTGGGCCGCGATCGCTTCCGTTACGCCCTCGGTTCCGGACAGGACAAGGGATCGGGGGCCGTTGACCGCGGCGATCGCCACCTGGTCGGCGAATTCCCCGACCAGCGGCGCGACCTCGCTCTCGGCCGCCCTCACCGCGATCATGACGCCTCCCGGCGGCAAGGCGGCCATCAGAAGGCCACGCGCGGCCACCAGAACCCCGGCGTCTTCGAGGGAGAGCACGCCGGTGACGTGCGCGGCGGCGATCTCCCCGATCGAATGCCCGGCGACGACACCCGGCCGCACACCCCAGGATTCCAGCAGCCGGACCAAGGCGACCTCGAACGCGAACAAGGCGGACTGCGCGTGGTCGGTGCGGTTCAGCAGTTCGCCGCCGTCGAACGCGACGTCACGGACCTGGCCGCCCAAGGCCTGGCAAGCCGCGTCGAAAGCCTTGCGGAACACCGGGAAAGCGGCCGACAGCTCTTTTCCCATCCCCGCGCGCTGCGCGCCCTGTCCGCTGAACAGGTACGCCGCCGTCGCCGGTGCGCGCACGGTCCGGCCGCGGCGTTCACCGGTGGCGAGAGCACGCAGGGCGGTGAGGTCGCCGGACGGGACCATCGCGCGGTGCTCCAGCGCGGTGCGGGTGGCGAGGGTGAACGCGACGTCGCTCGCGTCCCGGCCGCCCGCCGTCGCCAGCAGCCCGGAGGCGACCGCGCGCAGGGCGTTGTCGTCGGCCGCGCTCAGCAGCCACGGCGCGGGGAGAGACGCCGGACGTCCGGACTCGATCGGCGGTGGCGCTTCCGAGACGAGAACGTGCGCGTTGGTACCGCCGATCCCGAACGCGGACACCCCGGCGTGCCGGGTTTTCGTTCCTGTCCGCCATTCCTGGGCTTCGGCGAGCAGGCTCACCTCGCCGGCCGACCAGTCGACGCGGGGACTCGGATCGTCCGCGTGCAGCGACGGCGGCAATTGCTCGTGCCGCAGCGCTTCCACCATTTTGATCACCCCGGCCAGTCCCGCCGCCGCCTGGGTGTGCCCGATGTTGGCCTTCACGGATCCGAGCCACAGCGGCCGGTCACGTCCGGAATAGGCGGCGATCAGCGCCTCCGCCTCGATCGGGTCGCCGATCGGGGTGGCGGTGCCGTGCCCTTCCACGGCGTCGACGTCCGCCGCCGACAGCCCGGCGTCGGCCAGCGCGGACTCGATCACCGCGCGCTGCGCCCGGCCGCTCGGCGCGGTCAGCCCGTTCGACGCCCCGTCGGAGTTGACGGCCGAACCGCTCACCAGTGCCAGCACCGGATGCCCGTTCCGGCGAGCGTCCGACAGTCGCTCCAGCAGGATCACACCAGCGCCCTCGGCCCAGGCCGTGCCGTTCGCGCCCGCCGCGTAGGAGCGGCAGCGCCCATCGGGGGAAAGGCCGCGCTGGCGGCTGAATTCGAGGAACGTGCGCGGCGTCGACATCACCGTGGCGCCACCGGCCACGGCGAGCGAGCACTCCCCGGCCCGCAGCGCGCGCACGGCCCAGTGCAGCGCGACCAGCGAAGAGGAACACGCGGTGTCGACCGTGATCGCCGGACCGGTCAAGCCGAAGGTGTAGGAGATCCGGCCGGACGCGAGGGCGTGCGACGACCCGATGCCCAGCCGTCCTTCCAGCTGATGCCCCTCGAAACGGCTGGCGTAGTCCTCGTGCATCACCCCGACGAACACACCGGTGTCGCTGCCCCGAACCGTGGCGGTGTCGAGACCGGCGCGTTCGAACAGTTCCCACGACGTCTCCAGCAGCAGCCGCTGCTGCGGGTCGGTCGCCAGTGCCTCGCGCGGCGACATGCCGAACAGGGCGGGGTCGAAGTCCGCCGCGTCGTACAGGAAACCGCCGCGGCGGGTGGTGGAACCGCCGATGCGGTCGGGGTCCGGGTCGTACAGCGCGTCCAGGTCCCAGCCGCGGTCGGCAGGGAAGTCGCCGGTGGCGTCGACCCCGCCTGCCACCAGGTTCCACAGGTCCTCCGGCGAGGTCACGTCACCGGGGAACCGGCACGCCGTCGCGACGATGGCGATCGGTTCGTCGATCCGAGCGGTCGCGGTCGCCGTCGCGACGGGCCGGATCTCCCCGGACAGCAACCGTTCCAGTTCACCGATGACCGCCGCCGCGGTCGGGAAGTCGTAGACGAGCGACTGGGGAAGGTCGAGACCGGTCGCGTCGGCCAGCCGGTGCCGCAGGTGCACGCCGCCCACGGACGTCAGGCCCAGTTCGGCGAACGCCCGGTCGCGCCAGCCCTCTCCGAGGTCGCACAGTTCGGCGATCTCGTCGCGCACGAGGGCTTCCACGTCGTCCGGCCGGGGGATCCGCAAGGCTTTCCGCGTCGCTTTTCCCGACGGCGTCCGGGGAAGCCGCTCGACCCGGTGAAAAGCGACCGGAACCTTGAAGGGGGAGAGCCGCCGGCGGCACAGACGGCGCACCTCGTCGAGGTCCAGCTCGCCGGATCGGGGGACGAGGAACGCCACCGGCACCGAGCCGAGGACCCCATCGGGTCTTCCCGCCACGAGGACGTCGCCCACCTCCGGGATTTCGGCGATGACCGCCTCGATCTCGGTCGGGTGCACGTTCTGGCCGCCGCACACGATGACGTCGTCGACCCGGCCGTCGACCGTGAGGCGTCCTTCGGCGAGCCTGCCCGCGTCACCGGTCCGGTACCAGCCGTCCTCGCCCTCGACGCCCGGTGCGACCCCGGGACCCCGCACCTCGATCTGCCCGTCGACGATGCGGATCTCCATGCCCGGCAAGGGAGTCATGTCGTCTTCGCCGGGGATCTGGGCGGCGATCTTGCCGCTGGTCTCCGTACTGCCGTAGCCGTCGAGGACGGGGATGTCGAACAGTTCCCGGACCGCTGCCCGTGCCGACGGAGTGCAGGGCGCGCCCCCGGACAGGCACAATCGCGGAGCGGGGAGCGGGCCCTGAACCTCCTGCCGCAGGTTCAGGAAGGTCGCCGGGGTACCGGCGAGGACGCTGCCGGGATACGCCGTGAGCGCTCCCCGCAGATCGCGGTCGACGATCCTCGTATGCGTGCCCAGCGCGATCGTCCCGACGAAGGCCTGCGACAACGCGTACGCGTGGTGCAGCGGAAGCGGCCACAGAACGGTGTCGGCGTCGGAGATCCCGAACATCGGGCCGTAACAGGCTGCCGACGACCACAAGAGCGCCCGTTGCGTCGTCAGCACGCCTTTGGGGCGGCCGGTGGTGCCCGAGGTGTACAACAGCCAGGCGGGTTCGTCGAGATCGAGGTCGTCCCTTGGCTCGCCCTGTGCGGGAAGCTCGTCCTCGATGAACACTACCCGCAGTTGTGGCCGCTCCGCTTGGAGTTCGCGCGCGGTCGCCGCGTGCCGGGCTTCCGTGATCAGCAGACCGGCGCCGGAGTCGCCCACGATCCGCGTCAATTCCGTGACCGTCGACCGGGCGCTCGCCGGAACACCGATTCCGCCCGCCCGTGACACCGCCAAACAGTATTCGGTGAATTCCACCCTGGCGCCGAGGTGCAGCAGAACCCGGTCGCCGCGGGCGATTCCGAGCCCGGTCGCCAATCGGCCGCTCGAATCCAGCAATTCACCGAAAGTCAGGGTCCGGTGCTCGTCGGTGAACGCGGGCCGATCGCCCGGCTGTTCCTTCAGCAACGTCACCAACGGCCGCAGCAGCCCGCCGCGAATCTCGGTCATCGTTCGAAGGTATAGCCGCGGCGCGTTACGGCGGTTGCCCGATCGGGCAGTATTCGGTGACTCGAGGACCTCTTCCCAAGTACATGAAGGCCCCCTTACTTGCGCCTAGCGCAAGTAAGGGGGCCTTCATGTACTTCAAGCGGGCCGGTGGCAGTCGGGGCCTTGTGTCAGGACGGCGAACACGCGTGATCAGACGGAGAACTCGCGTGATCAGACGGAGAACACGCTGTTCTCCGTTCAAGCACGTGAGTTCTCCGCCTGATCACGCGTCATACGGTTCTAGGCCCAGGTGACCGGCAATTCGTGGACGCCGTAGATGTTCATGTCGGTCTTGAGCTTCACCTCGTCGGCGGGGACGGCGAGTTCGAGGGACGGGAAGCGGCTCAGCAGCCCCTCGAAACCCGCGCGCATCTCGATCCGCGACAACTGCTGCCCGAGGCACTGGTGGATGCCGTGGCCGAAGGACAGGAGACCGCGGGCGTTGCGGTGGATGTCCAAGGCGTCGGGGTCTTCGAAGCGCCGCGGGTCGCGGTTGGCGGCCAGCAGCGACACGATGACGGTCGAACCGGCGGGGATCGTTTCGCCGCCGAGTTCGAGATCTTCGGTGGCGTAGCGGAAGAAGATGTCGGCGACGGACAGGTAGCGGAGGAGTTCCTCGACGGCACCGGGGAGCAGTTCCGCGTCGGCGCGCAGTTCGGCCAGCTGCTCGGGGTTCTCCAGGAGCGCGAAGGTGCCCAGCGCCAGCATGTTCGCGGTGGTCTCGTGGCCGGCGAGCAGCAGCAGGAACGCGGCGCCCGCCAGCTCCTCGATGGTGAGGTCGTCGTGGCGGCCCAGGTCGGACAGGATGTCGTCGCCGGGGGTCTCGCGTTTACGTGTGACCAGTTCGGTGAGGAACGTGTTCATCCCGATGAACGCGGCCATCTTCTCTTCCAGTGTCTGGTCCCTGACCATGAGCTGGGCGGAGTTGGCCTGGAAGTTCTCCCGGTCCTCGTAAGGGACACCGAGCAGTTCGCAGATCACCAGCGACGGCACCGGCAGCGCGAACTCCTTGACCAGGTCGACCGGCGGGACGAGGGCGGCCATCGCGTCCAGCTGCCGCTCGGTGATCTCGACGATGTGCTCTTCGAGCTGCTTCATCCGCTTCACGGTGAAGGCGCCGGTGAGCCGCTTCCGCAACCGGCCGTGGTCCGGCGGGTCCATGGCGACGAACATGCCCGGCATCGGCGGGGACGGTTCGGTCGGGGCGGGCATCCCCGGGGTCTCGTAGGGCATGTGGAGGATGCCGATGTCCTGGCGGGAGCTGAACCGGGTGTCGGCCATCATCTGCCGGACCTCGTCGTAGCCGGTGACGAGCCAGCCCTCGTGACCGTCCGGGAAGACCATGGGACTCACCGGGCGGGCTTCACGCAGCCGGGTGATCTCGCGGGGCGGATCGAAAGGACCCGCGTCGCGCTGCATGGGGAGGCCCTGCGGGACGGGGACGGTCTGAGTCATCGGGTCGCCTTTCGTGGTGGTTGTGACGACCACGATCACCGAGGGGCCTGACACCGGACTGACACGGCGCTGACATCGGCGCCGCTCGTGTCAGCGGCGTGGCGGCGGCGTGTCAGGCCCGCCGTTCACTGTTGCTCCCATGACAGAAACAGCGATCGCGGTCTCCGGGCTGCGGAAGACCTTCGGCGACAAGGTCGTGCTCGACGGCATCGACCTGGACGTCCCCGCGGGCTCCATCTTCTCACTGCTCGGCCCGAACGGGGCCGGCAAGACGACCACGGTGAACCTCCTGACCACCTTGATGAAGGCCGACGGCGGGACGGCGAGGGTCGCCGGACACGACCTCGCGACCGAGGCCAAGGCGGTACGCGCGGCGATCGGGGTCACCGGCCAGTTCGCGGCGGTGGACGAACTGCTGACCGGCCAGGAGAACCTGCGGCTGATGGTGGACCTGAACCGGAACGCCCGTGGTGGCGAACGGGTCGTGACCGAGCTGCTGGAACGCTTCGACCTGGTGGAGTCGGCGAAGAAGCAGGCGTCGACCTACTCCGGCGGGATGCGCCGGAAGCTGGACCTGGCGATGACGCTGGTCGGGAACCCGCGGATCATCTTCCTCGACGAGCCCACCACGGGACTGGACCCGCGCAGCCGCCGCACGATGTGGTCGATCATCCGCGAGCTGGTCGCCGACGGCGTGACCATCTTCCTCACCACCCAGTACCTCGAAGAAGCCGACCAGCTCGCCGACCGGATCGCGGTCCTCGACCAGGGCCACCTGGTCGCGCAGGGCACCGCCGACGAACTCAAACGCCAGATGCCGGGCACGCACGTCCGGCTCCGGTTCACCACCGTCGCCGAACTCGACGCGGCGGCGCGGATCTTCCCCGGGGCCACCCGGGACGACGAGACGCTGGCCCTGCGGGTCCCCAGCGACGGCGGGACGAAATCCCTGCGGTCGCTGCTGGACCGGCTCGACGAGTACTCGATCGCCGCCGAAGAGTTCTCCGTCCACACCCCTGATCTCGATGACGTTTTCCTCGCCCTGACGGGCCACAGCAGCACGGAGGCAGCGCAGTGACTACTCAAACCAGGAGCAAGTCCCCCTCGATGGTGATGTTGCGCCGCAACTTCAAGCACCTCGCCCGCAATCCGACCTCGGTGTTCAACGCGATCCTGATGCCGGTCGTGATGATGCTGATGTTCGTGTACGTGTTCGGGGACGCGTTCAGCGTCGGCGTCGACTACATCGATTACGCGACACCGGGTTTGATGCTGCTGGCCGTCTGCTACGGCCTCGGCGGCACCGCGACGGCGGTGAACTCCGACATGACGAAGGGCATCATCAACCGGTTCAAGGTCATGGACGTCTCGCGGGGCGCGGTGCTGACCGGGCACGTCGTCACCAGCGTGCTGACCAACCTGGTCGCGATCGTGGCGCTCACCGGCGTGGCCTTCTTGCTGGGGTTCGCCCCGGCGGCGGGTTTCCTCGACTGGCTCGGCGTGGCCGGGATCGTCGTACTGCTCGGCTCGGCGGCGGGCTGGCTCACGGTCGCGCTGGGCTTGGCGGCGAAGTCACCGGAGACCGCGGGCATGGCCTCCGTGCCGCTGGTCATGCTGCCGTTCTTCAGCAGCGCGATCGTGCCCGCGGAGAAGATGGGTCCCGGACTCCGGGAGTTCGCGGAGTACCAGCCCTTCACACCGATCATCGAGACGCTGCGCGGACTCCTCAACGGGGCACCGGCCGCCGGCGACGTGCTCCCCGCCCTCGGGTGGTGCGTCGGGATCGCGCTCGCCGGGTATCTGTGGGCGTCCTCGACGTTCAAGAAGCGAGCGTGACCTCGACCAACTGCTTCCAGCTCGTCCGTGCACCCTCCTGCGCCGCTTCCGCGAACTTCTCTTCGCCGAGGCGGCGCAGCACTGTCTGCTCGATGCGGGTCACGTCCGGGCGCGAACGATCCGGCAGCCCGCGCAGCTCGTCGGCCGCGCCCAGCAGCCGCGCGGCCTGCTCGGGATCGTCGCGGCGCAGTGCCAGATCCGCGACCCCGACGACCATGTGGGCGATCAGGGGCACATGCCGCACCTCGGCCGCCACCTGGAAGGCCGACTCGCGGTGCGCGCGGGACTCCTCGACGTCTTCGGCGAGGTAACCCAGCAGGTCGTGGGTGATGGCGCGGACGTGCCCCAGATCCGCTTCCTCGCCCATCACGGTCGCCGCGAGGGCGAGCTGCCGCGCCGTTTCTCCGGTTTCGCCGCGCCAGTGAGCGAGCTCCGCCCGTGAAAGGGCCAGCATGCCCAGTGCTCCCGGCCACGTGACCCGTTGGGCGTACCGCTCCGCCTTGGCCGAAGCGGCCGCGCTGGAGTCTTCGTCGCCCATCAGCCAGTACAGCTGTGCCTGTCGCGACCACAGCCGGATGAGGTCCTCGACGGAACCGATCTCGGTCACGACCGTGACCGCCTGTTCGTAGTACTCGCACGCGGTGGCGAAGTCGCCGCGTGTGGCGAGCCGGTCCGCCAGTTCGGTCAGGGCGAACGAGATCCCGAACCGTTCGCCGAGGGCGCGGAACTCGTCGAGCGCGCGCTCGAGATACGTCTCCGCGTCCGGTCCGCGGTGGCCGAGCGTGATCCGCATCTTGCCGAGATGCAGCCTGGCCAGCGCGCGGACCCAGGCGTTTTCGTCCTCCAGCACCGGTTCCCAGGCGGACAAGGTCTCATCACCCCGCAACATGCGTTCCAGCGGGACGATGAGTCCCAGCAGCGGGTGACTCGCTTCTTTGCCCCGGCTGAGCCGGTACGACTCGTGGATCCACTTCGCCGCGGTGTGTTCGTCGGCGTAGCCGGAACTCACGAACAGCGAGACGAGCCCGTACACGACGGCCCCGACCTCGTCGGGTACCTCGCCTGGCGTTTCGACGGCCGCGCTGACCAGCTCCATGCCTTCCGTCCGGTGCCCGCTGAGCCACCAATACCAGCCACAGGCCGCCGCGAGCCGCATCGCCGCCGGTGCCTCGCCCGCCGCGAGGGCGCCGCGCATCGCGGAACTGATGTTGTCGTGCTCGGCGTTGAGTTTGGCGAGCCACTCCAGCTGCTCGGTGCGGCGGAGCATCGGCTCCGCCGCCTCGGCGAGTTCGGTGAAATAGGCGAGATGCGCGTGACGAGCCAGCAGCGTTTTCTCCGCCTCGGCGAGCCGTTGCGCGGCGTACTCCTTGATCGTGCCGAGCATCCGGTAGCGCGGCGCTTCGTCGCCCGCGGCCACCAGCAGCGACTTCTCGGTCAGCGCGGTGAGCAATTCGAGGACCTCGTACTGCTCGACGGCCTCACTGACGCAGACGTGCTCGGCCGCTTCCAGGCTCGCCCCGCCCGAGAACACCGAGAGACGGCACAGGACCGTCCGTTCGGCGTCGGTCAGCAGTTCCCAGCTCCAGTCGACCATCGCGCGCAGCGTCCGGTGCCGGGGCAACGCGGTCCGGCTGCCGCCGGTCAGCAGGCGGAAGCGGTCGTCGAGCCGGTTGGCGAGCTGGTCGATGGACATGGTGCGCAACCGGGCCGCGGCCAGTTCGATCGCGAGCGGCATCCCGTCCAGGACCCGGCATACCCGCGCCATCGTGGCCAGCGTGGCCTCGTCGGCCACGAAATCCTTGCGTACCGCGCTCGCGCGGTCCCGCAGCAACCGGACGGCGGGGGAGGATTCGATTTCGCGGGGATCCGCGTGCCGGTCCGGTACGGTCAGCGGCACGACGTGCCACAGCGTCTCACCGGTGATGCCGAGCGGCTCCCGGCTTGTCGCCAGGATCCGCAGCCGTCGGCATTCCCCGAGCACACGGTGCGCGAAGGCCGCGGCCGACTCGATCACGTGCTCGCAGTTGTCCAGGATCAGCAGGACTTCCCGTTCGCGGATCGCGGCGATGACCCGGTCGGTGGGTTCGGCGCTCATCGTCTCGCCCAGCAGCGCTTCCCGGAGTCCGAGCCCGGCGAGCGTCGCTTGCGCGACGTCGCCCTCCGCGCCGATGGCCGCGAGTTCCACCAGCCAGGCCCCGTCCGGCAGATCGCCGAGGAGGGTGCGCGCGGTTTCCGTGGCCAGCCTGGTCTTTCCTGAACCGCCGGGTCCGATCAGGGTGGTGAGCCGGTGTTCGGCGACGAGTTCGCGGACGGTGGCGAGATCGGCGTCCTTGCCGACGAAACTGGTCAGTTCGGCGCGCACGTTGGTCTTGCGGTTCTCCTCCCGCCGTCCCAGCTCGCCCCGCAGCAGCGCGACATGCACGGCGGACAGTTCCGGCGAGGGGTCGACGCCCAGCGCGTCGGCCAGTGCTTCCCGCGTGCGCTGGTACACGAGCAGCGCTTCGGTGTCGCGCCCTGTCGCCGCGAGAGCCCGCATCAGCGCGGCGACGAGCCGCTCGCGCAGGGGATGCGCGGCCGCCAGATCGGTCAGTTCGGTGACCAGTTTCGCGCTGTGGCCGAGGTCGATCTCCGCGTCGAACCGATCCTCCATGGCCGTCAGGCGAAGCCCTTCGAGCCGGGTGACCGCCGCGTCGAACGCGCCGCTCTCCTGCAAGCCGACGTCCTGCATGGCCGCGCCGCGCCACAACGCGAGGGCCTCGCGCAACCGCCGTGTCTCGTCGCCGCCCGCCTGACCGAGGAGGCGCTCGAACCGCACGGCGTCGACGTCGTCGGGGTCCACCTTCAGCCGGTAGCCGTCGGTCTGGCCGTCGACGACCCCTTCCGGCAGCACCTTCCGCAGCCGGGAAACGAGGCGCTGCAAGGCATTCGTCGCGTCGGCCGGCGGTTGCTCGCCCCAGATCCAGTCGACGAGCGCCGACTTCGGGACCACCCGGCCCGGTTCGAGCGCGAGGGCGATCAACAGCCCGCGCAGCCGGGCGCCCGGAACGTCGGCGAGGACGCCGTCAGCCGTGCGAACCTCGAAGGGGCCGAGCATCCCGATCTGCATTGCGCCGATTTTGCCACGGGTGATCAGCGGGCCTCCGGGCGCGGACGTCGGATGGCTCTGGGTATCTCGCCGATGTCACCGCGCTACGACTCGCCGCTGATCCTGGCCGAGCCGATCGACGCCGCGGTGATCGCCCTGGCGGCCGTCTGGGTCGACGAACTGGAGTTCAGGCTGGTGAGCGACGTCTGGTTGAGGGCGTGCACGACGAACTCGTAGGTGTTCACCGTCGAGGGCGAACACGGTCCCTGGTAGCCGTAGAGGCTCGCGCTGCCGCGGTAGTAGATCTGCCTGGCGCCCGCGGGGACCGAAGGCCGGTAGGCGTGCTGGACGTTCTGGGGGAGCGAGGCCGTGGCCGCCGGGATGTCGTAGATGACCCAGTGGATGAGGTTGGCGTTGTCGAGGTCGCGCATGACGATCGCGTAGCTCTTGGCCGCGGCGGGGGCGCCCGACCAGGCCAGAGGCGGGGACTCGTTCTTCTTGGCGGGGTCGTTCCCGCCGCCGCTGGTGCACTCGTGGACCTTGGGCAGCACGCCGCCGTTGGCGAAAGCGGTGCTGGACAAGGTGAACGCGTAGTGCTCCGCTGATGCCGACGGCGCCGAAACAGCGGCCAGGCCGGTGACGAGCAGAGCGCAGAACACGATTCTCGTGCTTCTCATCGAGGCTCCCGAGGATTCTTCGGTCCGTGGGGCGAATGGGGCGCACGCGCGCTCAACTCAGCGTAGGCATTCCGGATTCCGGCGGCTAGCGCACTTTCCGGGGTGAACAAGGTGAATTCACCGGCTCCGTCCCCGCCACCCACCGGCGAACACGCGTGATCAGACGGAGAACTCGCGTGATCAGACGGAGAACACACGTGATCAGACGGAGAACTCGCGGCGGAATCCGGCTGTGGGTGTGTCCTCCACCCCATCACGCGAGTTCTCCGTCTGATCACGTGTGTCGTCCGCCTGATCACGGGGATCGCCAGGCGTCAGGGGCGGACGTGGACGGCGAAGTAGATCGGCTGCCGGGCGGGGAACAGTTCCCGGTCCTGCTCGTCGACCATCTTCCAGAAGACCTTGCAGTCGACCGGGGCGGTGGGCGGGGTGCTGACGGTGACCGTCACCTGCACGGTGCCCTGCGGGGCGGTGTCGTTGACCGGGATCCGTTCCGGGGTGCGGCAGGTGCCGGGCGCGACCGGGAGGTCGGTGCGGCGCAGGTACCGCTTCCGCCATTCGACCGTGCCGGTGTTCTTGAGCTCCCACACCTTCACGAACTGTGTCCCCGGCTTGACCACGGTGTCGTCGGGGATCGTCACGTCGCCGAGGAACTGGCTCGAATCACCGGGATGCGGCGGTCCGGCGGGCTGGTCACCCGGCAGCAGGATGACCACGACGGCGGCGATGGCGGCGACGAGCACGAGGACCAGCGGCACCAGGACCCGTTTCGATCGCCACCGTCGCCGCGGCGCGGGGTCTGGTTCGCGGTCGGCGGAGAGCAGGAGCTGGACGCCTTGCCATCGGGCGTGCCATTCCTCTTCGTCACCGTCGCAGGCGCGGACGAACTCGCGGACGGTCTCCCACGGTTGCAGCCGTCGGCCGGTGACGGTGAGGTGCAGGGTCGCGTGGGACACCGCGCCGGACTTCGCGGCCATCTTCCGGAAGGACGGCTCCCCGGCGCGCGTGCGTAGCTTCCGCAGCTCGGCCATGAACGCTTCCAGCTCCGGTGCCCGTTCACCCGCTTGAAGTTCCGGCACGCTCCCCCTCGCGGTCTTGTCCGATGTGACAAGAATTTTCGTCACTCTGCGCGGCCGGGTGAGTGTATCGCGAACTTCGTCCCGATCGCCGCGCCGACCAGCGGGATCAGGCTGGTCACGGCCGCTGTCAAACGCTGTCAACCTGCGGTTTTTGACGTCAGACGTGCTGTACAGGTGCTTCCGGACGCCCCTCGTCCGGGCCAGTGTCGAACACGAGCTGTTCACAGGGAGCAGCACCGAGTGAAGGAGCAGTCATGCGCAAGGTGGCAACCGCCGCGATGTTCACCGCTCTGTCCGGAGCCGCGCTCATGGGGATGACGGCGGGGCAGACCGCGGTGGCCGCACCGTCGGTCAACATGGAGGCCGTGGTCAAGGCCGCCATGTGGGACCCGTACAAGGCCGACCAGTCGATCACGCCGGGCTCCGGCCCGAGCGTCAAGGCGGTCGAGGAGGCGCTGGCGGCGAAGAACCTGCTCGACAAGAAGCAGGTCGACGGGCACTTCGGCACCTCGACGGTGAAGGCGTACGCGCAGTACCAGAAGTCGCAGGGGCACAGCGGCCTGGCCGCCAGCGGTCTGCCCGGCAAAGGCTCGCTGACCGAACTGGGCAAGGGCCGCTACACCGTGACGGCGCCGATCGCCGTCGGAGCGAAGACCAGCCTGGACGGCAAGACGGTCAACAAGCGCACCGCCGACATGATCGCGGCCGCGGAGAAGAAGGCCGGGGTCAAGTTCACCGTCACGCAGGGCTCGTACAACGCCGGCGGTGTCGGTGCCTCGGGCGGCACGCACGACGGCGGTGGCGCGGTCGACATTTCGGTGAACAACATCTCGAACAAGACCGCCGCGGTGAAGGCGCTGCGTGAGGTCGGGTTCGCCGCGTGGCACCGCACGCCGAGCCAGGGCAACTGGGCGGAGCACATCCACGGCATCGCGATCAGCGACACCGACATGTCGCCGCAGGCGCAGGCCCAGGCCGGTGACTACTTCAAGGGGCTCAACGGCCTGGCGAGCCACGCCAAGGACGACGGTCCCAAGGTGAAGAAGGTGACCTGGGAGGAGTTCAAGCGCGGCTGACCTCGTCGCGTTTCGAGAAAGGGCGGGTGGCTTCGGCCGCCCGCCCATTCTCGTCAGCAGTGGCGCGACCACCAACGCCGCTCCGTTCCTCAGCCTGCCGCTACCTCTCCGGTGGCGGGGCGTACAGGGAGATAGCGGAAGCCATGGCGCGGCACGGCGAAACCGGGCTCAGTGACGTTCCGATCCCAGCGTCGTCGTGGCGGCCATGCGCTGGCCACCCGCGCGACGAAGTAGCTCAGCTCTCCGCCCGGCGGCGGGCGCGCGCGACGCCGATCCACAGCAGAACGGACACGACGGCACTCGGCGCCGCCGTCAGATAGACCGGCCACGCACGGAATCCCGACACCCACAGCATCGTGGCCAAACCGAGGGTGATCAGTGTCCAAGCCAGCGCGAGACTGTTCCCTCTCCGTTTCCAGCCTGCGATGAGGCCGCGCATCCTGTTCTCTCCTCGCGATACTCGGGTCACGATGGTGGGTACCCACTCAGCGCCTGGTCAACACCCGAAAATCAGGCGCGGAGATAGCCGGTGATCATCGCCACCAGTTCGTTCTCCAACCGCGTGGTGTCGATGGAGCCGGGGGCGGCGATGAGCTGGTGCACGGTCATCTCCACGGTGGACGAGACGAGCCGGGCCGCGGTGTCCTTGTCCTGGACGCGGACTTCGGGGTGGGCGAGGAGCAACTCGTGCAGGTCGGTGATCATCTCCCACTCCACCCGGGTGACCCGCTCCAGCAGTTCGGCGGAGCGGGGCGCCTGCTCGAACATGATCCGCAGCAGCTCCGGATCGTCGAGATGGTTGTCGATCACCGCGCGCACGAACTCCCGGATGATGGTCTCCAGCGAATCCGGGGACTCCTTGTACCTGCGGAGCGTCGCGGTGCCCCGGTCGCCGTCGAGGTGGCGGGTCAGCAACTCGGCCAGGATCGCGTCCTTGTTCGGGTAGTACTGGTACAGCGAGCCGATCGAGATCCGCGCGCGTTCGGCGATCCGGTTCGTGGTCCCCGCGGCGTACCCGTACTCGGCGAAAATGTGAGCAGCGGCGGCGAGGATGCGCTGACGGGTCAGCTCGGCCCGGACCTGACGCGGCTGTTTACGTGGCTGGATCCGTCGTTGCTCCGACGTCATGGCACTCCCGGTGAAGCGGCGTGAAAGCGAGTAGCGAACCGACTGAGTAATTGCTCATAATTGTGCCATGACCAGCAGTGATCTCGTCCAAGGGACGCGTCCTCGCCGGATCTCGTTCGAGGAGGTGCGTGCCCGGCTCGGGGAGCCGGAAGCCATGATCAAGGCCAAGGTCCACGATCGCGTCGACCGGCACGGCCATCGGTTCATCGCCCATTCCCCGCTGCTGGCGATGGCCACGTCGGACGCGTCGGGCCTGCCCGACTGCTCACCGCGCGGCGACTACCCGGGCTTCGTCAAGGTGCTCGACGAGCGCCTGCTCGCGATCCCCGACCGGCCGGGCAACAAACTCGCCGACTCCTTCCGCAATCTCGCCGAGAACGACGGGATCGGCCTGATGTTCATGGTCCCCGGCCTGCGGGAAGTGTTCCGGGTCAACGGTCGCGGGTATCCCACCGACGAACCGGACGTGCTCGCCCGGATGCGGACCGAGGGCAAACCGGCGGAACTGGCGATCATCGTGGAGGTCGAAGAGGCCTTCTTCCACTGTGGACGCGCGCTGGTCCGATCCCGGATCTGGGATCCCGCGAGCCAGGCGCTCGCCGAAGAACTGCCGTCCGCGGGAGAGATCGCCGTCGAGCAGATGGGGATCGACGTCGACCCGTCGGTACTGGAGAACATGCTCGAAACCAGCTACCGGCAGTTGTACTGAGGTGATTTCGTTGATGCAGCGGACAATTCTCGACCACGTCGAGCCGGTCGCCGAGGGCACCGTCTCGCTCGTCCTGCGCGGTGCGGAGGGCCCGCTGGCCCCCTGGGAACCGGGCGCGCACGTCGATCTGGCACTGCCGAACTGGCTGACCCGGCAGTATTCGCTGTGCGGGGATCCGGCCGATCACGGCAGCTACCGGGTCGCCGTCCGGTACGACCGGCTCAGCCGGGGCGGCTCGGAGTACGTCCACCTGTTCCTGCGCACCGGCCGCCCGCTCGAAGTTTCGGTGCCGCGCAACAACTTCCGCTTGCTGCCCGCACCGGAGTACCTGTTCGTCGCCGGCGGCATCGGCATCACTCCCCTGAAACCGATGCTGGCGGCGGCGGTCGAGGCGGGAGCATCGGCGACGTTGGTGTACGTGGGCAGGTCGATGGCCGCCATGCCGTTCGCGAGCGATCTCCAGGCGACCTATGGCGACCGGGTGCGCGTCTACGCCACAGAGGAACACGGCAGGCCCGATTTCGCCGCGCTGGCGGCCGGGCTCGGCCCACAGGCGCTGGTGTACTGCTGCGGTCCCGCGTCGATGCTCGACGCGGCCGAGGCGGCGTTCCCCGTGCAGGGACTGCACCTTGAGCGTTTTCAGCCCGTCGTCAAGGAGTTCGCGCCCAACAAGCCGTTCGAGGCGCACTGTGTCCGATCAGGACGGACGGTGCCGGTCGCCGCGGAAGAGTCCTTGCTGGACGCGTTGAACCACGCGGGGTATCCGATCCCGTCCGGGTGCCGCGAAGGGGTTTGCGGCAGTTGCGAGATCTCCGTCGTCGGCGGTGAACCGGAGCACCGTGACGACATCGGCGCGCCGCCGGGGCGGATGTACTGCTGCGTCTCCCGGGCGCCGTCCCGCCTCGATCTCGACCTCTGATCCGGCGTGTACGGCTCGTCTGCGCCGGATGGCTAGGCCGTGTCCGGTAAGTCTGTTCGATGGGCTTCGTGATCCAGGTGGTTCCTGACGGTGCGGGCGGATCGGCCTCGTACCGGGTCGTACTCGGCCGCGTCCGCCCGTGCCGTCAGGGACCGCCTGGGCGCGAAGACCGCGAACAGACTTACCGGACACGGCCTAAGCTTGGGCGGATGGTGGAGCCCGCATACGATCCCGAACTCGCCGCCGTGCTGCCCGCGCTGGCGGGGAAGGTGCCGGTCGGCATGACGGCGGAGCAGTTGGAGCGCTATCGGGCGATGGATTTCCCGTCCATCGAGGAGCAGATCGGCGACCAGCCGGTCACCCGCGCTGACCACACGATCCCCGGACACGGCGGCGAGCAGATCACGGTGTCGGTCTTCGCGCGGGCGGATCACCGCGGCCGCGGGCCGGGGATCTACCACGTCCACGGCGGCGGGATGGTGATGGGAGACCGGTTCGCGTCGGTGCGTCCGCTCATCGAGTGGGTGATGAAGTACGACGCCGTCGCGGTCACCGTCGAGTTCCGGCGTGCGCCCGAACATCCGCATCCGGTGCCGGTGGAGGACTGCTACGCCGGTCTGGAATGGATGGCCGCGCACGCGGGCGAACTGGGGTTCGACCCGGATCGGCTGGTCATCTTCGGCGGGAGCGGCGGAGGCGGCCTCGCCGCCGGCGTCACGCTGCTGGCCCGCGACCGCGGTGGCCCGGCGCTGTCCGGACAGCTGCTCCAGTGCCCGATGATCGACGACCGCGGCGAAACCGTGTCCTCACGCCAGTACGACGGTGTCGGGGTCTGGGACAGGACCAGCAACCTGACGGCGTGGACGATGGTCCTGGGGGAGCGGCGGGGAACGCCCGACGTCTCGCCGTACGCCGCCCCGGCCCGCGCCACCGATCTCGGCGGGTTGCCGCCGACGTTCATCGACGTCGGCGCGGTCGAGGTGTTCCGCGACGAGGCCGTGGCCTACGCCAGCGCCATCTGGGCCGCCGGTGGTGAAGCGGAACTGCATGTCTGGGGCGGCGCTTTTCACGGCTTTTACGATCTCGCACCCGAATCGGCGGTCACCCGGGCGTGTCTCGCCGCGCGGGAATCCTGGCTGGAACGGCTGCTCGCCAGATAACCCCCTCGCGGGTGTTTCGAATTGCCGCGGCCGTGGAGCGGTGTAACCCTGGAGGCACCGAACGACACCACCACCACGAATCGCAGGAGTCGTTATGACCACCACCGAAATGCCCGCTGTCCACGAATGTACGGTCAGTGGTTGTTCCTACAACCACGACGGCTGTCACGCTTTCGCCATCACGGTGGGCGGAGGCAATGGGTCCGCCGATTGCGGAACGTTCGTCCCGCTCAACACCAAAGGCGGACTCGATCGGGTGACCGCGCAGGTGGGGGCCTGCTCGCGGTCCGACTGCCGCCACAACTCGGCTCTGGAATGCACCGCGTCGAGTGTCCGAGTCGGTCCGGGTCAAGGCGACCATGCCGCCAACTGCCTGACCTACGCCCCGTAACGCGAACCGCCCGCGATTCGGCACCTGGTTGCGATCCTTGCGCGTGCAACCATCGCAAGTAGGTGCCGAATCGCGGGCTCTCCTGCCTCGCGGCGGCTGTCAGCTGGGAACGCGCAATTCGGTGTTGCCGTTGTAGAACACGCATTCACCACTGGGGAAGTAGAGAATCCTCATGCCTTCGCAGGTTCCCGCCTGTTCGTTTCCGGTCCCGGCCCACCTGCCGACGACCGTGTAGGACTCTTCTGCGGCGGAAGCCGGTGCGGCCACGGAAACAGCGGCGCCGAATGCGACGACGGCGATGCCGAAACCGGTGGCAAGCTTGCGGAACATCCTTTTCCTCCCTTGGTCATTTCGCTCGCGGGGAAAACAGGGCCGTGCTTCGGCTGAAAGGCGTTCCCGGGCAGTGGGTCTGCCCGAATTACCTTCGCCCGCCGAGGTCAGCTTCCGGTCTGGGCGCAGGTCGCGGCGTCGGCGCCGAGCACCGGGTCGGTGACCGGGCGGGAAGTGATCGGCAGGCGGCTCTGGGCGGTCAGCGCGCCGTCGCGAAGGGTGTAGACGGTGCGGGTGCCGCTGTAGGTGAGCGGTTCCGCGCTGACGTCGTCGGCCTCGGAGGCGACGACTTCGAAGGTGCGTCCGCCGCCGTTGAGCGGGGTGCACTGGTAACCGAGGTGGGCGGCGACCCCGCCGCCCTCGGCGACGGAGAGGGGCTTGCTGTTCTCGTCGACGACCTGGCTGAGGTTGCGGCCGTCGTAGTGCAAAGCGGTGAAGAAGGTCGTGTTGGCCCCCACCGACTGGGCGACGATGAGCTCCGCGCGGCCGTCGCCGTTCAGGTCGGCGACGCGCGGGGCCTCGAGGGGGACGGAGCTGTCGGCGCCGAGGTGGATCGAGGTGAACGTCCCGTTCACGGTCGCGGAGATGACCTGGTCGTTGTCGCCGGTGAGCTGGGCGGAGACCGTCTCGATCTCGCCGTCGCCGTCGAGGTCGGCCACGGTGGTGACCGGGTCGGCGGACGGGGCGGCCAGCGGGTTGGACAGCGGGCTGGCCTGCGGGGTGGCCAGCGCCGGGACGATGGCGGCGAGGCTCAGAGCTGCGGCGACGCCGGTGATGGTGGCGGTGCGGATGATGCTCGTGCGGTTCATGATGGTCTCTCCCTCCAGCTCCCGGTGAACTTTTCACCGAAAGTGTTCTCATAAGGGGAGACGGCCACGAGGGGGATACGTGCAGTGAAAGTGTGATGGGCCACACAGGCGCAACCCGCCGGTGAAGGCGCGTGTGGCCCGCCCCGGGTCGGGACGGGCCATACGTTTCGAGAGTCTTCGCGTGCTTGGAGGGCGAACACGCGTGCTTGGAGGGCGAACACGCGTGTCTGGATGGAGATCTCGCGTGTTTGGGTGGAGATCTCGCGTGTTTGCTAGGAGATCGCCCAGAGTTGGAGCGCGGAGCCGGTGTCGGCCCGTTGCGTGACGGCCGCACCGTCCGAAGTGGACGCGGTCGTCAGGAGCAGTCCCGACCGGACGCTGGTGAGCTTGTATGTCCCGTTCGGCTGTTTCGCCGCGGACCAGCGCTGGTTGGGGCCGCCGGTGCACGTCCACTGGATGACCCGCGCACCCGCGGTGGTGGCCCCGCCTTCGACGTCGGCGCACAGCTTCGAATGCGTGTTGGTCAGGGTGTAGGAACCGTCGGATTGCCTGGTGAACAGCCACTTCTGGTTGGCGCCCTGGTTCGGCGCCCAGGTGACCAGTGGGGTGCCGGTGGCCGTGGACGAGTCCGGGTCGTCGAGGTTCTTGCCGGACGCGGCGAGGGTGTGGACCCCGTCGAGCGTGCCCGTACCCGCGCCGGCGTCGGTGAACTTCAGCGTCTGCTCGGCCGCGGTCCGGCCGCCGCCGACGGTGTTTCCGGTGGTGTCGGTCCATGACCGCGGCGGGGTGGTCTCCGCCAGGCGTGACGCCTTGCCGGAAAGGCCGAGCACCAGTCCGCTGTAGCGGTTCACCAGCCGGAACGTCTTGGAGTCCACAGTGGACTGAATGATGAACCACTGTTGCCCCACCGTTGAAGACGAGGTGACGGTGGGTTTCACGCCCCACGCCCTGCCCGCCTGTACCGCGTCGACGCCGAGGAACTGGCCTGTGGCGGCGTTGACGACGCGGTACGAGCCGTCGCCGTCGGCGGAGAACTGCCACGCTTCGCGGTCGGAGCCGGTCGTGCTCGCGACGGACGTCGTCGCGGTTCCGGTGCCCTGAGCGAGAACGCGGCCGTCGCCGAGGCCGATGCGGTACTTGCGTGAAGTGTCCACAGGGGACGGTGCGGGCGCGGACGACGTGATGGTCTGGGTGGTGTACTCGCCGCCCGCGTTGCCGGAACACGCCACCGCGCAGTACGACCGGAACTGCTTGCCGATGATGGTGGAGTTCGTCTTGTTCGCGGCGTCGACGAACCAGCGGTACCAGGACTGGTTGGTGTAGCTCCCGGTGTCGCCGATCAGCCGCCACTTCTGCGTCGCCAGGTCGTCGGTCACGTAATAACGCTGCGGGACGACGCTGTCCACGGCTTCCGGCGCACCGATGTAGAGACCCAGATGCGCGTTGTAGGCGATGTTCATGATGAACAGATCGGATTTACGCGGCAGCTGCCCGGCGGCGATCTGCTGGCTGACGTTGCCGGTGTTGGCCGGGTCGTAGTCGTCCGCGACAGGGGTGAAACCGGTGTCGCCTGCCGACGACACGGGGACCATGTTGCTCTCGCGGCCGCCGACGCCGGGCTGGGTCCAGGCGCCGTCGAACCACTTCTGCCACGAACCCGTCGCCATCTTGCCCGAGATCGGTGCGCGGGCGACGTGGGCCAGCCCGGTCATCGGACCACCGGCGCCCGCCTTCGGCACGATGCGCGAGCCGTAGTAGACGTAGAAGTAGCCGGACGCGGTGTCGACGAACAGGCGCGGGTCGCCGTCGCCGTAGTCGAACGTCTGGTGCGGGAAGGCCGACGTGTCACCGCGCTTGGTGCTGTACGGCGAGGTGATCGCGTGGTCCTTGATGGCCCACGTCTTCCCCTGGTCCTTCGACACGGCCCAATCGATCGCGTCGTAGTGGGAGAACGAGTACGCGCCGAACGGCTCGGGCGTGAATTCGTTGTGGATCAGGCCGTACCAGTCACCGGTGTCCGGATCGACCCACGTGCCGACGAGGTCGCAGAAGTTGCGTTGCGAGTAGCCCGATCCGGCGGGCGGATAGGTGGATTCCTTGCCGGTAGGGCTGTTGTTGCAGCGCCAGGTCGTGTCGTCGTTGCGGTCGGCGGGGTTGGCCGGGTTCACCGCGTCGCTGACGGGGTTCTTGGTGAAGCTGTCGAAATCACGCCCGCTGTAGAACTCCCACTCGCGCGGCTGGTCCGCCCCGTAGAGCGCGGCCGCCTGCTGGAAGTAGAACGTGCCGTCCTTGTCGACATAGGTACTCGCCGGGGTGTCGGTGGTCGGGCTGAACGACTTCTTGGCGTCGACCGTGATGGTGTACGTCGCGTCCGGCGGTGCGGCGTCGGACGACACCGGTACCACCATGGTCGCCGCCACGGCCAACGCCGCGGCGCCGAGAAGAGGCAGGGTCCGCATGACTCTCTCCCAAGGGTGACCCGCACCACAGTTGGCGGGGCGGTCGCCGATGTTATGAACGTTACTGCGCGGAAGTCAACGCGTTCACTCAACTTCAAGCGTTGTTCATGCAGTTATTGCGCGGAAAGTCCAAGCGTCACCCTGCGGAAGTCCAAGCTCAGGCGAGTCCGTCCCGCGGCACGAGGGGCGGGTCGTCGGGGGAGGGGATCCGCGAACTCCAGCCGCCGGGGACGGCCTGGGCCCGCGATTCGCGGAACCGTCCCGGTGAGACGCCGACGCGGCGGGTGAAGAGCCGGGTGAAGTAGGCGGCGTCCTCGTAGCCGATCGCCTGCGCCACGCTCAACACCGGCATCCGTGTGGTGGCCAGGAGTTCCTTCGCGCGGTTGAGGCGGAGCGTCAGCAGATGGTCCTTCAGGCCGGACTCGGTGCTCCGGCGTACGGCCGCGCGCAGTTCGGGCAGCGTCATGCCGCGGCGGGCCGCGATCTCCGCGACGCTGATCGGCAACAGGGCGTCCTGCGCCAGCGCCTCCAGCAGGGAACCGCCGCTGGGGGTGCGGTCGGCACGCGCCCGTCGCAGCGCCACCAGCAGGTGATGCACGGCGGCCGAGGCGTCGACCTGGGCCAGTGGGCTGCCGCCCCGCGCGCAGCGCACGATCCGGCTCACGATGTCGCGGACGATCACGACGTCGCCCAAGGGCACCACCGGCGCCTCGGGCGTGACGTAGCCGAGTTCCACATAGGCGTCCACGGCGCTGCCGTCGAAGTCGACGAAGCATTCTTCCCAGCCCTGCACGGGATCGGGCGCGTAGTGGTGTCCGACGCCGGGGACGAGCCACAGCAGTGCGGGGGCGACGACCTCCTGTCGTTCCCCGCCAGCCACGGCGAACCAGCCGCGTCCCTTGGACACCACGACGGCCACGTGATGATCGAGCACGCGAGGTCCCACGACGGGCAGGACGCCGTGCTGTAGCCCGACGCCGAGGCACACCAGGCCCAGCCGTCGGTGCACGGCGGACGGTGTGAAGTAGCGCATCCAGGTCCGGTAGGCCATCACCGCATCCTCGCGCAAGGAATCGAAGAAGGGGAGTCCGCCGGATCATTCCTCGGTCCGGCGCGTCGATCACAGCGAAATCCCTTGCCGGGACCCGATGCCTGCGACACCGCCGGAAGTTCCGGTATACGTGGAAGAGAGCGCGCTGCCGGGGAGGACGGCATGCCGCTCCAAGCAAGGGGGATATTCATGTTCGACGCACGTATCGCCATCGATCAAGTGAGTCCGGCCGCCAAGCCGAAGATCAGAATCCTGTTTTACACCGATTTCATCGGCTTCAGCGGGAACAACGGGTTCGCGGTGGGTATTCTTCGCGATCTGATCTTGGGGAACCAGCCGTTCTTCGCGCAGTTCGAAATCGAATTGATCAATCGGCACGACGGTGGCCACGCCGTCAACAAACTCACTTCCGAAGTGCTCGGCCGATTTCAGCAAGTGTGGTTCTTCGGGCTGCTCCCGTGCAATTTGCCGGGTCAGCCGGAAAACGAACTCGTGGACGCGGAGGTCGCGGCGCTGCGCACCTGGATGGACGGCGGCGGTGGCGTGCTCATCGTCGGCGACCACTCCAATCCGCGGCCGCCGGAAGCGGATCCCGCACTGCCCGCCTATCTGAACCTGGGGCGGGCGCTGGGGCACCGGGTCCCGCGCGCGGGTGAGCTGCGGGTGTGGAACGACCGGCCGGACGCGAGCATCGAGTTCAGTCACAACACCCACCAGCCCGATCCGTGGGGAACCGACGTCAACATGCCGATCCCGAACGATCTCGACCCGTATCCGCAGGAGCTGATCCTGCGGAAGCAGGGCGGCAGGCCGCACGCGTTGTTCCAGGGCAGGCGCGGCCCGATCACGGTCTTCCCGGACCACATGCACGAGGGTCAGCTGCTCATTCCCGAGCAGTACCCGGCGGACGTGTGGCCGTCAGGACGCACGGGGCAGCCGAAGCCCGAGATCGTCGCGCGCGGCACGGACAAGCGTGACGGTCAGGTCTACGGCGTGACCAGCGTGTACGACGGTGCCGCGGCAGGCGTCGGGCGGATCGTCGCGGACTCCACGTGGCACCACTACTTCGACCTCAACCTGTGGGGTTTCGAGAAGGGCGGCGAGGTACTCGACCGGCTCACCGAGTACTACGTGAACCTCACGCTGTGGCTGACGCCGAAGCCGGTCAAACAGGAGGTCAACGCGCAGCTGCTGTACTGGCTGTCGCACAGCATGAGCGTCCGCGCGGTGCTGCCGGAGGGCTTCCGGGTGCCGGGGATCACCGCGGCGGGCCTGGTCCGCGAAGTCGGCGGGCAGGGCGTGCTGGACGACCTCGTCTGGCCGCTGGAAGGAACGCCGGTCGCGCCCGAGGAGCTGCTGCTGGGCGCTGTCGTCAAGGAGTCCGTCGCCGCGCTGAGCGGTGGGGACGTCGAGGCGTTCGACACCGTCGGCGTCGTCGAACGGGGCCTGCGCGCCGGGACCGAGGAGTACGCCGCCGAGCTGCGGGCGGCGCTGGGCGCGCTCGAGGGGCAGGGCGAGTTCATCTCGCAGGGACTGCGCTGACCTGCTGAAGTACATGAAGGCCCCCTTCCTTGGCGCCTAGGTACAGGAAGGGGTCCTTCATGTACCACCGTTGCGACTGGTGACCGGCCGCGCCCTGTCACTCGATCCGGTCATCGGCGCCGTCTCGCGCCGGCCTGTGGGTACTCCTCGGGAAACGGAGGAGGCAACGATGCCCGACAACGAGCTTCCTGGGTTCCTGATCATCGGACTGATCTTCATCGTCGCGGACGGCCAGATCCTCTACCGCGGTGCGCGCCGCTTCCTGAGTGGGCCGGACGCCCGCGAGGGAAGCGGATCGGTGGCCTGGATGGTGGTGACGGTCTTCCACCTGGCCGCGATCGGGGTGCTGGCCCTGGTCTCGGTCGCGGTGCCGGACTGGTCCGGTTCGACCTCCGCGTTCGTCGGCAGGCTGGGCGTCTTCCTGCTGCTCTTGGCCGTGGCCCACGTTCTCACCTTGTCGGTGCTCGCTCGCCGGCGAGAGGATCACGTCGTCGAATCCCGCTACCGTGAACACGAGACCGAGCGGCCGAAGGTCACCCCGGTGCCGGAGCAGGACGGCCGTCAGCCGCGGGTGAGCCCGGATCTCGGGGATCACGGTCCTTATCGGGCTTGAGGCCGAGCGCGAGGTGGAGCTGGCGCGCCCACCAGCGCACCTGGGCGGCTGAATCGTCCGAAGCGGCACCTGTGACTCCGGCGCTGCGCCGGAAAGCGCCGCCGTACTGGGCCTCCATGGCCATCGCCTGATGCAGGGCCGCGACGGCGAGCCGGGTGTCGTCGATCGGGTGGCCGGGGGGCCGGAGCCGGTGGAGGGCGTCGACGACCGGGGTGAGCATGCCGCTGCCGGGGTCGCGCCATCCCGCCGCGTGCAGCGCCACCGCGAGCTCGCCGTATCCGTGCCGGTAGAGCGAATGGAGAGCCTCGACGAGTTCGAGCAGGTCGGCGTCGCGGTCCAGCCAGCCCGCGAGGAGGTCCTGGAGCGCGTCTCGAAGGCGGCGGCCGCCGTGCCGGAGGAGTTCGGCGAGCAGCTTCTCGCGATTGCCGAAGTGGTGGGCGACGCCGGCGTCGGTCATGCCGACCCGCGCGGCCACCGCGCGCATCTGGACGGCGGCGACGCCGGACTCGGCGAGCAGCGAGGCCGCGGCGTCGAGGATCAGGCGTCGAGCCTCCTCCGGACTCCTTCTGGCACGGGGTGACGTCACGTCCGGATCGTACCTTGATGCACCAAGGTAAGTGAGCTACCTTGGCATCTCAAGGTAACTGGGAGAAGACGATGACCGAAATCAGTCTCACGCTGGGCGATGTCACCCTCCGGGGCACGGTGACCGGCAGCGGTCCGACGGTCCTGCTGCTCCACGCGGGCGGGGAACGGCGGAGCGTCTGGGTGCCGGTCGCGGCGATATTGGCCCGGCAGGGTCTGCGGACGGTGGCCTACGACCTGCGTGGTCACGGGGACAGCTCCGGCAAGGCGACCACGCTCCGGACCCTCGCCGACGACGTGGTCCAGATGATCGGCCGCGAGCCCGTGCCGATCGTCCTCGTGGGTGCTTCGGTCGGCGGGATGGCCGCCATCGCCGCTCTCGCGGATCCCGCCGTCGCGAAACGCGTCGCCGGGCTCGTGCTCGTCGACGTCGTACCGGACCTCGCGCCGGCCCGTATGCGCTCATGGCTCGACTTCCACGGACTCGGCGGCCGCTACACCCACCTCGTGGACGACATCCTCGGGTCGGGGCCCGCCCTTTTCGTCACGGCCGGGGCCTTGGACCTGCCCATTCTGGTGGTGCACGCCGGGCCGGGATCGCCGCTCAGCGAGGCCGATGTGCACCGTCTGCGCGCGGCCAACCGCCGGGTCACGGTCGCCAGGGTTCCGGCCGCCGGTCATCTCGTGGCGCGGGACGCGCCGGAAGAGCTCGCGCGCCTCGTGTCGGCACACGCCGTCGCGTGGCAGGGCACGGTTCCGACGGTTGACCGGTGCTAAGGTTGCGTCGAGCGAGAGTGGTCTCCGTCACGGGACGGTTCCGGGACGTGGGCCGGGCGGGCAAGATCTCTTGTCAGCGGTCATGGCGCAGGTGGAGGGGGACGCCGGGCCGAGGGGTCGCCCCCGGGGATCAGCACGGCGTGCACACGGCGTTACCTACCGGTAACCTAGTGTCGGCGTGTCGAAAACCCCGTCCAAGGCGGCGGCAGCATGCTGCCTACAATGTCCGCCATGACCTACAGCGAACCAGCGCGATCAGAGGCAAGTCGCTCCCGATCGCTGGCGTCCGCGCCCTCCTCGGCCGACGAGGCAAGGGGAATCACGATTTATGGATGCGGTCAGGACGAGGCCGTCCTGTTCAAGGAGATGGCGCCTCGCTTCGGCATAACGCCGACCATCGCGGAAGCGCCGGTATCCGAAGCCAATATCGAATTGGCGTCAGGTAACCGATGCATCAGTGTCGGTCATAAGACTCCGATCTCGAACTCCATTCTTCTCGCGCTCAGCGAGGCAGGCGTGAAGTACATCTCCACGCGGAGTATCGGGTTCAATCACCTCGACGTGAAATACGCCGAGAGCGTCGGCATCACCGTCGGGAACGTCGCCTACTCGCCGGACAGCGTCGCGGACTTCACGCTGATGCTGATGCTGATGGTGGTGCGCGACGCCAAATCCATCATCCGCCGTACGGAAGTTCATGACTACCGGCTGAACGCC
This sequence comes from Amycolatopsis sp. cmx-11-12, assembly GCF_046269425.1. Lineage (NCBI taxonomy): Bacteria > Bacillati > Actinomycetota > Actinomycetes > Pseudonocardiales > Pseudonocardiaceae > Amycolatopsis > Amycolatopsis sp. cmx-11-12. The sequence goes on along the minus strand of NZ_JADNQM010000006.1, from coordinate 208,006 downwards.
GTACGCGGGAAAGAACTGCGCGACCTGACCGTCGGGGTGGTCGGCACCGGGCGCATCGGTGTCGCGGTCATGGACAGGCTGAAGGGCTTCGGCTGCCGGGTACTGGCCTACGACACGATTCTCAACGCCTCCGCCGATTACGTCCCACTCGACGAATTGCTGCAGCAGAGCGATATCGTGACACTTCACGTGCCACTCAACACGGACACGTATCACCTCCTCGATCGTCGGAACATCGAGGAGATGAAGGGTGGCGCGTACATCATCAACACCGGGCGCGGTCCGCTCATCGAAACCGAGGCCCTCATCTCGGCCCTGGAAAGCGGAAACCTCGGCGGAGCGGCGCTGGATGTCCTCGAAGGGGAGGAAGGAATCTTCTACGCCGACTGCCGGGACAAGGCAATCGACGGCAACAAGCCGTTGCTGCGGCTGCAAGAGCTGTCGAATGTGATCATCAGTCCGCATACCGCCTATTACACGGACCACGCTCTGAGTGACACTGTTGAAAACTCCATCATCAATTGTCTCAAATTCGAAAGCGGGAAGTAGTATGGATAGGTTGAAAATCGGAATTCTGTTCGGCGGCCTTTCCGAAGAGCACCCTATCTCCATCAAGTCTGCGCTGGAGGTCCAGAAGCACCTCGATCTCGGCAAGTACGAGCCGTACTACATCGGGATCACGCAGGGCGGCGCCTGGATGCTCTGCGACGCCCCCGCCGCGGATTGGGAGACCAGCGGGAACTGCCGTCCGGCCGTCCTGTCGCCGGACAGGGGCGTGCACGGGCTGCTGGTACTGGACGAGGGCAAGTACGAGACGATCGCCCTCGACCTGGTGCTGCCCGTCCTGCACGGCAAGCTCGGTGAAGACGGCGCGATGCAGGGCCTGCTGGAGATCTCCGGCATCCCCTACATCGGCTGCGATGTCCCGAGCTCGGCCATGTGCATGGACAAGTCCCTCACCTATTCCGTCATCAAGGCCGCGGGGATCCCCACGCCGAACTTCTGGATCGTCACGGACGACAACGACGTCGACCCCGACCAGTTCGACTACCCCGTCTTCGTGAAGCCGGCCCGCTCGGGTTCGTCCTTCGGTGTCAGCAAGGTGTCCAGCAAGGAAGAGCTGGCCGCCGCGCTGGCGGAGGCGCGCGAGTTCGACTCGAAGGTGCTGATCGAAGAAGCCGTCATCGGCAGCGAGATCGGCTGCTCCATCCTTGGCAACGACGACGAGCTGTTCGCCGGCGAGTGCGACCGGGTCGCGCTGACCCACGGATTCTTCAAGATCCACCAGGAAGAGAGCCCCGAGACCGGCTCCGAGAACTCGAGCTTCATCGTTCCCGCCGACATCTCGGCGGAGTCGCGCGCGGTCGTCCAGGACACCGCGAAGGCCATCTACCGCGCCCTGGGCTGCCGGGGACTCGCGCGGGTCGACCTGTTCCTCAAGGAAGACGGAAGCGTGGTCCTCAACGAGGTCAACACCCTTCCCGGCCTGACCTCGTACAGCCGTTACCCGCGGATGATGGCGGCCGCCGGCCTCTCGCTCGGCGACGTGATCGACAGGCTGGCGAAGCTGGCCTTGGCGGGGCGCGAGGGATGAAAGACGATTTCGTCTTCGTAGACGAGGTTGTGCCCGGAATCCGCTGGGATGCCAAATACGCCACCTGGGACAACTTCACCGGCAAACCGGTGGACGGATACCTGGTGAATCGCGTCGTCGGTACGCGGGCCTTCTGTGCGGCGTTGGAGAAGGCGCGGGAGAAAGCCGAGTCTCTCGGCTTCGGCCTGCTCCTTTGGGACGTCTACCGCCCGCAGCGCGCCGTGGACTGCTTCATGCGCTGGGCGGAACAGCCCGAAGACGGCCGTAAGAAGCTCAGGCATTACCCGAACATCGACCGGCCCCAAATGTTCGAAAAGGGCTACGTGGCCACCAAATCGGGCCACAGCCGGGGTAGCACGGTGGACCTGACGCTGTACCACTTGGACACCGGCGAACTCGCCGACATGGGCGGCGACCATGACGTGATGGACGTCGTTTCGCACCACGGCGCGGCGGGAATCACGCCGGAGCAGGAAAAGAACCGTGAACACCTCTGCTCCATCATGGTGGACAGCGGTTTCCGCTCCTATGAGTTCGAGTGGTGGCATTACAACCTGAAGAACGAACCGTATCCGGACACCTATTTCGACTTTCCCATCGCAAACTCGTGAGTGCTCTGGTTTGAGTACATGAAGGACCCCTTCCTTGCGCCAGGCGCAGTGAAGGGGTCCTTCGTGTACGTGCCGAGCGCTGCGGTGCCGCACTGTCCGGCTGGACGCTTGACGGGGCCGCCTTCCACCCTGCCCACCGCCTCGTCTTCGCGCTGAAACGTAGACGTCCGATGGTTGGTTCTTTTCCTCTGTCCGCGCGACGATCTCGTCTCCGCAACCGCCATCAGGATGAACAGGCGCATTTCATCTTTGGCGAGTTCATTTGTAGTGGGTTACCCACTAATGGGCCTTGACGCTGAACTGTGCGATGAGTATCGGGCGACGGGTGAGAAAGTAAAGCGAGAACCCTTCCCTGCATCACCCGCACGGGGGAAGTCCAGGCAAAGGTGGACGGGGGAAACCGTTCGCGTGAACCAAGAACGCCGCGGCGGAATCATCGAGACCGGAAAACAAGACCTGCGAACGGCCTAACTGGGGCGGCGAACAGCCTAGCTCGTTTTACTAGCGCTGATACGAAAAGCGTAGGTTCTTGAGTCGATCTTGAACGAAGGCCTTGGACGAAGACCTTCGCTGTGAGGTATCCCCATTGTTCGTCAATTGCCGACAAGGATTGGTCGTGTCATGCTGACCAGGTGTGCACTCACTGGGGACTGAGGGGGCGCGAGGTTCACTCGCGACCACGGGGCGATCGCAGATTCCAACCGGCGGAACCACTGAGCCGGTCCCGACATGTCCCCACACGGTGTGTCAAAGCGGGCCTTGGCCTTGGTCTGGCCGAGGTCGTCGAGCAAGAGCTTCGGTAGTTCGCCGGAGTACGCGCCACCGCCGGTCATCTGGGAGGCCGGGGAGGCGGCCCGTCGTCAGGCGGGCCTGACCGGTGGCGCTCATCGGGATCCTCAATGTCGAGGACGCCCGCCGCACGGTATGGGGTTGGTGCGGACGGGCTCGTGGTGTCCAACCATCGTGGCTAAGCAGTTGGACGGTGCGGTTCTCTGCCGTACCGCAAAGTGGACGGATAAAGATCCAATGGGGGCTAGGTGGATCCGATGAGGGTTGACATATTCGCTCTCCCGGTTGTCGAAATCGAGCTGTCCCGGCTGTCTTCCGTGTCTTCGCCGAGAACCTCGGGTGAAGATCCGGAGCACGTCGAGACACTGTTGTCGGCCGAGGGGGAACTTCCGCCGATTCTCGTTCACCGACCGACGATGCAGGTCGTCGACGGCCTGCACCGGCTCAAGGCGGCGCGGGTCCGAGGCGATACGAAGATCGTGGCGAGGTTCGTCGACGGCGCCGAGTCCGACGCGTTCGTCCTGGCCGTCGAGGCGAACATCCGGCACGGCCTGCCGCTCTCGCTCGCCGATCGCAAACGTGCGGCCGTCCAGATCATCGGGACGCATCCGCAGTGGTCCGATCGGCGGGTGGCGTCGGCGACCGGCATCTCCGCCGGCACGGTGGCCGACCTGCGCAAATGTGGAGGAGATACCGGAAACGAGGCCAGGATCGGGCGGGACGGGCGTATCCGCCCCATCGACAGTTCGGAGAGGAGAAGACACGCCGCCGACCTCATCCGCAGTGATCCGGGCCTTTCGCTCCGGCAGGTCGCCAAGCAGGTCGGTATCTCACCGGAAACGGTCCGGGATGTGCGCGGCCGGTTGGAGCGTGGTGAGAGCCCGACGCCGGACGGGAGCAGGAGGTTGCGGACCAAGCCGCTTCCGCTGGGCCGGACGGAACCCGACATCGGGCGTGCCGTGGATCGAGAACGTCTCGTCGTGCTGGAGCAGCTCAAGGCCGATCCCGCGCTGCGGTTGAGCGAAGTCGGCCGGATCCTGCTGCGCATGCTCTCCATGCATTCCATGGACGGGCAGGAGTGGGAAAGAATCCTGCACGGCGTTCCGCCGCATTTGTACGGCGTGGTCGCCGGGTTCGCCAGAGATCACGCCCGGGTCTGGGCGGGGTTCGCGGATCACTTGGAGAACCGGGCGACGGATCTCGCCACGGGATGACCCGGTGAACGGCATAAGGAGTATGAGGTGCCCATCGAGAAGGCGCTTGTGGTCGGCACTGGTCTGATCGGCACCTCGGCCGCGCTGGCCCTTCGTGAGAAGGGCGTGGCGGTCTACCTCTCCGACGTCGACGCGCACGCCGTCCGGCTGGCGTGTGAACTCGGCGCGGGCCAGGAGTGGACAGGCGAGGAAACGGACCTGGCGTTGATCGCCGTGCCGCCGCATCTGGTGGGGGAGCGGCTGGCCGAGTTGCAGAAACAGGGCGCGGCGCGGGCGTACACCGACGTCGCCAGTGTCAAGGCCGATCCGATCGCGGACGCGGAGCGGCTCGGCTGTGACCTGACCTCCTTCGTGCCCGGCCACCCGCTCGCCGGCCGGGAGCGGTCCGGCCCGGCCGCGGCCCGCGCCGATCTGTTCCTGGGTCGTCCCTGGGCGCTCTGCCCCGGGGTCGTGACGGGAGCAGATGCCTTGCGGCGGGCGCGGGAACTGGTCGCACTGTGCGGGGCGAACGTGGTCACCGTCGGCGCGGCCGAGCACGACTCGGCGGTGGCGCTGGTGTCGCACGCCCCGCACGTGGTGGCGTCGGCGGTGGCGGCGAGCCTGGTGGGCGGCGGCGACGTCCCGCTGAGCCTCGCCGGGCAGGGGCTGCGCGACGTGACGCGCATCGCCGCCGGGAATCCCTTGCTGTGGCGGAAGATCCTTGCCGGGAACGCCCTGCCGGTGGCCGGAGTGCTCGACCGGATCGCGGCCGACCTCGCCTCGGCGGCTTCGGCGCTGCGCTCCGGCGAGTGGGACGACGTGCTGGATCTGCTGCGGCGCGGTGTGGACGGCCACGGCCGGATCCCCGGCAAGCACAGCGGGCCGGTGCGCGATTTCGCCGTGGTACAGGTGGTGTTGCGGGACCGGCCAGGGGAGCTGGCCCGGTTGTTCAACGCGGCGGAACTGGCCGACGTCAACATCGAGGACGTCCGGTTGGAGCACTCGACGGGTCTGCCGGTCGGTGTCGCCGAGATGTCCGTGCGCCCGGAGGACACCGGCAAGCTCGCCGAAGCGCTCCGGTTCCACGGCTGGCACGTTCCGCCTGTGCCCGGCGGGAACTGATCTGGGTGTCGCGAAAGCCACTTTCGGGACATCAGATGTCCCGAAAGTGGCTTTCGCGACATGCCCGGTGCGCTTGTCAGCGGCGGTAGTGGGGGCTCTTTCACGAAGCAGGGAGGCCTTCGCGGCCAGGTGAACGCCTGCAACGGGGCGACCGCCACGGTTATCCCTCGAATGGTTTTCCCGAGCGTCTGCAGCAGCCGGCCGATGTGTCGCTTGTGGACGGTCATGGGTGGAATTTCCCTGTGATCACGGAGATGTTCGCTTGGCCCCACTCGTGGACATCGACACGATTCAGCACGATTGAGATCGCGGACTTCGCGCGTGGGAGGAATGACCGTATGGACGTAGTGATGCGCTTCGGCGCACCGAACCCGAGGGATGACGACCCCGATCCCTGGTCGATGACGGTCCGCAAGGGGACGGTGCGCAGAGTGCTCGGCTACTTTCGCCCGCACATCGGCAAGGTGTCGCTCTTCGTTGTCATCGCCTTGTTGGAGGCCGTCGTCGTCGTCGCGACGCCCTTGATCATGAGAGAGCTCATCGACAACGGCATCTTGAAGAACGACCTCGGGGTCGTGGTCTGGATGGCAGGCCTGACCGCCGTCCTCGCCGTGCTGACCGCGGCCTTGTCGCTGGCGTCGGCTTACATCGCAGGGAAGGTCGGGGAAGGGGTCACCTACGACCTCCGGATCCAGGTGCTCGACCACGTCCGGCGGCTGCCGATCGCGTTCTTCACCCGGACCCAGACCGGGGTGCTGGTGAACCGGCTGCACACCGAAGTGATCATGACCCAGCAGACGTTCGGTCACCTGCTGGTGGCGGCGACCAGCGCGGTCACGGTGGTGCTGGTGCTGGCCGAGCTGATCTACCTGTCGTGGCTCGTCGCCGTCGTCACGCTGGTGCTGGTTGCGCTGTTCCTCGTGCCCTGGGTCCAGGTGGGACGGCTCATCGGGCGGCGCACCGGAAAGATCATGGAGGCCAATGCCAGTCTCGGTGGCCTTCTCCAGGAGCGGTTCAACGTCCAGGGGGCGATGCTCTCCAAGCTCTACGGCCGTCCGGCCGAGGAGATGGCCGAGTATCGGGAACGTGCCGGCTGGATCCGCAAGCTGGGGGTGAGCCTTTCCGTCTGGGGCCGGATGTCCTTCGTCATGATGACGCTGATGGCCTCGATCGCCACGGCGATCGTCTACGGCATCGGTGGCGGCCTCGTGCTCGACGGGGTGTTCCAGCTCGGCACGCTGATCGCGATCGCCACCCTGCTCACGCGGCTGCTGGGGCCGATCACCCAGCTGTCCGGGATGCAGGAGACCGCGCAGACCGTCGTGGTGTCCTTTTCCCGGATGTTCGAGATCCTCGACCTGAAGCCGCTGATCAAGGAAAAGCCCGACGCGGTCGGACTCGCGAAGGATGTGGCGCCGGACATCGCGTTCGAGGACGTGAAGTTCCGCTATCCCACCGCGGACGAGGTCTCGCTGTCGTCGCTGGAGCAGGTGCGGGGCGCGAAGGGCCGAGGGGAAGTGACGGCGGATGTCCTGCGTGGCGTGGACTTCCACGTGCCGGCCGGAACCCTCACCGCGCTCGTCGGCCCGTCCGGCGCCGGGAAGAGCACCATCACCCATCTGGTGACCCGGCTGTACGACCCGACCTCCGGAACCATTCGCGTCGGCGGACAGGATCTGCGGGACCTCACCTTCGACTCGCTCCGCGAATCGGTCGGGGTGGTCAGCCAGGATTCTTACCTTTTCCACGACACGATCCGGGAAAACCTGCTCTACGCCCGCCCGACCGCCACCGAGGAAGAGCTGATCGAGGCCTGCAAGGGTGCCCAGATCTGGGACCTGGTCCAGTCCCTCCCCAGCGGGTTCGACACCGTCGCCGGCGATCGCGGCTACCGCATGTCGGGCGGGGAGAAGCAACGACTGGCGATCGCCAGGCTGTTGCTGAAGGCGCCGTCGATCGTCGTGCTCGACGAAGCCACCGCTCACCTCGACTCCGAGTCGGAGGCCGCGGTCCAGCGGGCGCTCAAGACCGCCCTGCGCGACCGCACTTCGCTGGTGATCGCCCACCGGTTGTCCACGATCCGCGAGGCCGACCAGATCCTCGTGATCGACGGCGGCGGGGTCCGTGAGCGCGGGACGCACGACGAACTGCTGGCCGCCGGCGGCCTTTACTCGGAGCTCTATCACACGCAGTTCGCCAATCCGGAAAGCAACGGGACCAAGGCGAACGGCAACGGAACCGGGTTCGACGACGAGCCGGAGCCCGAGCCGGTGTTCTACGGCCTTCACGGAGGATGACGATGAGTTCCGCAGCGGGTGCCACACCGACGGTGCTGGATCTGTTCGCCCGGCAGGCGAACCGGACGCCCGACGCGGTGGCCGTGGCCGACGGGGACCGGGTTCTGACGTATCGGGAACTCGATGAACTCGCCTGCCGGTTGTCCGGCCGGTTGATCGGCGGGGGTGTCCGCCTCGGCGACCGGGTCGCGGTCATGATGGACCGTTCGGCGGATTTGCTGGTGTCGCTGCTCGCCGTCTGGAAAGCGGGGGCGGCGTACGTACCGGTGGACGCCGGGTACCCCGCGCCGCGGATCGCTTTCCTGCTGGCGGATTCGGCTGTGTCCCTGATGGTGTGCTCGATCGCGACACGCGATCGCGTACCGGAGGGGATCGCGTCGATCGTCGTCACCGACGAGGACGCGAGCGACCCGTCGGCGGTCACGGTGCGCCCGGGCGACCTGGCGTACGTGATGTACACGTCCGGTTCGACGGGTACTCCGAAGGGCGTGGCCGTTCCGCACCGGAGTGTCGCGGAACTGGTGGGGGATCCCGGCTGGGCGATGGGATCCGGTGACGCGATCCTCATGCACGCGCCGCATTCCTTCGACGCGTCGCTGTGCGAGATCTGGGTGCCGTTGGTATCGGGTGCCAGGGTGGTGATCGCCGAGCCAGGGCCGGTCGACGCCCGCCGCCTACGGGAAGCGATCGCGGGCGGAGTGACGAGGGCGCATCTGACGGCGGGCAGTTTCCGTGCGGTGGCGGAGGAATCGCCGGAATCGTTCGCGGGGCTCCACGAAATCCTGACCGGCGGTGACCTGGTGCCCGCGCACGCGGTGGAGCGCGTGCGGAAGGCCGCGCCGCTCGCGCGGATCCGGCATCTGTACGGCCCGACGGAAACGACGTTGTGCGCCACCTGGCATGTGCTCGAACCGGGTGACGAGCTGGGTTCGGTGCTGCCGATCGGCCGTCCGCTCTCGGGTCGCCAGGCGCGGGTGCTCGACGCGTCGCTGCGGCCGGTGGCGCCGGGGGTGGCCGGCGACCTGTACCTTTCCGGCGCTGGTCTGGCGGACGGCTACCTGGACCGGGCGGGGCTGACGGCGGAGCGGTTCGTGGCCGATCCGTTCGCCCCTGGCGAGAGGATGTACCGGACCGGGGACCTCGCCCAGTGGACCGCCGACGGCGAGTTGCTGTTCGGAGGCCGGGCCGACGATCAGGTGAAGATCCGCGGATTCCGGGTCGAGCCTGGCGAGATCGAGGCCGCGCTGACCGCTCAGCCGGACGTCCACGAGGCCGTGGTGGTGCCGATCGACGGACGCCTGATCGGTTACGTGGTGGCCGACGCGGATCCCGCCCTCGTTCGCGAGCGTCTCGCGGCGGTGCTGCCGGAGTACCTGGTCCCGGCCGTGGTGCTCCCGGTGGCCGCGTTGCCGCTGACCGGCAATGGCAAGGTGGACCGGGCGGCGTTGCCCGCCCCCGATTTCACCGCGAAGACCGACGGCCGCGAACCCGTCACCGAGGCGGAGAGCATCCTTTGTGGACTGTTCGCCGAGGTGCTCGGCGTGGCACGAGCCGGTGCCGACGACGGCTTCTTCGACCTGGGCGGGGATTCGATCCTCGCGGTGCGCCTGGCGGCCCGTGCGGCCAAAGCCGGTCTGCTGGTGACGCCCGACCAGATCTTCAAGGAGAAGACCCCCGGACGGCTGGCCGCCACGGCGCGTGCCGTGCCGGTCGACAGGCCGGTGAACGGCCCCTTGATCACCCTGACCGCGGACGACGAGGCGGAGCTGGCGCTCGCCGTTCCCGGTGCCGAGGAGGTCTGGCCGCTGGCGCCGCTCCAGGCGGGACTGCTGTTCCAGTCGACCCTCGACGACCAGGGTCTCGACATCTACCAGACACAGTGGATCGTGGAACTGACCGGACCGCTGGACGTGCCCCGGCTACGGTCGGTGTGGGAAGCGGTTTTCGCCCGGCACGCCGAGCTTCGGCTGACCTTCCACCGGCTCGCGTCGGGCAAGACGGTGCAGGCCGTCGCTGGGCGCGTCGACCTGCCGTGGCGCGAGGTCGACCTGACGGGGGCGGCCGATATCGAGGCGGCCGTCGACGCCGTGGCCGCGGCGGAACAGCGGGAACGGTTCGACCTCACCAAGGCGCCGCTGTTCCGGCTGGTGCTGGTCCGGGTCGGCGAGGAGCGGCACCGGCTGCTGATCGTCAACCATCACATCCTGACCGACGGCTGGTCGGTGGCGGTCATCCTCAACGAGGTGTCCGCGGCTTACACGTCCGGTGGACACTTCCCGGACCGGACCGGCGCCGCCTCCTACCTGGACTACCTCGCCTGGCTCGAGCGGCAGGACAAGGACGCGGCGCGCGTGGCGTGGCTGGCGGAACTGTCCGATATCGACACGCCGGCGCTGGTCGCCAAGTCGGATTCCGTGACGGACTACGACTACCGCGTCACCTATCTTCCGCCGGATCTCTACGCCCGCCTGAACGAGTTCGCCCGCGACCACGGGCTGACGCTGAACACGGTGGTGCAGGGCGCGTGGGCGATCGTACTGGCGCGGCTCGCGCGGCGGACCGACGTTGTGTTCGGCACCACGGTCGCCTGCCGCCCCGCGGAACTCCCCGGTGTCGAGTCGATGCCGGGGCTCATGATGAACACGGTTCCGGTCCGGGTACGGCTGGACGGCGCTGAGTCCATTGTGGACATGCTCATCGGCCTGCAACACCGTCAGGTGGCCATGATGCCCCATCAGCACCTGGGGCTGACGGACATCCAGAACACGGCCGGACCGGGCGCGATGTTCGACACGCTGCTGGTGTTCGAGAACTACCCGAGGGACTTCGCCGACCAGTTCACCTATCTGGGCACCATCGAGGGGACCCACTACCCGGTGACCGTCGGCGTCATCCCGGGTGAGGAGTTCAGGATCCAGCTCGCCTACTGGCGGGGGCAGATCGACGAGGCCGTCGCCGACTCGCTCCTGGAGTGGTTCGTCGGCGCACTCGGCGCGGTGACCGCCGATCCGTCCGGTCTCGTCGGACGGACCGGCATGGGCGAGATTCCGTTGCCTCGCTGGGATCCGGCGTTGTTGGACGGGGAGCCGCTGCCGTCGCTGATCGGGCGGATGGCGGCGGACCGGCCGGACGCGGTGGCGGTGGCGGACGGCGACGGCGAACTGACATACGGGCAATTGTGGGATCGGGCGGTGCGGTTCGCCGCCGTCCTGCGTACTCGCGGGGTCGAGCGCGAGCGCCACGTCGGCCTGGTGGTCGGACGGTCCGCGTGGTGGCTGATCGGGATGCTGGGGGTGTCGCTGGCAGGCGGCGTCTTCGTCCCGGTGGATCCCGCGTATCCGGCCGAGCGGGTGAAACTGATCTTCGGCAGCGCGGATCCGATGCTGGTGGTGTGCCAGGGAAAGACCCGCGAGGCGGTGCCGGAAGAATTCGGCGGCCGGATCGTGGTGCTCGACGAACTGGACCTGACGGCGGCCCCGAGCGCGGTATTGCCGCGGGTGGGAATGCGTGACGCGGCGTACGTGATCTACACGTCGGGATCCACCGGAACGCCGAAGGGTGTCGTCGTCACCTACTCGGGCCTCGGCAATCTGGCGATGGCGCATATCGAACGACTGGCCGTGACGTCGTCGTCCCGTGTCCTGCAATTCGCGGCACTCGGCTTCGACACCATCGTGTCCGAGGTGATGATGGCGTTGCTGGCGGGGGCGACGCTGGTGATGCCGCCGGATCAGGATCTGCCGCCGCACGCGTCGCTGACCGACGCGCTGGAACGGTGGGACATCACGCATGTGAAGGCTCCGCCGTCGGTGCTCGCCACCGCCGACACGATGCCGGACAGGCTGGAGACGGTGACCGCGGCGGGAGAACTGTGCCCGCCCGGCCTTGTAAACCGCTTGGCACCTGACTTCCGGATGATCAACGCCTACGGGCCGACCGAGACCACGATCTGCGCGACGGTGAGCATGCCGTTGGCGCCGGGCGGAGACGTGATCCCGTTCGGGGCGCCGATCGCCGGGGCCCGCGGTTATCTGCTCGACGCGTTCCTGCGCCCGCTGCCGCCGGGTGTCACCGGTGAGCTGTATCTGGCCGGGATCGGGGTGGCGCGCGGCTATCTGGGTCGTTCGGCGTTGACAGCCGAGAGGTTCGTCGCCGATCCCTTCGTCGCCGGTGAGAGGATGTATCGGACGGGCGATCTGGCGTACTGGACCGAGGACGGCGAGCTGGTGTCCGCCGGGCGGGCCGACGACCAGGTCAAGATCCGCGGGTTCCGGGTCGAACCCCGCGAGATCGAGTTCGCCCTGTCCAACCACCCCCAGGTCACCCAGGCCACGGTGACCGTCCGCGAGGGCCGCCTGGTGGCCTACGTGTCGCCCGGCGACGTCGATCCGCGGGCGCTGCGGGACGAACTCGCGACCCGGTTGCCGCTGTACATGGTGCCCGCGGCCGTGATGGCGCTGGACGCGCTGCCGCTGACGCAGCACGGGAAGATCGACCGGAAGGCGTTGCCCGAACCGGACTTCTCTTCGAAGTCGGCGGGCAGGGAGCCGGCGACCGAGACCGAGCGGATCCTGTGCGAGGTGTTCGCCGAGGTTCTCGGCCTGGAGCGGGTCGGGGTCGAGGACAGTTTCTTCGAGCTGGGCGGGGATTCGATCTCGTCGATGCAGGCCGCCGCCCGCGCGCGCCGCGACGGGATCTCGCTGACGCCGCGGCAGGTGTTCGAGCACCGGACCCCCGAGCGGCTCGCGCAGCTGGTGGGGGACACGCCGCTGCCGAACCGCGCGCATGCCACGGTGGCCGACGGCGTCGGTGAAGTCGCGTTGACGCCGGTGATGCGCATGTTCGGGGATGGCGTTGTGGCGCCTGGATTCGCGCAGTGGGTGGTGGTGTCCACACCGCCGGAATTGACGGAGAAGGCTTTGGTGGCGGCGTTCACGGCGCTGGTGGACACGCACGACATGCTGCGGGCACGGGTCGTCGACGGCGAGAACGGCCGTCGGATGGTGGTCGGTGAGCCCGGATCGCTGAAGGTGGCCGGGGTGGTCACCCGCGTGAAGGCCGGTGACGGCTCGCTGGACGAGGCGGTGAAGGCCGCGGAACGCGATGCCATCGGCCGGTTGGATCCGGTGGCGGGCGTGATGGTCCAGGCGGTCTGGGTGGACGCCGGGCCGGGCGAGGTCGGCCGGCTGGTCGTGGTGGCCCATCACCTGGTGGTCGACGGGGTTTCGTGGCGGGTTCTGCTGTCGGACCTTATGCTGGCGGCCGACGCGGCGATCGCGGGACGGGAGCCGGTGCTGGAGCCGGTCGGAGTGTCGTTCCGGCGGTGGGCGGGTCTGCTTCAGGAGTGGGCGGTCTCCGCCGAGCGGACCGCGGAATTGGCGGCGTGGAAAGAGATCCTCGGTCAGGAGCAGCCGGAGCGGGCCGCCGTCGCGAGTGCCGGTCCGCGCTCGCGGTCGTGGGCGCTCCCGGCGGCCGAGGCGTCGGTGCTGGTGGGGCGGGCTCCGGTGGTGTTCCACTGCGGGGTGCACGAGGTCCTGCTGGCCGGGCTGGCCGGAGCGGTGGCGCGCTGGCGCGGCGAGGACACGGTGCTGGTCGACGTGGAAAGTCACGGTCGCCATCCCGTCGAGGGAATGGACCTGTCCAGGACGGTCGGCTGGTTCACCAGCACGCGTCCGGTGCGGCTCGACGTGGCCGGGATCGATCTGGCCGGTGCGCTCGCCGGTGACGCGGCGGCCGGGACGCTGCTGAAGGTGGTCAAGGAGCAGTCGCGGGCGGTGCCCGGCGACGAACTCGGCTACGGATTGTTGCGTTATCTCAACGCCGAGACCGGGCCGGTTCTGGCGGCACTGCCGTCGTCGCGGATCGGTTTCAATTACCTCGGCCGGTTCGTCGCCGGTGACCAGAGTGACCGGCAAGCATGGCAACTGGCCGGGGAAATGGGCAGTGCGATGGAACCGGGTATGGAATTGCCGCACGCGATCGAAGTCAACGCGATCGTCCAGGATCTGCCGAATGGTCCTGAATTGACCCTCGTCATGGAATGGCAGGACGAGCTGATCGACGAACCCGAAATCGAACGACTGGTCCAGGAACTGCTGGACATGTTGTCCGGGCTCGCCCGTCAAGCGGATGATCCCACCGCGGGTGGACATACCGTATCCGACTTCGGCCTCGTCGATCTGGACCAGGACGAGATCGAGAGCTTCGAAGCCTTGGCGGCGGAACTCAGTGAGGGGCAGACATCGTGACCACTTCGACCACGTCCTCCGGATCGGCGCTCGACGAAGTCTGGCCGTTGTCGCCGATGCAGGCGGGAATGCTCTATCACGCTTCGTTCGACGACGACGCTCCCGATATTCACGTCATTCAGCAATCGCAGATCATCGACGGGCCACTGGACGCGGAGCGGTTCCGAATCTCCTGGGAAGCCCTCCTCGGCAGGCATGCGGCGCTTCGCGCGAGTTTCCAGCGGCGGAAGACCGGCGAGTCGGTCCAGCTCATCACCCGGAAAGTGACACTCCCCTGGGCCGAATTCGATCTGTCGGACCTGACCGAAGAGGACGCGCAGGCCGAGATCGACGCGATCGCGGAGAAGGAACGCTTCAAGCGATTCGACCTGGCGAAGCCGCCGCTGTTGCGGCTGACACTGATCCGGCTCGGCCGGGAGAAACACTGCCTGGTGACGACGAGCCATCACCTGCTCATCGACGGGTGGTCGCGGGCGATCCTCGAGGCGGACCTTCTCGAGATCTACGCGGCGGGCGGCGTCGCCACGATGCCGCGGCCCGCGGGCTCCTACGGTGACTACCTGGCCTGGTTGGGCCGTCAGGACAAGCAGGCGGCGCGCGTGGCGTGGCATGCGGAACTGGCGGGCGCCGACGAATCGAAACTCGCGATCCTCGACCGGTCCGGGAAGTCGTCGGGACTGCCGGAGCGCGAGGTGTTCCGCCAGTCGCCTGCCTTCATGTCCGCTCTCGGCGAGTTCGCCCGCGGTCACGGGTTGACGCTGAACACGGTGGTGCAAGGGGCGTGGGCGGTGGTGCTGTCCCGGCTGGCGCGCCGTCGTGACGTGGTGTTCGGCGCGGTGGTTTCGGGGCGTCCGGCGGATCTTCCCGGCGCCGAGCAGGTCGTGGGACTGTTCATCAACACCGTGCCGGTGCGTGTGCGGTTGGACGGCGGGCAGTCGGTCCTTCAGCTGCTGACCGGACTACAGGAACGGCAGTCCGAGCTGATTTCGCATCACCACCTCGGCCTGCCGGAGATCCAGAAGATGGACGGCGCGGATTTCGACACGATCGTGGTGTTCGAGAACTACGCCGACGCGGCGACGAAAGCGGACTCCCCGAGCGGTCTCAGCCTGACCCTGCGGGAGTTCCACCAGGCGACGCCGTACGCGCTCACTCTGGGTGTCTTGCCGGGCGAGAGCCTGGACACCGTCCTGGAGTATCAACCAGAGGTGGTCGACGCCGAAGTCGCCAAGCGGGCGCTGCACCGGCTCGCCAGGGTGCTGGAGCGGATGATCGCGGAGCCGGGGGCGCCGGTCGGCAGGCTGGACGTGGTGGACGACGCCGAGCGCGAGCTGGTCGTCGAGCGGTGGAACGAGACCGGCGACGTGGTGGCCGCGCCGTCGGCGCTGGAGCTGTTCCGGCGGCAGGTGGAAAGGGCACCCGAAGCGACCGCCGTGCTGGCGGGTGACCGGGTCTGGTCGTTCGCGGAACTCGACGAGTGGTCCGGCCGGGTGGCGGGGGCGCTGACGGAGCGGGGCGTGCGACGCGGCGACCGCGTCGGGGTGGTGCTGGAACGCTCGGCCGAGGTGCTGGCGGCCTGGCTCGGGGTGTGGAAGGCGGGAGCGGCGTTCGTGCCGGTCGCGCCGGACTACCCGGCGGACCGGGTGGCGTTCATGCTGGCCGACTCCGCGGTCGCGGCGGTGGTGTGCCGCGCGGAGACCTCGGATGTGGTGCCGCCGGACTACGCGCCGATCATCGTGGACGAAGCCATCGAGGGCACGGTTTCGCCAGTCCCGATCGGGGCGGACGACCTGGCGTACGTCATGTACACGTCCGGTTCGACGGGTACTCCGAAGGGCGTGGCCGTCCCGCATGGGAGCGTCGCGGGCTTGGTGGGGAGTCCCGGCTGGGCGATGGAGCCCGGTGACGCGGTTCTCATGCACGCGCCGCATTCTTTCGACGCGTCGTTGTTCGAGATCTGGGTGCCGTTGGTGTCGGGTGCCAGGGTGGTGATCGCCGAGCCGGGTGCGGTGGACGCCCGCCGTTTGCGGGAGGCGATCGCGGGCGGGGTGACGAGGGCGCATCTGACGGCGGGCAGTTTCCGTGCGGTGGCGGAGGAATCGCCGGAATCGTTCGCGGGGCTGGCCGAGGTGCTGACCGGTGGTGATTCGGTGCCGGTGCGCGCGGTGGAGCGGGCGCGGAAGGCCGCGCCGCTCGCGCGGATCCGGCATTTGTACGGTCCGACGGAGACGACGTTGTGCGCGTCGTGGCATGTGCTGGAACCGGGTGACGTACTGGGTCCGGTGCTGCCGATCGGCCGACCGCTTCCCGGCAGGCGGCTGTATGTGCTGGACGTCTTCCTGCGCCCGTTGCCGCCGGGCGTCGCGGGTGATCTGTACATCGCGGGCGAGGGGCTGGCGCGGGGTTACCTGAGTCGCGCGGCGTTGACGGCCGAGCGGTTCATCGCCGATCCGTTCGCCCCAGGCAAGAGGATGTACCGGACGGGCGACGTGGCGTACTGGACCCACCAAGGCGAGCTGGTCTTCGCCGGACGGGCCGACGACCAGGTCAAGATCCGTGGCTATCGCGTGGAACCGGGCGAGATCGAGGCGGTGCTGGCGGCACAGCCGGGCGTCGACCAGGCGGTGGTGGTGGCCCGTGACGGACGGTTGATCGGCTACGTCGTGTCCGATGACGGAGTGGATCCGGTTCGGCTGCGCGAGCGGATCGGCGAGGTGCTGCCGGATTATCTGGTACCGGCGGCGGTGCTGGCGCTGGACGCCCTGCCGGTGACGGCGAACGGGAAGATCGACCGGGCGGCGTTGCCGGATCCCGACTACGGCGGACGCGTTTCCGACCGGGAGCCGGTCACGGAGATCGAGCGGGCGTTGTGCGCTCTCTTCGCCGAGGTGCTCGGGGTGGAGCAGGTCGGCGCGGATGACGACTTCTTCGAGCTGGGCGGCGATTCGATCACGTCGATGCAACTGGCGGCGCGGGCCCACCGCCACGGAATGGTCTTCGGCACGCCAGAGGTATTCGAGTACAAGACTCCGGCGGGAATCGCGACGATCGTCGAACCGGAACCGGAGAAACCCAGCGAGCCGGCCACGTCCGACGTCGCTCTCCTCGATTTGGGCAAGGACGAGATCGAGGAATTCGAAGCCGAATTCGACGCTTCTTGACCGGGCCGTGAGTGTTGTTTCGTAACCACACCACACGCGCCGGGCAGGTCGCGAAAGCCACTTTCGGGACACCAGATGTCCCGAAAGTGGCTTTCGCGACACCCGCGTCTGACGAGAGCCGCGGTGCTCAACAACCGTGAATCGCCACTCACCACCGACGTGATCCGATACATCGCCTTTTCTTGGACATGTTGTCCGGGGCGGCTTGTCGGGCGGATGATCCTCCACAGGGGACATCTCGCATTCGAGGCTGAGTTCGACGACGAACTTCAAGCCCTTCGCAGATCGAGGGAGATTTTGATGGCTCAGTCGCGGATCGAGGAAATCTGGCCGCTGTCGCCGCTGCAGGCCGGGTTGCTCTTCCACGCGGTCTACGACGGCGAAGGGCTCGACGTCTACATAGGACATTGGATCCTGGACCTGGAGGGTCCGGTCGACGCGGCGAGGCTGCGGGCGGCTTGGGAGGCGCTGCTGAACCGGCACGCCTCGCTCCGGGCTTGTTTCAGGCAGCGCAAATCGGGTGAGACGGTGCAGATCATCGCCAGGCAGGTGGAACTGCCGTGGCGTGAGGTCGATCTTTCCCACCTCGATGATCCCGCGGAGGCCGTGCGAAAGGTGGCCGAAGAGGACCGGACGAAGAGGATCGACCTCGCGACGGCGCCGTTGCTGCGGCTGACCTTGATCCGTCTCGGCGACACCACGCACCGCCTGGCGGTGACCTGCCATCACACGATCATGGACGGCTGGTCGATGCCGATCGTGCTCGACGAGCTGTCGGCGCTGTACGCGGCCGACGGTGGCGTGCCGGATCTGCCGGAAGTGACGTCGTACCGGGATTATCTCGAGTGGTTGAGCCGTAAGGACAAGACGAGGTCGCTGTCGGCGTGGGCGGCGGAGCTGAGTGGCGCCGAGGAGCCGACGCTGGTGGCGCCCGCCGATCCGGCGCGAGCGCCGTCGGTGCCGGAGAGCGTCGAGGTCGAGCTGCCGGAAGACCTCACGCGATCGCTGGACGAGCTGGCTCGCCGCCACGGGTTGACGTTGAACACGGTGGTGCAGGGCGCGTGGGCGCTGGTGCTGGCGCAGCTGGCAGGCCGGACGGACGTGGTGTTCGGGGCGGTGGTCTCGGCGCGCCCGCCGGAGTTGCGTGGCGTCGAGGGGATGGTGGGGCTGTTCCTCAACACCGTTCCCGTACGCGTGCGGTTGCGCGGCTCGACGCCGGTCGTCGAACTGCTGGCGGAGTTGCAGAAACGGCAGGCGACGCTCGTCCCCGACCAGTTCGTGGGGCTCGCGGACATCCAGCAGGCGGCCGGCCCTGGCGCGGTCTTCGACACGTTGCTCGTCTTCGAGAAGTTCCAGCGTGAGCCCGGTGAATCGGACTCCGTCAAACCTTTCGGCCTTCAGGTGAACCAGGGCAGGGAAGCCGCCCACTATCCGCTCACGCTGGTCGCGGTCCCTCGCGAGTCGATACTCCTCAAACTCGACTATCTGACGGATCTCTTCGACCGGGACACCGCCCTCTCCATCGTGGAGCGGTTCAGCGGGGTTCTGCGTCAGCTGACGGCGACGAGCGGGATCACGGTGGCCGAGGTCGAGGTGACGACCGAGGTCGAGCGCGCGTCGGTGGTGCGGGAATGGGGCGCGTCCCCGGCCGAGGCGCCGAGCGTGCCCGCCCTGGATCTGTTCGACCGCCAGGTGGAGCGCCACCGTGACGCGACAGCGGTCGTCGATGGCGATCAGACGGTGTCGTACGGAGAACTGGCCGAAAACGCGGAGCGGCTCGCCGGCTATCTGAGCGGCCGGGGCGTCCGGCGCGGGGATCGCGTGGCCGTGGTGATGGAACGGTCACGCGACCTGATCGCGACGTTGCTCGCGGTGTGGAAAGCGGGCGCGGCGTACGTGCCGGTGGATCCCGCGTACCCGGCGGAACGCGTGAAGTTCATGCTGGCCGACGCGGAGCCGTCGGCGGTGGTGTGCGCGGAAGCGTACCGGGACGCCGTACTGGACGGCGGACTCGAACCGATCGTCCTCGACGATCCGGAGACACGGCAGGCGGTCGCGGAATCCGCTCGCCTGTCGGTCGGTGTGAGCGCCGGCGACCTCGCGTACGTGATGTACACGTCGGGATCGACGGGGACGCCCAAGGGTGTCGCGGTGTCGCACGGCAATGTCGCGGCGCTGGTCGGCGAGCCCGGCTGGCGGGTGGGCCCCGACGACACCGTGTTGATGCACGCCTCGCACGCGTTCGACATCTCCTTGTACGAGATGTGGGTGCCGCTGCTGTCGGGCGCCAGGGTGGTTCTGGCCGGATCGGGCGCTGTCGACGGCGAAGCACTGGCCGGATACGTGGCCGACGGTGTGACGGCCGCCCACCTGACCGCGGGCTCCTTCCGGGTTCTGGCCGAAGAGGCACCGGAGTCGGCCGCCGGTCTGCGCGAGGTGCTGACCGGTGGGGACGCGGTGCCGCTGGCGGCGGTGGAGCGGGTGCGGCGGACGTGTCCGGACGTGCGGGTGCGGCATCTCTACGGGCCGACGGAGGCCACGCTGTGCGCGACGTGGTGGGTACTCGAACCCGGTGACGAGACGGGATCGGTGCTGCCGATCGGACGTCCGCTCGCGGGGCGGCGCGTCTACGTCCTCGACGGCTTCTTGCGACCCGTGCCCCCGGGCGTGGCCGGTGAGCTGTATGTCGCCGGAGCCGGTGTGGCGCAAGGCTATCTGGGTCGTTCCACGTTGACGGCTGGGCGATTCGTCGCCGACCCCTACGCCGCCGGTGAGCGCATGTACCGAACCGGGGACCTGGCGTACTGGACGGAGCAGGGCGCGCTGGCGTTCGCCGGACGCGCGGACGACCAGGTGAAGATCCGCGGGTACCGGGTCGAGCCCGGTGAGGTCGAAGTGGCGTTCGCCGCCTTGCCCGGTGTCGCCCAGGCCGTGGTGTCCGCGCGGGGCGAGCAGCTGATCGGTTACGTGGTCGCGGAAACCGGGCACGACGTCGACCCGGCGCGGCTGCGCGAACAGCTCGCCGAGACGCTGCCCGAGTACATGGTGCCGGCCGCGCTGCTGGTGCTGGACGAGTTGCCGTTGACGGTCAACGGAAAGGTCGACCGGCAGGCGCTGCCCGAACCGGACTTCGCCTCGAAGGCGGTGGGCAGGGCGCCCGCCACCGAGGCCGAGCGAGTCCTTTGTGGAGTGTTCGCCGAGGTGCTCGGCCTCGACCAGGTCGGGGTCGAGGACGACTTCTTCGAACTGGGCGGGGACTCGATCTCGTCGATGCAGGTGGCGGCCCGCGCGCGCAGGGAGGGATTCTCCCTGACGCCGCGGCTGGTGTTCGAGCACCGGACTCCCGGGCGGCTGGCGGCGCCGGTCCACGGTGCCCAGCCGACACAACCGTCCACAGTGGACGCTGGCGTGGGAGAGATCCTTCGGACGCCGGTGATGCGTGCCCTCGGGGACGACGCGGTGCGCCCTGGCTTCGTGCAGGCGCGAGTCGTCGTCACCCCGGCGGGCTTCGACCAGGACGCGCTGGTGACCGCCCTGCAAGCCGTGCTGGATGTGCATGACCTGATGCGGGCCAGGGTGGAGCCCGATGGGCGGCTGATGGTGGCCGAGCCGGGTGCGGTGACCGCGGCGGACCTGGTCACGCGAGTGGACGCTGTGCCTGAAAACGCTGTGTCCGAAGATCTCGACGAGGTCGCCGAGCGCGCGATCAGGGCGGTGACAGGCGAACTGGATCCGTCGAAGGGGACCATGCTGCGGGCCGTCTGGGTCGACGCCGGAACCGCCGCGCCGGGCCGGTTGGCTTTGGTGGCGCACCACCTGGCCGTCGACGCGGTTTCGTGGGGGATCCTGCTGCCGGATCTGCGCGCGGCGTACGACGAAGTGACCTCCGGCGGGACTCCTGCCCTCGAACCCGTGACGACGTCGTATCGCCAGTGGGTGCGACGGCTGACCGAGCAGGCGTTCAGTGAGAGCACCGTCGCCGAAGCCGAGTACTGGGCCGCCGCGCTGGATGGCGCGGACCCGGTGCCGGAGCAGGGTTCCGGACAGCCGCACTCGTGGTCGCGGACGTTGTCGGGAGCCGAAGCACGCGGCCTGGTGGCCGACGTGCCGGGGGCTTTCCATTGCGGGATCCAGGAAGTCCTGCTGGCGGGCCTGGCGGGCGCGGTCGCACGACCGGACGGCGCCGGGGTTCTGGTGGACGTGGAAGGCCACGGCCGCCACGCCGCCGACGGCGAGGATCTGCTGCGCACCGTCGGCTGGTTCACCAGCGTGCACCCTGTCCGCCTCGACGTTTCCGGCGTCGACCTTTCCGCTGCGGCGGCGGGGAAAGCGGCGGCGGGAGAGTTGCTGAAGGCCGTGAAGGAACAGGCCTGCGCCGTCCCCGGCGATGGTCTTGGCTACGGGCTGTTGCGCCATCTCAACCCCGAGACCGGGGCCAGGCTGGCCGGTTTGCCGTCCGCGCGGATCGGTTTCAACTACCTTGGCCGGTCCGGCGTCGCCGCCTCCGGGGACACCGCGTGGCAGGTCGCCGAAGGAGCACTCGGCGGCGGCCCGGATCTGATCCTGGCCCACGCCGTCGAGGTCGGCGCGGACGTTCAGGACACGCCCGACGGCCCCCGGCTGAGGCTCGCCATCGACAGCAGGGATCTCGACCCCACCACGGTGGAGCGGCTCGGGGAGGCCTGGGTCGACATGCTGACCGGCCTCGCGGCCCTCGCCGAGACCCTCGGCGCGGGCGGGCACACCCCGTCCGACTTCGCACTCGTCGCGGTGACGCGGCGGGACGTGGCGGAACTGGAGTCCGCGGCGCCCGGACTGACCGACATCTGGCCGCTGTCACCGTTGCAGGAAGGCATGCTCTTCGAGCGGGCCTTCGACGAGGACGGCGTCGACGTCTACCAGAGCCAGCGGATCCTGGACCTCGACGGGCCACTCGACGCCGACCGGCTGCGCGCGGGATGGGACCAGGTGGTCGCCCGGCACGAATCGCTCCGGACGAGCTTCCATCAGCTGGGCTCCGGCGAGACGGTGGCGGTCGTCGCGGACGAGGTCGACCTCCCGTGGCGTGCGGTGGATGTGTCACACCTCGACGAGGCGGACGCGAACGCGGAGGTCCAACGCCTTCTCGCGGAGGACCAGGCGGAGCGGTTCGACGTGAGCAAGCCGCCTCTGCTCCGGCTGTCGCTGATCCGCCTCGGCGAGGGACGGCACCGGCTTGTGGTTACGTCGCACCACGTTCTGCTGGACGGCTGGTCGACACCGCTCATCCTCGGCGAGATGTCGGCCGGTTACGCGGGTGGACAGGGTTCGGCGAGGGCACCGTCCTATCGGGACTATCTGTCGTGGCTGAGTGGTCAGGACGTGGCGGCGACCAGGGCGGCGTGGCGGTCGGAGCTGGCCGGGTCGGACGAACCGACCGTGGTGGACGCCGACGCGGGCAAGACGATGGTGATGCCGGACAACCATTCCGAATGGCTGCCCGAGGAGGCGACCCGCGCACTCGCCGACTTCGCCCGTGGTCATGGCCTGACGGTGAGCACGATCGTGCAAGGCGCCTGGGCGCTGGTGCTGGCGCGGTTGGCGGGCCGGACGGACGTGGTGTTCGGGACGGTGGTTTCGGGGCGTCCGGCGGAGGTGCCGGAGGTCGAGCGGATGGTGGGGATGTTCATCAACACCGTCCCGGTCCGCGTGCGGCTCGAAGGCGACCAGCCACTGGTGGAGATGTTCCAGGACTTGCAGCGGCGCCAATCCGCGCTCACCGAGCATCAGTACCTCGGGCTGCCGGAAATCCAGAAGGCGGCGGGGACGAGCGCTGTCTTCGACACCATCGTGATGGTCGAGAACTACCCGCACGGCGCCGCCGGTCTCGGCGACGACGGCGGGGTCGTGATCAGCTCGGTCGTCACCAGGACCGGGACCAGCTATCCGCTGACCATGAACGTGAGTCCCGGTGAGCGCTTGCGGATCAACGTGGCCTACCGGCCCGATCGGATCGGCGGGGAAACGGCCGCCGAGGTGGCGAGGCAGGTCGTCCGGGTACTGGAACGGGTGGTGCCGGAATCCGCGCTGCCGGTGGGCCGCTTGGGCGTGACGAGCGACGCGACACGCGTGTCCGTCGTGGAGCGTTGGAACTCGACGGGTGACGCCGTGGCAGCGTCGTCGGTGCTGGAGTTGTTCCGGCGGCAGGCGGGCCGGTCCCCGGACGCGGTGGCGGTCGTGGACGGCGGACGCACCCTGTCCTACGACGGCCTCGACCGGGAATCGGACCGGCTGGCGGGATACCTGGCCGGAATCGGTGTCCGGCGCGGTGACCACGTCGGCGTGGTGCTGGAGCGCGGCGTGGACCTGTTCGTCGCCCTGCTCGCGATCTGGAAGGCGGGGGCCGCGTACGTCCCGGTGAACGTGGACTACCCCGCGGACCGGATCGAGCGGATGCTGGTCGACGCCGGAACCTCGGTGGCGGTCTGTGTGGAAGCGACCCGGAACGCGGTGCCGGACGGCGTCGAGCCAGTGGTCATGGACGCGCCCGCGATCGAGGGAGCGCGCCGCGATGCGCCGTCGCTCACCGTCGGGGCACACGACGTGGCCTACGTGATGTACACGTCGGGATCGACCGGCGTGCCGAAGGGTGTCGCGGTGCCGCACGGAAGTGTGGCGGCACTGGCGGGCGACCCCGGCTGGTCGCAGCGCCCCGGCGATTGCGTGCTGCTGCACGCTTCGCACGCGTTCGACGCGTCGCTGGTCGAGATCTGGGTGCCGCTGGTCAGCGGGGCCCGCGTGCTGGTCGCGGAACCGGGCGCGGTCGACGCGCAGCGGCTGCGGGAAGCGATCGGACGTGGCGTGACCACCGTCCACCTGACGGCCGGGACCTTCCGGGTGGTGGCCGAGGAAGCGCCGGAGTCCTTCATCGGGCTGCGGGAGATCCTGACCGGCGGGGACGCGGTGCCACTCGCCTCCGTCGCCCGGATGCGCCGGGCCTGCCCGGACGTGCGCGTCCGTCAGCTCTACGGCCCCACCGAGATCACCCTCTGCGCCACCTGGCTCATCCTCGAACCAGGGGCCGAAACGGGCGACGTCCTGCCGATCGGCGGGCCGCTGGCCGGCAGGCAGGCGTACGTCCTCGACGCCTTCCTCCAGCCGGTGGCCCCGAACGTGACCGGCGAGCTCTACCTCGCCGGTGCCGGGCTGGCGCACGGTTACCTTGGCGCCAACGGTTCGACGTCGCAGCGGTTCGTCGCCAACCCGTTCGCGACCGGGACGAGGATGTACCGCACCGGCGACCTCGCCCGCTGGACGGAGCAGGGCGAGCTGGTGTTCGCGGGCCGGGCCGACTCCCAGGTGAAGATCCGGGGCTACCGCGTCGAACCGGGGGAGATCGAGGCGGCGCTGGCCGAGGTCCCCCACGTCGCGCAGGCGGTCGTGGTGGCGCGGGAAGAACGTCCCGGCGAAAAGCGACTGATCGCTTATGTGACCGCGGAAGCGGGACGGGAACTGGATTCCGGTGCGGTCCGCGAGCACCTCGCGGCGCGGCTGCCGGAGTTCATGGTGCCCGCGGTGGTGCTGGTGCTGGACGGATTCCCGTTGACCCTCAACGGAAAGATCGACCGCGCGGCGCTGCCCGCTCCCGAATTCACCGGGAAGCCCGCCGGTCGCGAGCCGCGCACCGAGACCGAACGAGTGTTGTGCGGCCTGTTCGCCGAGATCCTCGGGGTGGACCGGGTCGGCGCCGACGACGGTTTCTTCGAACTCGGCGGGGACTCGATCCTCTCGATGCGGTTGGCCGCACGAGCACGACGCGAGGATCTCGTCTTCGGTGCCAAGCAGGTCTTCGAACAGAAGACACCGGCGGCGATCGCGGCGATCGCCGAACGTGGCGCTGAGGCATCGGCCGACGTCGCGGACGGCGTCGGTGACGTCGCCTGGACGCCGGTGACGCGGGCACTGCTGGAACGCGATCCCCACGCGATGACCCGAGGCGCGCCCGCGCAGTGGGTGACCGTCGGCGCGCCCGGCGATCTGTCGCTGGCGGCGCTGACGGCTGGTTTGGGCGCGCTGATCGACGCACACGACCTGTTGCGGAGCCGGGTCGTCGAGACCGAGGGGCAAGAGCCCCGCCTGGTCGTGGCCGACCGGGGAACGGTCGACGCGGCGAGGCTGGTCGCGCGGGTCGAGGCAGGCGCGGCCGACCTGGACGAGATCGCGGAGCGGTGCGCCGGTGAGGCGGCCGGACGGCTGGACGCCGCGGAAGGCGTGCTGGTACAGGCGGTGTGGGTGGACGCGGGACCCGGCCGCGTCGGACGGCTTGTGCTGGTGGCGCATCACCTCGCGGTCGACGTCGTGTCGTGGCGAATCCTGCTGCCGGACCTGCAGCTGGCTTGTGAGGCCGCGGTCGCCG
The DNA here is from genome assembly GCF_046269425.1 of Amycolatopsis sp. cmx-11-12. NCBI lineage: Bacteria > Bacillati > Actinomycetota > Actinomycetes > Pseudonocardiales > Pseudonocardiaceae > Amycolatopsis > Amycolatopsis sp. cmx-11-12. The sequence continues at coordinate 182,596 of NZ_JADNQM010000006.1, read as the reverse complement.
GCCGGGAACCGGCGCTCGACCCGCCCGCGGTTTCGTTCCGGCGCTGGGCGCGAACGCTGACCGAGCAGGCGGCGCTCCGGACCGGCGAACTGACGACGTGGACGGAGATCCTCGACGGCGCGCGGGCGCGGGTCGGCGAACTCGACCGCGCACTGGACACCGTCGCGACCGCGGGACGTAGGTCGTGGACCTTGCCGCGGGACCGGGCGAGCGTGCTCGTGGAGAAGGCCACCGCGGCCTTCCACTGCGGTGTCCACGAGGTGCTGCTGGCCACCCTGGCCGGCGCGGTGACCCACTGGCGCGGCGGCACCGCGGTCGTGGTGGACGTCGAAGGTCATGGCCGCCAGCCCCTTGAGGAGATGGACCTGTCTCGGACGGTCGGCTGGTTCACCGACGTCCATCCGCTCCGGCTGGACGTGACCGGGGTCGACACCGCCGAAGCGATCGCCGGTGGCGCCGCCGCTGGCCGGTTGCTGAAGAGTGTCAAGGAGAACGTGCGAGCTGTGCCCGATGGCGGGCTCGGCTACGGGATGCTGCGGTACCTCAACGCCGAGACGGGGCGGGTACTGGCGGCGCTGCCGGCCGCGGAGATCGGGTTCAACTACCTCGGCCGCTTCTCGTCCCGGCTCGACGGTGCGGCGCAGCCATGGCAGATCGCGGGGACCATCGGCGGCTCGGCGGAGCAGGACGCGCCGTTGCGGCATGTCGTGGAGATCGACGTGGTCGTGCTGGACTCCGACGGCGGACCCGAGATCAGCCTGACCGTGACCTGGGCCGAGCGGGTTCTCGGCGAAGCCGACGCGGAGTCGCTCGCGAAGGCCTGGCTGGATCTGCTGACCGGCCTCGCCGCACACGTCGGAGGTGATCGCGCCGGCGGGCACACCCCGTCCGACTTCCCGCTCACCGCGCTGACACAGCGGGAGGTGGAACAAGTCGAGGCCGCCGTGCCGGATCTGCACGACATCTGGCCGCTTTCCCCGCTACAGGAGGGTTTGCTGTTCCACGCCGCCGACGAACGCGGCCCGGACGTCTACGCGAGTTTGCGTAGCCTCGCCCTCGACGGCCCGCTCGACGTCGACCGCCTCCGCGCGTCGTGGCAGGCCCTTCTCGACCGGCATCCCGCCCTGCGGGCGAGTTTCCACCAGCTCGAATCCGGTGCGGCCGTGCAAGCGGTCGCCCGCGAGGTGACGGTGCCCTGGCTGGAGACCGACCTGTCGCAGCTGCCGGAGGACGAGGCGCTGGCGGAGTACGACCGCCTCGCGGCGGCGTTGCAGGCCGACCGATTCGACCTCACGCAGGCGCCGTCGCTGCGCCTGCACCTGGTGCGTCTCGGCGAACGACGGTACCGGCTGGCCATGACGTCGCACCACATCGCGGCGGACGGCTGGTCACTGCCGCTGTTCATCGTCGACGTGGTGGCGGCGTACGAAGCCGGTGGCGACGGGACGGCCCTGCCGATCCCGACGTCGTACCGCGACTACCTCGCGTGGCTCGTCCGCCAGGACAAGGCGGCCGCGCGGGAGGCGTGGCGGACCGAACTCGCGGGGCTCGACGAGGCGACCCACGTGGTGCCGCCGGACACGATCATCGCGCCCGTCGAGCCCGAACGGGTCACGTTCGAACTCGGCGAGGAGCGGAGCAGGCGGCTGGTGGAGTTCACCCGCCGCCACGGCGTCACGGTGAACACGCTCTTCCAGGGGGCATGGTCGCTGCTGCTGGCCCGGTTGACGGGCCGCGACGAAGTGGTCTTCGGGGCAACGGTGGCCGGGCGTCCGCCCGAGATCCCCGGTGTCGAGTCCGCGGTCGGCCTGTTCATGAACATGCTGCCGGTCCGGGCCCGGCTGACCGGCGCCGAACCGATCGTGGACATGCTGACGGATCTACAGGAACGCCAGGTCGCGATGATGGCGCACCAGCACATCGGGCTGGCGGAGATCAACCAGCTCGTCGGTTCCGGTGCGGCGTTCGACACGATCGTGGTGTTCGAGAACCCGCCGCTCCCGCTGCGTCCGTCCGAGGATCCCGACGCGCTCGTCATCCGACCGGCGGCGATCCCGAACGACACCGGGCACTATCCGCTGTCCATGCGGGTGTCCGCGGCGACCGGCATCCGCGGTGAATGCATCTATCGGCCGGACGTGTACGACCGGACGGAAGCCGAGGCGGTCGTCGCCTCGATCCTCCAGGCGGTGGACCAGATCGTGGCCGAGCCGCGGACACCGGTGGGCCGGGTCGCCCTGACCGGCCCGGAACAGCGCCGCCTGGTGGTGGACGAGTGGAACCAGACCGACGCGCCGCTCGAAGCGGCGACGTTGCCGGTGTTGTACCGCAGGCAGGTCGAGCTGTCCCGTGACGCGGTGGCGGTGCAGGACGCCACGCGGAGCCTGACGTTCGGTGGGCTGCTCGACGAGGTCGAGGCGCTGGCCCGGCTGCTCGTGGGGCTGGGCGTGCGGCGTGAGACCCGGGTGGGTGTGGTGGTCGGCCGCTCGGCCGAACTGGCGGTGACGCTGATGGCGGTGACGTTCGCCGGTGGGGCGTTCGTGCCGGTGGATCCGGACTATCCGCGTGAGCGGGTCGAGTTGATGCTGACGAGTTCGGCTCCCGAGGTGCTGGTGTGCACGACGGCGACCCGGGCGGTCGTGCCGTCGGGATTCGCGGGCGCGGTGCTGGTGCTGGACGAGCTGCCAGCCGCCGATCCGGGGGTGGTGCTGCCGCAGGTGGCGCCGGCCGACGCGGCGTATGTGATCTACACGTCGGGATCGACCGGGGTGCCCAAGGGCGTCGTGGTCACCCACTCCGGGCTCGCCAACCTGGCCCGTGCGCATATCGAGCGCCTCGCCGTGACGTCCTCCTCGCGGGTACTTCAGTTGTCCGCCATCGGTTTCGACGCCATCGTCTCCGAGCTGTACATGGCTCTGCTGGCAGGCGGGACCCTGGTGCTGCCCGACGCGGAGAGCATGCCGCCACGGGTGACGCTCGGCGACGCGTTGCGCCGGTGGGAGATCACGCACCTCACCGTGTCGCCGAGTGTGCTGGCGGCCGAGGAAGACCTGCCGGACAGTCTGGAGAGCGTGCTGACGGGCGGCGAGGTGTGCACACCCATGCTGGCGGACCGCTGGTCGCCGGGCCGCCGGATGATCAACGCGTACGGGCCGACCGAGACGACGATCTGCTCGACGATGAGCTTCCCGTTGTCCCCGGGACACGAGGTGGTCCCGCTCGGCGGCCCGATCCGGAACGTGCGGCACTACGTGCTCGACTCCTTCCTGCAACCGGTACGGCCGGGGGTGGCGGGCGAGCTCTACATCACGGGCGTCGGACTCGCCCGCGGTTACCTCGGGCGCCCCGGCCTGACGTCGGAACGGTTCGTCGCCAGCCCGTTCGCGCCCGGCGAGAGGATGTACCGCACCGGCGACCGGTTCCGCTGGACCCGCGAGGGCCAGCTGAAGTTCGTCGGCCGGGCCGACGCACAGGTCAAGGTGCGCGGCTACCGGGTCGAGCCCGCCGAGATCGAGACCGTGCTGTCGGAGCATCCGGGGGCCGCCCAGGTGGCGGTCGCCGTGCACCGGGACGGGCCGGGTGACAAACAGCTGGTGGCGTACATCGTGCCGGCGGCCGACACCCCCGCCGAGCCACTCGTCGCGGCCCTGCGCGAGCTGGCGGCCGAACGCCTGCCCGAGTACATGCTGCCCGCGGCGTTCGTGCCGCTGGACCGGATGCCCTTGACCCCGAACGGAAAGCTCGATCACCGGGCGCTCCAGGCTCCCGACTTCGCCGGGATGACCTCCGGGCGGGACCCGCGCACGGCGACGGAGACGACGCTGTGCGAGCTGTTCGCGGACGTGCTCGGCCTGGAACGCGTGGGTGCGGACGACAGCTTCTTCGAACTCGGCGGCGACTCGATCACGTCGATGCAGCTGTCGGCCCGTGCCCGCCGGAAGGGGCTGGAACTGACCCCGTGGCAGGTGTTCGAGGGAAAGACGCCGGAAGGGCTGGCGGTGCTCGTCACCGAACTGCCTGCCGAAAGCGAGAGCACCGCCGCGCCGGAGCCCGAGGCGGGCATGCTCGTCGCCCTTTCCCCTGACCAGTTGGACCAACTCGAGGCCGGATTGGCCCGCGATTAACCGCAAGAAGGAGCAGATCGTGACCGTTGACGACACTCGCGCGAAGCCCCGCTCCAGCGTCGAGGACGTCTGGCCTCTCTCGCCGCTGCAAGAAGGGATGCTCTTTCACACCGTCCTCGACAAGGACGGGCCGGACACCTACACCGTGCAGACCGTCTACGGCATCGACGGCCCGCTGGACGCCGGGCGACTGAAGGCGTCGTGGCAGGCGCTCATCGATCGGCATGCCGCGCTGCGCGCCTGTTTCCGCTATGTCAGCGGCGCGCAGATGGTGCAGGTCATCTCCCGCGACGCCGAGATCCCTTGGCGCGAAACGGATCTTTCCGGGCTGCCGGAGGACATCGCCGACGGCGAGGTGGACCGGCTGGCCGCTGACGAAGTGTCCGAGCGGCTGAGCATCGAGACGGCGCCGCTGATGAAACTGCACCTGGTCCGGCTGGGCCAGGAGCGCCACCGGCTCGTCCACACCCTTCATCACGTGCTGACCGACGGCTGGTCGATGCCGATCATCCATCGCGAGCTGGCCGAGATCTACGCCGCGGGCGGCGACGCGTCCGGGCTTCCGCCCACCGTGTCCTACCGGGACTATCTCGCCTGGCTGGGACGGCAGGACAAGGAAGCGGCCCGGACGGCCTGGCGGGACGAACTCGCCGGGCTGGACACCCCCACCACGGTCGTCCCCGCCGATCCGGCCCGCGTGCCGGACATCCACACGGCGGTGGTCGAGCTGTCCACCGAGCTGACGGACGGCCTCGCCCGGCTGGCGCGCGGCAACGGTCTCACCCTGAACACCGTCGTGCAGGGCGCGTGGGGTGTCGTGCTGTCGCAACTCGCCGGCCGCACCGACGTGGTGTTCGGCGCGACCGCCTCGGGGCGCCCCGCCGATCTGGCCGGTGTGGAGTCGATGGTCGGCCAGCTGCTCAACACCCTGCCAGTCCGCGTCCGGCTCGACGGCGCGCGACGGGCCGTCGACCTGTTCACCGATCTGCAACGCCGTCAGTCGACGCTGATGGCTCACCAGCATCTCGGTCTGCAGGACGTGCTGGCCGTCGCCGGACCAGGAGCGGTCTTCGACACTCTCGTCATCTACGAGAACTTCCCCCGCCAGGGACTCGGCGAGGAGCCGGACGGCCGCCTCGCCCTGCGCCCGGTGAAGCGGGGACGCAACTCCTCGCATTACCCGTTCACCCTCATCACCGGGCCCGGCGAGCGGATGCCGCTCATCCTCGACTACGACCGTGGCCTGTTCGATCACACGGCCGCCGAATCGGTCGTGGGCGCGCTGGCGCGGCTGCTGGAGCGGCTGGTCACCGAGCCCGACGTCCTCGTCGGCAGGCTGACGCTGCTGAGTGAGACCGAGCGCGCCTTGGTGGTGGACGACTTCAACGCGACCGCGGCCCCGGTGCCCGGGAAATCCGTGGTCGAGCTGTTCGGGCGGCGGGTGGCCGTGGCGCCGGACGCGGTGGCGATCACCGACGCCAACGGCGAGAACCTGACCTACGCCGCCGTGGACCAGGCGTCGAACCGGCTGGCCCGCTACCTCGCCGGTCGTGGTGTCGGCCGCGGCGACCGCGTCGGGGTGGCCATGGACCGGTCCCCGGAACTGCTGGTCACGTTCCTGGCGATCTGGAAGGCGGGCGCCGCGTACGTCCCGGTGGACGTCGAGTACCCGGCCGAGCGGATCACGTTCATCCTCACCGACTCCGAGATCTCGACCGTCGTCTGCACTCAGGCCACCAGTGGCGTCGTGCCGGAGGACTCGATCGTCCTCGACGCGCCGGAGACGCGGACGGCCGTCGACGCCTGTGCCGTCACGGCGCCGGAATTCCAGCCGAGCGCCGACGATCTCGCGTACGTCATGTACACCTCCGGATCCACGGGAATCCCGAAGGGGGTGGCCATCCCCCACGGGGCGGTGGCCGGTCTGGCAGGCGACGCGGGCTGGCAGCTCGGTCCCGACGACGGCGTGCTGATGCACGCGACGCACGTCTTCGACCCTTCGCTCTACGCGATGTGGGTCCCGCTCGTCACGGGCGGCCGGGTCCTGCTCACCGAGCCGGGAGTACTGGACGCGGGCGGTGTCCGGCAGGCCGTCGAACGGGGCGCGACCGCCGTCCACCTCACCGCCGGTACTTTCCGCGCGCTGGCGGAAACGTCCCCGGAGTGCTTCACAGGCCTGGTCGAGATCGGGACCGGCGGGGACATGGTTCCCGCGCAGTCCGTGGAGAACCTGCGGCGGGCCCAGCCCGCTCTGCGGGTGAGGAACACCTACGGGCCGACCGAGACCACCCTGTGCGCGACGTGGCTCCCGATCGAGCCCGGCGACGTGGTCGGCCGGGAACTGCCGATCGGCCATCCCATGGCGAACCGCAAGATCTACATCCTCGACGCCTTCCTGCGACCGGTCACGCCGGGTGTGGCGGGCGAGCTGTACATCGCGGGCACGGGGCTGGCCCGCGGGTACCTCGCCAAACCGGATCTGACGGCCGAGCGGTTCGTGGCGTGCCCGTTCCTGCCCGGTGAACGCATGTACCGCACCGGAGACCTGGCGCGCTGGACCCGCGACGGCGAGGTGGTGTTCCTCGGGCGCACCGACGAGCAGGTGAAGATCCGCGGCTACCGCGTCGAGCTGGGCGAGGTCGAAGCCGTGCTGGCGGCCCAGCCGGGCGTGGTCGAGGCCGTCGTCCTGGCGCGGGAGGACCAGCCGGGCGAGAAGCGTCTGGTGGGTTACGTCGTCTCCGACGGCGGCGACGCGGGAGCGGAGGAGATCCGGCGTCAGATCGGACTGGTCCTGCCCTCGTACATGGTTCCGCTGGCGATCGTCGTGCTCCCCGGCCTGCCGGTCACCCCCAACGGCAAGGTGGATCGCCGGGCGCTGCCCGCCCCCGATCTCGCGGGACGCTCGTCGGAGAAGGCGCCGCAGAGCGAAACCGAAAAGGTGCTGTGCGCGCTCTTCGCGGAGATCCTCGGCGTCGACCCGGTGGGCGTCGACGACGCCTTCCATGACCTCGGCGGGAGTTCGGCGCTGGCCATGCGGCTCATCGCGCGGATCCGGGAAGAACTCGGCGCGGATCTGCCCGTCCGGCAGCTGTTCACCTCGCCGACGCCCGCGGGTGTCGCGAGGGTGCTCGCCGCGAAGTCACGTCCCGCGCTGGTGGCGGCCACGCGAGGAGACCGGGTGCCCCTCACCGCCCGGCAGCTCCGCGCCTGGCTGCTGGCCAGTCCCGGCGAGGAGACCGCCGACCAGTACGTCTCGGTCGCGCTTCGCTTGCGCGGCAAGCTGGACGTGCCCGCGCTGGCGGCGGCGCTCGGCGATGTCGCGGCGAGGCACGAGATCTTCCGTACGAGCTTCCCCGGCCACGGACAGAGCGTCCATCAGCACATCCACGACGCCCTGGCGGTCGAGCTGGCCCCGGTCCCGGTCACCGAGGAGGACCTCCCCGGGGAACTGGCCGAGCGGCGCGAACGAGTCTTCGACCTCACCAAGGAGGTGCCGTGGCGCTGTGACCTTTTCGCACTGTCCGAAAAGGAACACGTGCTGCACCTGAAGGCGCACCGCATCCTCGCCGACGACGACTCGATCGACGTGTTCTTCCGTGACCTGGCCGCCGCGTACGGCGCTCGGCGCTCGGGCCGGGTCCCGGAGCGTGCGCCCCTTGCCTTGCAGTTCGCCGACTACGCGATCTGGGAGCAGCAGCTTCTCGCGGACGAGCAGGAGCTGGGCAGTCTCGTCAACGAGCAGGTCGTCTTCTGGCGGGACAACCTGGCCGGTATCGACGGGGAGACGGTGCTCCCGTTCGACCGCCCGCGACCGGCCGTCCCGTCGCGGCGGGCCGGTTCGGTCCCACTGCGGCTGGACGCCGCGTCGCACGCCCGGCTGACCGCGGCGGTGGAGCGGCTCGGCGCGGACGCGCAGCAGACCGTGCACGCCGCGCTCGTCATGCTCCTGGCCAACTACGGCGCCGGTGAAGACCTCGTGATCGGCACGACCCTGTCGCGGGACGACGACTTCATCGACCTGGAGCCGATGATCGGCCAGTTCGGCCGTCCGCTCGCCCTGCGCACGGACGTCTCGGGCGATCCGACCTTCCTGGAGGTCGTCGCCCGGGTGCAGGAGGCCGCCACGGGCGCGAACCAGCACCTGGACCTGCCGTTCGAGCGGATCGCCGAGCTGCTGGACCTGCCCGCCTCACTCTCCCGTCACCCCGTGTTCCAGGTGGGACTGGAGGTGCGGGACGAGGAGATCGGCACGTGGGACGCGACGGAACTGCCCGCCCTGCGCACCAGCGTCGAACCCGGCGGGCTGGAGGCCATCGAGCTGGATCTCGCGTTCCGTCTCGCCGAGTGTCGTGACGACGAGGACGAGGAGGACGGCATCGCGGGTTCCCTCCACTACGCCGTCGACCTGTTCGATCAGGACACGGCCGAGGCGGTGGCCCGGCGGCTGGTCCGCGTCATGGAACAGGTAGCGGAGGATCCCGGACGGCGAATCAGCGACCTGGACCTCTTCCTGGACGACACCGAACGCGGCCGTCCGCCCATCGCGCCGGCGCGATGGTCCGGGGCGGTCCCGCCGGTGCTCGCCGATCTGGCCGGGGACGGCCCGCTCGGCGCGCTCCTGCTCGACGGCGACCTGCGTCCCGTCGCTCCCGGCGCCGTCGGCGATCTCTACGTCACCGGTCAGGGAGTGGACGAGGGCGAGACCGATCAGCCGACCGTGCCCTGTCCGTTCGGGGCCCCGGGGCACCGCATGCTGCCCACCGGCCTGCGTGCCCGCAAGACCTCCGCCAAGACCTTGATCGTCGTCGGCGAGCGGCGGCGGTCGAACGCCTTGGTGCGGATGGGGGACTACGAGATCCTGCTGCCGCTGCGCGCGGGAGGTGACCGCCCGCCCCTGTTCTGCTTCCACGCGAGCGGGGGACTGAGCTGGAACTACGGCCCGTTGCTGAACCACCTGCCGTCGAACCAGCCGGTCTACGGAGTGCAGGCGCGCGGCCTGGCCCGTACCGAATCCCTGCCCGCCAGCGTCGAGGAGATGGCGGCCGACTACCTCGAACAGATCCGCGCCGTCCAACCGTCCGGGCCGTATCACTTCCTTGGCTGGTCTCTCGGCGGGAGGATCGCGCAGGCGATGGCCGTGGCGATCGAGGCGGCGGGGGAGGAGGTCGGTCTGCTCGCCCTGCTCGACGCCTATCCCACCTATATGGGAAAGAAATCGACCGGCGCCGCGGCCGACGAAGAGGCTTTCGGGAAACGGAAGCAGCAGGAACTGGAACTCGCCGGTGAAGTGGTGGAGGGCGAAGGCGCCCGATCGCGGTTGAAGGCGGTCATGCAAAACCTCTGGGAGGTCGGGCCGCGGCACACCGCTTCCGCGACCTTCGCCAGCGACGTCCTGCTCTTCATCGCCGCGGTGGACCGTCCCGCGCATATGCCCGTGGAATACGCGCGGGACAGCTGGAAGGACTACACCAGCGGGACCGTCGAATCTTACGAGATCCCATCCGACCACTACGAAATGGTGCAGCCCGCGGCCTTGGCCCAGATCGGGGCCATCGTCGCCGAGAAACTCCGGCCCCGGCCGGACCGTGAAAGGACACAGCGATGAGCAATCCGTTCGACAACGAAGACGGTTCCTTTTTCGTGCTGGTCAACGACGAAGGCCAGCATTCCCTCTGGCCGACCTTCGCCGAGGTGCCCGCGGGCTGGACCCGCGTCCACGGCGAGGCGGGCCGCCAGGAATGCCTCGCCTACGTCGAGGAGAACTGGACGGACCTCCGGCCGAAGAGCCTCATCCAAGAAGCCGGCGCCTGAGGCGGAGGCGTCCAGCCGCTCAATGTGGACGGTTGGACGAGCCCCGACTCTCGTCCAACCGACCTGAAACATCCATTCCGCCTCAACCGGCTGGATGGGGGGAAAGGACCAGCAGTGTTCGAGGAGATCAACGTCATCCGCGGTACGGAGGTCCACCGGAGGACCCGGTTCGACCCGGGATCCCAGCTCCGCACCCTGATGAGCGAAGGCCCCATGTCCATCTTGGGTGTCGAGGATTGCCCCGAACCGCGGACCGCGTGGCTCGTCACCGGCTACGAGGAGATCCGGCAGGTTCTCGGTTCGGACAAGTTCAGCGCCAAGCTGCTCTGGGGTGGGACCGCGGCCGGGTTCACCTGGCCCGGTTTCCTCACCCAGTACGACCCGCCGGAGCACACGCGCCTGCGCCGGATGGTGGTTTCCCCTTTCGCCGTCCGGCGGATGGAGAAGTTCCGGTCGCAGATCGAGCAGATCATCAAGTCGACCCTTGACGACATCGAGGCCATCGGCGGCCCGGTGGACTTCGTCCCGCACTTCGGGTGGGCCGTCGCGACGACGGTGACTTGTGACTTCCTCGGCATCCCCCGCGATGATCAGGCGGATCTGTCCCGCGCCCTCCACGCCAGCCGGGCCGAGAAGTCCGGCAAGAAACGCGTGGCGGCGGGGAACAAGTACATGACCTACATCGAACAGGTCGTGGCTCGCACCCGTCGCGATCCCGGCGACGACATGTTCGGCGTCGTAGTGCAGGAGAACGGCGACGAGATCACCGACGCCGAGCTGAAAGGGGTGGCCGCGTTCATCATGGGCGCGGGTGGGGACCAGATGGCCAGGTTCCTCGCGGCGGGCGCCTGGCTGATGGCCGAGAACGCCGACCAGTTCGCGATGCTCCGGGACACCCCGGAAGCCGTCCCGGATTGGCTGGACGAGGTCGTCCGCTATCTCACCACCGACGAGAAACTCACCCCGCGGATCGCGATGGAGGACGTCCGCATCGGTGATTGCGTCATCAAGGAAGGCGACACCGTCACCTGCTCCTTGCTGGCCGCGAACCGCCGGCACTTCCCCGGCCCGGAGGATCGGTTCGACATCACCAGGGAAAGGCCGGCGCACGTCGCCTTCGGGCACGGTATCCATCACTGCCTCGGCAGGCCGCTGGCCGAACTGGTGTTCCGGACGGCGATTCCGGCGCTGACACACCGCTTTCCCACGCTGAAGCTGGCCGAACCGGATCGCGAGATCAAACTGGGTCACCCGCCGTTCGACGTGGAAGCCCTGTTGCTCGATTGGTAGCGCGGAAACACAGGAGAACCGATGAACAACGCAGTGAGCGCCGACAATCCGCTCCCGCTCCACATTCGACGGCAGGGTTTGGATCCGGCGGACGAACTGCTCTCCGCCGGCACCCTGACCAGGGTCACCGTCGGCTCCGGCGCGGACGCCGAGTCCGCCTGGATGGCCACCGGGCACGCCGTCGTCCGGCAGGTGCTCGGCGATCACACGAAGTTCAGCACCCGGCGCCGCTGGGACCCGCGTGACGAGATCGGCGGGAAGGGCGTCTTCCGGCCGCGGGAACTGGTCGGCAACCTGATGGACTACGACCCGCCGGAGCACACCCGGCTCCGGCAGCTGGTGACCCCGGCGTTCACCCTGCGCCGGATGCGGCGGATGGGGCCCTACATCGACCAGATCGTGGCCGACCGGCTCGATGCCATGGAGCAGGAGGGATCCCCCGCCGATCTGATCGAGCTGGTCGCCGACGAGGTGCCGGGAGCCGTGCTGTGCGAGCTGATCGGGGTGCCCCGTGACGACCGCGCCATGTTCATGCAGCTGTGTCACCGGCATCTCGACGCCTCACTGAGCCAGCGGAAACGGGCGGCCGTCGGCGAGGCGTTCTCCCGCTACCTGCTGGCCATGATCGCCAGGGAACGGAAAGACCCCGGCGAGGGGCTGTTCGGGTCGATCGTCGCCGCACACGGCGACGCGGTCACCGACGAGGAGCTGAGAGGCTTCTGCGTGCAGGTGATCTTGGCAGGCGACGACAACATCTCCGGCATGATCGGGCTCGGCGTGCTGGCGCTGCTGCGGCACCCCGAGCAGATCGACGCGTTGCGCGGCGACGATCAGTCGGCGGACCGGGCTGTCGACGAATTGCTCCGCTACCTGACGGTCCCGTATGCGCCGACACCCCGGACCGCGATGGAGGACGTCACCATCGCGGACAAGGTGATCAAGGCGGGGGAGTCGGTCATCTGCTCCCTCCCGGCGGCGAACCGTGACCCCGCACTGCAACCGGATGTCGACCGCCTCGACGTCACGCGTGAGCCCATTGCTCATGTCGCGTTCGGGCACGGCATCCACCATTGCCTGGGAGCCGCGCTGGCCCGCCTCGAACTGCGAGCGGTCTATACCGCCCTGTGGCGACGTTTTCCCGCGTTGAGGCTCGCGGATCCCGACCAGGAAACGACGTTCCGCCTGACCACCCCCGCGTATGGCTTGACCAGCCTGATGGTCGCCTGGTGACCGCATTCCAAGGGAGACACAAATGGTAATCGTGATGGCGCCCGGAGCCTCGGCGCACGAGATCGACGCGCTCGTCTCGTTGGTGGAGAGAGCGGGCGGTACGGCGTCCGTCAGCCGAGGCGTCAGCCGGACGATCATCGGGCTGGTCGGTGACATCGAGCGGTTCGAGACGCTCGGCCTGCTCGGCAAACCGGGTGTCGCCGACGTGCTGCGCGTTTCGGTGCCCTACAAGCTGGTGAGCCGTGAGAACCATCCGGCGCGTTCGGTGGTCCGCGTCGCGGGGGTGCCCATCGGCCCCGGCACGATGACCTTGATCGCCGGACCGTGCGCGGTCGAGACGCCGCGGCAAACCCTTGCCGCCGCACGAATGGCACAGCAGGCGGGCGCGTCTCTGCTGCGTGGCGGCGCCTACAAGCCGCGCACTTCGCCGTATGCCTTCCAGGGGCTCGGCGAGGACGGCCTGCGCATCCTGGCCGACGTCCGGGAGACGACGGGGATGCCGGTGGTCACCGAGGTCGTCAGCGCGCACGACGTGTCCCTCGTGACCGAGTACGCGGACATGCTTCAGGTCGGCACGCGGAACATGCAGAACTTCGCGCTCCTGCAAGCGGTCGGTGACTGCGGCAAGCCGGTGATGCTCAAACGGGGCATGAACGCCACGATCGAAGAGTGGCTGATGGCCGCCGAGTACATCGCCCAGCGGGGCAACCTCGACATCGTGCTCTGCGAACGCGGTATCCGGACGTTCGAAACGGCCACCCGCAACACCCTCGACGTCTCCGCGGTCCCGGTCGCGCAGGGGCTGACCCACCTGCCGGTGATCATCGACCCGTCGCATTCCGGCGGACGGCGCGAACTGGTGCTGCCACTGTCCCGCGCGGCGATGGCGGCGGACGCGGACGGCCTGATCATCGATGTGCATCCCACGCCGGAAGAGGCGCTCTGCGACGGTCCCCAAGCGCTGGTCGCCGACGACCTCGCCGAGCTGGGCCGGGCCGTCCGCGAGTTCCCGCCGCTGGTCGGCCGCCACCTCACCGCGGGAGCCAGCCTCATGGCGTGATCGCCCGCCCGGCGCCGAACACGCGTGCTTGGAGCCGGAACTCGCGTGCTTGGAGCCGGAACTCGCGAGTTCCGGCTCCAAGCACGTGAGATCCGGCGGGAAGCACGTGAGATCCGGCTTTATCGAGGGGTGTGTGGAAATAGGGACGTTGAGTGTCCCTATTTCCACACACCCCCTCCGGATCCGGTGGTCACAGGGACTTTCGTGCGGGACTGTGTGGATTTCGGGTCAACTAACGCCCCAAAATCCACACAGTGAGGGCGCGGTCCGGCCTCGGGGCCGGTCATCGGCGCCGCACCGTGAGATCCAGCGAGTGTCGCGTGATCAGACGGCGGTTACGCGTGATCAGACGGAGATCTCGCGTGATAGGACGGATGACATCCGGCGGAATCCGGCCGCGGGTGTGTCCTCCCTCCAATCACGCGAGATCTCCGCTCAAGCACGGGAGATCGCCGTCCAATCACGCGTAAGGCCCGCAGGATCACGCGACAACGGAAGCACGCGAGTTCCGGGGCCGGTCATCGCCACCGCGCCGCCCCGTTCCGAAGGCCCCCGTTGTCCATGTGCGGTGCTGGACCTGCTGTCTGATTGCGGGTGGAATTGGGTCGCCAGAGTGTCCGGGCCGGTTGCGCCGGTGTCCATCCGGTGTCGTTCTCAGAACGCCACTCCTGGTCAGTGAAGGAGCTTCAGCTCGGTATGGATCACGTTATCGATGAGGTCGCGCCGATTTTGCGGCCGACGGCGAACTACATGATGAGAACGCTTTGCGATCCGCATGAGGACATGTTCGAACTCAGGGCGCACGGCCCGTTGTTCCGGACGGTCGGGGAAGCGAGCACTCAGCTGGGCGTCGACTTCGTCTGGCAGGCAATGGGCTATGACGTGGTGCGAAAGATCCTCGGTGATCACGAGAACTTCACGACGCGGCCCCGCCTGACCCAGTCGGAATCGGTGACCGGAAAAGGGAATCACGTGGCTTCCCAATTCGTCGGGCAGATCTCGACTTATGATCCTCCCGAGCACACCCGCCTGCGGAAAATGCTGACGCCGGAATTCACCGTCCGGCGGATCCGGCGGCTGGAGCCCGCGATCCAGGACCTTATCGACGAGCGGCTCGAGGCGATGGAGGCGGAGGGGCCGTCCGCGGACCTCCAGGGATTGTTCGCCGATCCGGTCGGCGGGGGTGTCCTGTGCGAACTGCTCGGCATCCCGCGTGACGACCGGCACGAGTTCATCCGCCGGATCAGGCGGAACGTCGATTTCAACCGCGGGTTCAAGGAGCGGGCGAACGACAGCGCGGCGTTCAACCGGTACCTGACCGGTCTCATCACCCGCCAGCGGAAGGATCCCGACGAGGGGTTCATCGGCATGCTCGTGCGAGAGCACGGGGACAACGTCTCGGACGAGGAACTCAAGGGCCTGTGCACGGCACTGATCCTCGGTGGCGTCGAGACCGTCGCCGGGATGATCGGTTTCGGGGTTCTCGCGCTCCTCGGCAATCCCGGGCAGATCGAAATGCTCCTCGCCGGTCGCGAGGAGGCGGATCGCGTGGTCACCGAACTGGTGCGTTATCTGTCGCCCGTGCAGCAGCCGAATCCCCGGATGGCCGTGAAAGACGTCGTCGTCGACGGGCAGTTGATCAAAGCCGGGGACTATGTCCTGTGCTCGATTCTCATGGCCAACCGGGATGAAGCGCTGACGCCGAATCCCAACGTCCTCGACGCGACCCGGCCGCCGATTTCGGACGTCGGATTCGGGCATGGAATCCATTACTGCATCGGCGCGGCGGTGGCGAAGGTGATGCTGCGGATGTCCTATCAGACCCTGTGGCGCCGGTTCCCCGGGCTGCGCCTGACGGTGCCCATCGAGGAGATCAAGCACCGCAACGCTTTCGTCGATTGCCCGGACCGGTTACCGGTCACCTGGTAGCGGACCGCAGGCCAAGTTCAACGACCACGACGAATTGACACTCGAACGAGGAATGGTGGGATATGTCGGCGGAAGAGTTCGATGTAGTGGTGGCCGGTGGCGGGCCTGGCGGCTCGACCGTCGCCACCTTGGTGGCCATGCAGGGGCACCGCGTCCTGCTGCTGGAGAAAGAGGTCTTTCCCCGCTATCAGATCGGTGAGTCGCTGCTGCCCGCCACGGTGCACGGGGTGTGCCGGATCCTCGGTGTCTCGGACGAACTGGCCAACGCCGGATTCCCGATCAAGCGCGGCGGCACGTTCCGCTGGGGTGCCCGCCCGGAGCCGTGGACGTTCCACTTCGGCATCTCGGCCAAGATGACCGGCTCGACGTCGCACGCCTATCAGGTCGAGCGGGCGAAGTTCGACCAGATCCTGTTGAACAACGCCAAGAGCAAGGGCGTCGTCGTGCGCGAGGGGTGCTCGGTCAACGACGTGGTGGAAGAGGGCGAACGCGTCACCGGGCTGCGGTACACCGATCCCGACGGCAACGAGCGTGAGGTGTCGGCGCGCTTCGTGATCGACGCGTCGGGCAACAAGAGCCGGCTGTATTCCAAGGTCGGCGGTACGCGGAACTACTCGGAGTTCTTCCGCAGCCTGGCGCTGTTCGGCTATTTCGAGGGCGGAAAGCGGCTGCCCGCGCCGGTGTCGGGCAACATCCTGAGCGTGGCCTTCGACAGCGGCTGGTTCTGGTACATCCCGCTGAGCGACACGCTGACCAGTGTCGGCGCGGTGGTGCGCCGGGAGGACGCCGACAAGATCCAGGGTGACCGCGAGAAGGCACTCATGGACCTGATCGGCGAATGCCCGTTGATCTCGGAGTATCTGTCCAACGCGACCAGGGTGACGACCGGCAAGTACGGGGAGTTGCGGGTCCGCAAGGACTATTCGTACCAGCAGACGACTTTCTGGCGCCCGGGGATGGTCCTGGTCGGCGACGCCGCGTGCTTCGTGGACCCGGTGTTCTCCTCTGGTGTGCACCTGGCGACCTACAGCGCGCTGCTCGCGGCCAGGTCGATCAACAGTGTCCTCGCGGGCGATCTGGACGAGAAGACCGTACTGACCGAGTACGAGGCGCGGTATCGCCGCGAATACGGCGTGTTCTACGAATTCCTCGTGTCGTTCTATCAGATGAACGTGAACGAGGAATCGTATTTCTGGCAGGCCAAGAAGGTCACGAAGAACGAGAACACCGACATCGAGTCGTTCGTCGAGCTGATCGGTGGCGTGTCCTCCGGTGAGACGGCGCTGACGGCCGCGGACCGGATCGCCGAGCGCAGTGCCGAATTCGCCGCGGCCGTGGATCAGATGGCCGGCGGCGACGGGGACAACATGGTGCCGATGTTCAAGTCGCAGGTGGTCAAGCAGGCGATGCAGGAAGCGGGCCAGGTGCAGATGAAGGCGATCCTCGGTGAGGACGCCGAGCCTGAAATGCCCCTGTTCCCCGGCGGGCTGGTGACCTCGCCCGACGGGATGAAGTGGCTGCCGTACCACCCGGCTTGAGCGGCCTAGCGGAGAGGGAACGCACATGCGTGTGCTGATTTCGGGCTGTGGATCACGCGGCGATGTCGAACCGCTGGTGGCCTTGGCCGTGCGGTTGCGGGAACTCGGTGCGGAGGTGCAGGTGTGCGCACCGCCGGATTACGTGGAGCGGTGCGCCGCTGTCGGGGTGCCGATGGTGTCCATCGGACGGCCGGTGCGCGCGGGGGCACGTGAGCCGGGAGTCCTGCCGCCCGGGGCGCCCGAGGTCGCGGCCGAGGTGATCGCCGAGCAGTTCGACCGGCTCCCGGAGGCCGCCGAGGGATGTGACGTGGTGCTGGCGACCGGTTTGCTGCCCACCGCGGTCGCCGCCCGGTCGGTGGCCGAGAAGCTGGGCATCCCCTACTTCTACACCGTTCTCTGCCCGGACCATCTGCCGACGGCGCACACTCCGGCGCGGCGGGCCCAGTACAACGAGGGCGCCGACAGGTTCGCCGGTGGCGCGGTCAACGAGCAGCGGGCCTTGATCGGCCTGCCACCGGTGAAGAACCTTTTCGACTACGGCTACACCGATCGGCCGTGGCTGGCGGCGGATCCGACCCTTGCCCCGCTGCGGCCGGGCGAGGAAGCGGTGCAGACCGGCGCGTGGATCCTGCCCGACGAGCGGCCCCTTCCGGCGGAGCTGGAGGCGTTCCTGAACGCCGGGCCGGCACCGGTGTACGTCGGTTTCGGCAGTTCGCTCAAAACCGCCGACGCCGACAAGGTGGCCATCGAGGCGATCCGAGCACAGGGCCGCCGGGTACTTCTTTCGCGTGGCTGGGCGGATTTGGCCCTGCCCGACGACGGGGACGACTGCTTCGCGGTCGGCGAAGTGAACCTTCAGGCGTTGTTCGGCCGGGTGGCCGCCACCATCCACCACGATGGCGCGGGCACGACGCACGTGGCCACGCGGGCGGGTGCCCCGCAGATCGTGGTGCGCCACATCATCGAGCAGGTCTACTACGCCGGGCAGGTGGCGGAACTCGGTATCGGTGCGGCACTCGACGGTCCGACTCCGACGTTCGAGTCCTTGTCGGCGGCGCTCGACACGGCTTTGTCGCCGGAAACCCGCGCGCGGGCGAAGGAAGTGGCCGCCGCGATCCGTACCGACGGGACCTCGGTGGCCGCGAACCTGTTGTTCCGCGCAGTCCGGGAAAAACCGTCCGTTTCCGTGTGAACCCTACTGAACTGAGGGCACGTAATGCGTGTGTTGTTGTCGACGTCCGGCAGTCGCGGGGATGTCGAACCGTTGGTGGCCTTGGCGGTTCGGTTGCGGGAACGCGGCGCCCAGGTGCGGATGTGCGCGCCGCCGGACGCCGCCGAGCGGCTGGCCGAGGTCGACGTGCCGCTGGTGCCGATCGGCCGTCCGGCGCGCCCGAAGGCGGACGGGGCGGCACGGCCGTCGCGCGAGGAGATGGCCCGGTTCATGACCGAGGCGATCACCTTGCAGTTCGACCAGGTCCCCGCGGCCGCCGAGGGATGTGACGCGGTGGTGACGACCGGCCTGCTGCCCGCGGCGGTCGGCGTCCGGTCGGTGGCCGAGAAGCTGGGCATTCCGTACTTTTACGCCTTCTACTGCCCGATCTACGTGCCGTCACCGCACTACGCGCCGCCGCCGCCGATCGGCGAGCCACCCGCGCCGGACGGAACCGAGATCCGGGCGCTGTGGGACCGGAACAACCAGAGTGCCCACAACCGGTACGGGGAGACGCTCAACAGCAGGCGGGCCGCGGTCGGCCTGCCGCCGGTGGAGGACATTTTCGGTTTCTGCTACACCGATCAGCCTTGGGTGGCGGCGGATCCGGTGCTGGCCCCGGCGCAGCCGACGGACCTCGACGTCGTGCAGACCGGCGCGTGGCTCCTGCCCGACGAACGGCCGCTTCCGGCCGAGCTGAAGGCGTTTCTGGACGACGGCCCGCCGCCGGTGTACGTGAGTTTCGGCAGTATGCGCGCGCAGGCCGACGCCGCCCAGTCGGCCATCGAGGCCGTCCGCGCACAGGGCCGCCGGGTGATCCTCGGTCGCGGCTGGGCCGAGTTGGCCCTGCCCGACGACCGGGACGACTGCCTCGCCGTCGGCGAGGTGAACCACCAGGCGTTGTTCGGCCGGGTGGCCGCCGTCGTCCACCACGGCGGTGCGGGTACGACGACCGTGGCCGCCGGTGCGGGCGTCCCCCAGGTGCTGGTGCCCCAGATCGCGGACCAGCCGTACTACGCCGGCCGGGTGGCGGAACTCGGTATCGGTGCGGCACTCGACGGTCCGGCTCCGACGTTCGAATCCTTGTCGGCGGCGCTCGCCACGGCCTTGGCCCCGGAAACCCGCACGCGGGCGAAGGAAGTGGCCGGGACGATCCGCACTGACGGGGCGTCGGTGGCCGCGGACTTGCTCCTCGACGCGGTCAGCCGGGAAAAGCCGTCTGTTCCCGCCTGAACCCAACCTACGGAACTGGGGATACGTAATGCGCGTGTTGTTGTCGACGTCCGGCAGTCGCGGGGACGTCGAACCGTTGGTGGCACTGGCGGTTCGGCTACGGGAACGCGGCGCGGAGGTGCGGATGTGCGCGCCGCCCGCCGCCGCCGAGCGATTGGCCGAGGTCGGGGTGCCGCTGGTGCCGGTCGGCATGCCGCAGCGCGTGATGTTGCAGGACGGGATGCCGCCGCCGTCGCCCGAGGACGAGCGACGGCTCGAGGCCGGGTTGGTCGCCATGCAGTTCGACCGGGTCCCGGCGGCCGCCGAAGGGTGCGACGCGGTGGTGACGACCGGAGAGCTGGCCGCCGCGGCCGCCGTACGGTCGGTCGCCGAGAAGGCGGGCATCCCCTACTTCTACGCCGCCTACAGCCCGGTTTATCTGCCCTCGGCGCATTTCCAGCCACCTCTGGACGAGCGAACCGAACCGGGCGTGACCGACAACCGGGTGCTGTGGGAGCAGCGGCACCAACGTTTCTACAAACGCTTCGGTGGCCCGCTCAACAGCCAGCGGGCCTCGATCGGCCTGCCGCCGGTGGAGAACCTCTTCGACTACGCCTACACCGATCAGCCATGGCTGGCGGCGGATCCGGTGCTGGCCCCGGTGCAGCCGGATCTCGACGCCGTCCAGACCGGAGTGTGGGGCCTGCCTGACGAACGGCCTCTTTCGCCTGAGCTGGCGGCGTTCCTGGACGCCGGGTCGGCGCCGGTCTACGTGGGTTTCGGCAGCGCGACCGGAACCGCTGACGCCGCGAGTGTGGCCATCGAGGCGATCCGTGCCGAGGGCCGCCGGGTGATCCTCTCCCAAGGCTGGGCCGACCTGGCCCTGCCCGACGACCGGGACGACTGCTTCGCCGTCGAGGAAACGAACCTTCAGGTGCTGTTCGGCCGAGTGGCCGCCGTCATCCACCCCGGCAGCGCGGGCACGACGCACGTGGCCGCGCGAGCCGCCGTTCCCCAGCTCGTGATCCCCCGGTACACGGACCAGCCGTACTTCGCCGGACGGGTGGCCGAGCTGGGCATCGGTGCGGCACATGAGGTCGCGGACCCGACGTTCGACTCCCTGTCGGCCGCGCTCGCCACGGCTTTGGCCCCGGAAACCCGCACGCGGGCGAAGGCCGTGGCCGCCACGATCCGCGCCGACGGGGCGGCGGTGGCCGCGGAACTGCTTCTCGACGCGGTCGGCCGGTAAGCCGCACGTTCTTTGGTGGGTACCGGCGCGATCTCGTGACGATGGAGGAACCGGGACACTGAGTGATGCTGTTGGTGAATTCGTGGCCACGCGAAAGGGGCCCCGGGTCGTCGCGTGATCTTAGGGAGGACACGCGTGACTGGATGGAGATCACGCGGCCCAGTCCGACCGCGGCCGAGTTCTCCGTCCAAACACACGTGATCTCCGTCCAGTCACGCGTGATCTCCCTAAGAACACGCCAGGAGAGCTTCGCGTGGCCACGAATTCGCCAACAGCATCACTGAACGTCCCGATTCCCACATCGTCAGCCTTCGGGCCGGTCCGGCGTAGGTAGGGAACCACGCCTTTGCTGTGCCGGGGTTTGTCCAGACTTCGCCGTTGTAACGTGGCACCGTTGTCGCCAAAGTTATCGCTATGTCTCACGACCCTGACGCGACCCGGCTACTGGCGATCTCCGCCCATTTGGACGACGCGGCCCTGTCCTTCGGGGCCGGGCTCGCCCAGGCGGTGCAGGACGGTGCGAAGGCGACCGTATATACGGTATTCGCCGGTACAGCAGCGCCCCCTTACTCCCCGGCGGCGGAGCGGATGCACTCGCTCTGGGGCCTCTCACCGGACCAGGACGCACCGCTACATCGCCGAAATGAAGATATCGCCGCGCTCGATCACCTGGAGGTCGACTACCGGCATGGCCCGTTCCTTGATTCCATCTATCGCAAGTTGCCGGACGGCCGGTGGTTGGCCGACAACGTGGAAGGCCGCCAGAAGCTGGCAATCAGCCGGCAATCGCCACAGAGCGATCCGGTTCTCTTTTCCGCGGTCAAGGATGACATCAAGTCGGTTGTCGAAGAGTGTGCCCCGACGCTGATCGTCACTTGTGCGGCTATCAGTAATCATATCGACAACGAGATCACGCGAGACGCCGCACTGTTCGTCGCATACGAGAAGGACATTCCGATACGACTGTGGGAAGACCTTCCTCATGCGACGTTCGGCTTGGGCGCGGCCGAACTGCCGGAGGGTTTTCATCTCGGCCCTCCCGATTTCGGCTCCGTCAAGCAGGAGGCGCGGACGCGGAAATTCGCCGCGCTGAAGCTCTATCCGTCACAGATGCTGATGCTCAGCGGACCCGACAAGGATCTGTTCGCCCAGTTGGAAGGGCACGCACGGAAAAGCTCGCCGTCCGGCGGATACGGTGAAACGACCTGGCCGGTGCTCCGCGGCGAAGACAAGTCCTGAGATCATGTCCGGAGGTACAGGCGTGTCCGTAACACTTGATTATCTGCCGTCGCCGTCTCAGGAATCCGTTCCCGACGACAGATCCACTCGGTGGGCGGTCTGGCGTTCGCCGTCGGGTCAGCCACCGTGGGCCAGGCCCGCGCTGTTGGGCATCGCGTTCGTGGCGGCGGTGCTTTACGCCTGGAACCTGTCGCTGGTCGACTACGCGCCGCTGTACTCGGAAGCTGTCAAAAGCATGTCCGGGAGCTGGAAAGCATTCTTGTTCGGCGCCATCGACATGGAGGCGACGTACACGCTCGACAAGCTCGCCGGGTCTTTTGTGCCCCAGGTCATCTCGGCCAAGATCTTTGGTTTTCACGCTTGGTCGCTGGCGTTGCCGCAGGTGATCGAGGGTGTCATCTCGGTGCTGGTGATGTACCGGGTGGTGCGGCGGTGGGCGGGCGTGGTTCCCGGTCTACTCGCCGCGGGTATTTTCACCCTGACTCCGGTCGCCGCGTCCATGTTCGGGCACAGCATGCACGACGGTCTCCTGACGATGTGCCTGGTGCTCGCCGTCGACGCGTATCAGCGCGCGGTGCTGGAAGGACGACTGCGGTCACTGGTGTGGGCCGGTGTCTGGGTCGGGATCGGCTTCCAGGCCAAGATGTTGCAGGCGTGGATGGTCCTGCCCGCCTTGGCGGTCGGGTACCTGCTGACAGCGCCGATCGAGCTGCGCCGCCGGGTGAAGCATCTGGGGATCGCCGGGGTGACGACGCTGGCGGTGTCGCTGTCGTGGATCGCGCTCTACACCTTCACCCCGGCCGACGACCGGCCCTACATCGATGGCAGCACGAACAACAGCGCCGCCGCCATGGTCTTCGGCTACAACGGTCTCGGGCGCGTGGGCATCGACCTGCCAGGGGCCAGGACAGTCTCCGACAGCGACATCCCGACGGCCAACCCGGACATGCCGCCTCCTCCGCTGGTGGACATTCGCCCCACCATCAGGGGGAATCCGTGGGAGGACCCGACGAAGGTCAAGAGCCGGGAGAGCCCGAGCGGGTGGGGCAAGCTGTTCGACGGTCACCTCGGCGTCGCGATCGCCTGGCTGCTCCCGCTCACGCTGCTGTCCCTGTTGTGCGGGCTCTGGTGGTGGCGCCGGGCCGAACGCACCGACCCGGTGCGTGGCGGGTTGGTGATGTGGGGAGTGTGGCTGGTGACATTCGGCTTGGTCTTCAGCGCCGGCGAAGTCGCGCATACCGCGTATGTGGCCTCGTTCGCGCCCGCGGTCGCCGCCCTTTCCGCGCTGGGCATCGTGATGTTCTGGCGGGCGTTCCGGCGTGGCGGCGGGCAGGCTTGGATACTGCCGGTCGCGGTCGCGGCCGAAGTGGCTTGGGGTGCCTGGCTGTGGTCCCATTACCCCAACTTTCTGCCAGGGGCGAGATGGGGCGCGCTCACGCTCGGCGTGATCGCCGTCGTCGTGCTGGTTTTGGCGCGAGTGCTCAGGACCGCTTCCACCGCACTGGTCACCGGCGCGCTCGCGCTCGGTGTCGCGGCCATGCTGGCCGCACCCGCCACGTATGCCGTCTCCGTCCTCGACCCCGATTACGCCGGTGCCTCCTACGACGCCAACGCCGGACCGGAGTCGGGCAAGATTCCCAGTGGACCGGGGGCAGGCAGACTGCCGGCCGGCCCGGGGCCGGGCGAACCGCCGCCTGGACCGGGCCCAGGCGGCACCCCAGGAGATGGTGGCGGTGGGTGAGCCGGTGCCTTACTTGTCCTTTGTGGACACGCCGGCTCCGTCCATCTTCCGCTCATGCCGGAGGCGACCGGCTGCCCGTATTCTGGCCTTATGAGTGAACGAATCCGGACCACCCGCTCGGACACCTTGCTCGCCTCGGTCGGCGGGCGAGGTGTCCTGTGCGGCATCTATGACGAGGACGCCGCGGACACTTATCACGATTTGATGCGGGATTCGGACGGCACCTCGGAAGCACAGGAGTTCGCGACCCTGATCCGCCCGGCGTCCGGGCCGGTGCTGGAACTCGCCGCCGGAACGGGACGGGTGACCTTCCCCCTCCTGGAACTGGGCTTCGAGGTGACGGCGCTCGAACTGTCGACCGCGATGATCGCCACTTTCCGGGAACTGCTGGAAAACGCGACGGTGGACGTCCGGAAACGGTGCACTGTGGTGCAAGGGGACATGACCGCCTTCGCGTTGGACGAACGCTTCGAAAGGGTGGTCGTCAGCTCGGGCTCGATCAATGTCCTGGACGCCGCGGACAGGCCTGGCCTGTACGCCTCCGTTCGCGAGCATCTCGCGCCCGGCGGGCGATTCCTGCTCGGCGTGGCCGTGGCGGAGGCCGTCAAGCCGGGGCAAGGGGAACGCCAGCAGGAGCTGCCTGGTCTCAGTGGCCGGCGGTATGTACTGCACGCGGCGCTGTTGCCGTCCGAGGAGATCCACGAAATCACCATTTACCCCGCCGAAGAAACGGCCGATCCCTTCGTCGTCTGCACGAACCGGATCAGGCTGCTGAAAGCGGAACAGGTCGTGCGGGAACTCGAAGAAGCCGGATTCGACATGGTCACGCGGACCCCGTTCGCGTCCGCCGGACAGAGTTCTCCGGACGTGTTGTTGTTGGAGGCCAAGGTGAGTGGGGCGTAGTGAGTCGGCGTCGTCCAGCTCGCGCTCGTGCCGGAGACAACCGCCCGGCCGTATTGTGGCCGTATGACCGAAAATTTCGTGTACGAACCGGTCCGGACCGCCTACGCGGACACCCTGCTTGCCTCGGTGGGCGAGCGAGGTGTGCTGTGCGACTACTACGCCGAGGAAGCCAAGGACATTTATCAGGACTTGATGGATGACGAAGACGAGTCGGCCATCGCGGAGGCGAAGGAGTACTCGACCCGTATCCGCCCGGGATCCGGACCGGTGCTGGAACTCGCGGTCGGAACGGGGCGGGTGACCTTCCCTCTCCTGGAGCTGGGCTTCGAGGTGACCGCGCTCGAACTGTCGGACACGATGCTCGACGTCCTCCGGAGGCGGCTGAGGAACGCGCCGAAGGACGTGCGGGATCGGTGCACCGTGGTGCAAGGGGATATGGGCGCTTTCAAGTTGGACAAGCGTTTCGGAACGGTGATCATCAGCCCCGGAACGCTGTCGGTCTTGGACGATGACGGCCGGGCCGGTTTGTACGCCTCGGTTCGTGAGCATCTCGCGCCCGGCGGACGATTCCTGGTCGGCGTCGGCCAGCAGGATCCCGCGAAGTCGGAGCCGGAGGAGCGCTCTCAAGAATTGTCGGGCAAGAGTGGCCGGGAATATGTGCTGCACCACGCGAGACTGTTCTCGGGGGGCGACGAGATCAACGACATCACCATTTACCCCGCCGACAAAACGGCCGATCCCTTCGTCGTCTGTACCCATCGCATGCGGATTCCCCCGATGGATCCGATCGTGCGGGAATTCGAACAGGCAGGTTTCGCCGTGACCGTGCGGCCGTTCACCGGCAAGCGTCCGGAAGACGTGTTGATGCTGGAGGCGTCGTTGTGAGGGGTTAAGGCGAGCGTGGCGTGTCGCGAAAGCCACTTTCGGGACGTCTGGTGTCCCGAAAGTGGCTTTCGCGACACGAGCATCGCATTCCCGTGGCGGTCAGGGCAGCCGTGAGGTGATCAGGTCAGCGAGCCGCGACACGCCCTCTTCGATCAGTTCCGGGGTGAGCAGGCTGATCGACAGCCGGAGCTGGTTGAACCCACCCTTGCCGCCGTAGAAGTGATGCATCGGGGTGAACAACACGCCGTGGTCGCGGGCGGCGTGCGCCAGCAGTTCGTCGTCGACGACGAAAGGCACCGTGACGGTGACGAAGAACCCGCCCGTCGGGGTGTTCCAGCCGACGCCCTCGCACGCGCCGAGCCTGCGGTCGAGTTCGCCGAGGGTGAGGCGCAGGTTGCGCTGGTAGATGTCGATCTCCCGCACGTTGGCCTTGACCAGGCTGAAGCCGTTGAGAAGGAGCTTCCCGGCGATCACCGCCTGCGCGATGGGGGAGGTGTTCACCGTGAGCATGCCTTTGAGCTTCGAAAGCTGGTCGGCGAACAGGCCGCCGTCCGCCATCCGCTGATCCGCCACCGCGTAGCCGACCCGGGCGCCGGGCATGCCGGTCTTGGCGAAGGAACCGAGATAGACCACGGTGCCCGACCGGTCGAGGGACTTCAGCGTGGGGAGCCGCTCGGAGCCGAAGAGCCCGTACGCGTTGTCCTCCAGGAGAAGGATGCCGTGCGCCTCGGCCACCTCGAGGAGACGGCGACGGGACGGCAGATCCATGCTGGTGCCGGTGGGGTTGGCGAAGTTCGGTGTCACGTAACAGGCCCGGACCCGTTTGCCCTGTTCGTCGGCACGCTTCAGCTGGAGCACGAGGTCTTCGGGGTCGATGCCGTTCTCGGTGGACCGGACCGGCCAAACCGGGGTGTCGGTGAGCAGTGCCGCGCCGGTCAGTCCGACGTAGGTGGGAGCGGGCGCGAGCAGCACGTCCCGGTCACTCGCCCGCAGTGTGCGGAGAACCAGGAACATGGCCTCTTGGGCGCCGACGGTGACGACCACGGACTCGGGGGCGGCGTCGATGTCCTCGTCTTCGGCGAGATTCCGCGCGATGAGATCGGCGATGACACCCTTCGTGGTGCCGTATTGAAAGATAGTGCGGGTGACCCCCGCCTCGTCCATTTTCCGATCGGTGCGGAGATGGTCGCAATAGGCGTCGATGTACTCGTGAACGAGACGGATGTCGAAGAACTCTTCGTACGGCCGTCCCGCCGCCATGGAAATGGCCACAGGGTATTCGTCGATCAACTCGTTGAGCAGGTTCATCGAAGAGATGGCCGGATCGGTGAGCGATCCGTGCAGCGTTTCCACGTTCAACTGGGTGGACAGACCGTTTGAATCCATGAATACTAGGATTTCCATAGGCCGTTGAGGTGTCAAGAATGGACCGTGGACGTCCGGGATGATTTCCCGGCGCTCCGGGGCGTCCATCGCCGAATACTCCGGACACTCGATCTCTGAAGGTACGGTCAGCCCAAACCGCACTCCCGGAGGAGCCTCATGCTGATGACGACCGAGAACGGGATCCGGTTGTCCTACAACGACTGTGGCGACGGTCCGCCGGTACTGTTGCTGACCGGCACCGGCGCACCGAGTTCGGTGTGGGACCTGCACCAGGTACCCGCGCTCCGCGCCGCCGGATTCCGGGTGATCACCATGGACAATCGCGGAATCCCGCCGAGCGACGACGGTACCGGCGGGTTCACGATCGACGACCTCGTCGCGGACGTGGCCGCCCTGATCGACTACCTCGACGCGATGCCGTGCCGCGTGATCGGCACCTCGATGGGCTCGTACATCGCGCAGGAACTGGCGCTCGCCCATCCGGAGCTGCTGCATTCGGTCGTGTTGATGGCCGCCTGCGGCAAGAGCAGTCTCGTCCAGCGGGAGCTCGCGGAGGGTGAAGCGAAACTCATCGAGCAGGGCATCGAGCTGCCACCGGGTTTCCTCGCCGCCGTTCGCGCCATGCACAACCTGGGGCCCGCGACGCTCGCCGACGACGACCTCGCCGGCGACTGGCTCGACCTGTTCGCGGCGACGGGGTCCTGGGGGCCGGGCGTCCGGGCGCAGCTGCTGCTGAGCGCGTTGCCCGACCGGATCGACGCCTACCGCGCGATCAAGGTGCCCAGCCACGTCGTCTCGTTCGAGCACGACCTCGTGGCGCCACCGGCGGCCGGGCAGGAACTGGCCGCCGCGATTCCCGGCGCGACCCACCGCACGATTCCCGGGTGCGGACATTTCGGCTACCTGGAGAACCCGGAGCCGGTGAACCGCGAGCTGATCCGGTTCCTCCGCACCGAATCCCGCGAGACACTGGGGGAAACCGCATGACCGTCCTTTCGGCGGCCACGACACCTGCCCTGTTCGAGGCGACCGCGGCCGTGCTGCCGGATCGGCCCGCGGTGGCGATGGACACCACGACGCTCACCTACGCCGAGCTGAACGGTGAAGCCAATCGGCTCGCGCGACGGCTCGTGGCGCACGGAGTCGGCCCGGAGCGGCTGGTCGCGCTGGCGATGCCGAGGTCGATCGAATTCGTCATCGCGATCCTGGCCGTGCACAAGGCGGGTGCCGCGTATGTGCCCGTCGACCCGGATTATCCGGAGGAACGCAAGCGGCACATGCTGGAAGACACGGCGGCGCACTGCCTGTTGTGCCTGCCAGGTCAGGATGTGGACGGCGCTCCCGTCGTCATGAGTGTGGAACGGGAGCCGGGCCGGACCGAACCGAACCTGGACGACCAAGACCGGCTCAGCCCGCTGCTTCCCGACCATCCCGCGTACGTCATCTACACCTCGGGCTCGACCGGGAAGCCGAAAGGCGTGCTGGTCACGCACCGCGGGATCCCGAATCTGGCCGACGACTACGTGCGCCGCCAGAAACTGGGGCCGGAGAGCAAGTTGCTCGCTTTCGCGTCGCCCAGTTTCGACGCCGCCGTCGCCGAGTTCTGGCCGATCTGGCAGGCCGGTGGTTGCCTGGTGCTGGCTTCCGCGCCGGATCTGGTCCCCGGCGAGCCGCTCGGCAGGCTGGTGCGTGAGCAGGGCATCACCCACGTCACGCTGCCGCCGTCCGCGCTGGCACCGCTGGAGGAGTCCGGCGGCCTGCCCGCGGGGCTGACCCTCCTGGTCGCGGGCGAGGCGTGCCCCGCCCCGGTCGCGAAACGCTGGGCCATGGACCGCGTGATGATCAACGCGTACGGCCCGACCGAGGTCACCGTCGCGGTGACCGCGAGCGAGCCGCTGACCGGTGAGGACACGCCGCCGATCGGCAGGCCGATCACCGGTGTCCGCACCTACGTCCTGGACGAGCGGCTGCGGCCGGTCCCGGACGGGGACGTGGGCGAGTTGTACACGGTCGGCCCCGGCCTGGCCCGCGGCTACCTTCGAAGAGCGGCCGCGACCGCGGAGCGTTTTCTGGCGGATCCGTTCGGAGAGCCGGGTGGCCGCATGTACCGCACCGGTGACCGGGTGCGGATGCGCCCGGACGGCCAGTACGTCTTCGTCGGCCGCGCCGACGATCAGCTGAAGGTGCGTGGCCACCGGATCGAGCCGGGTGAGGTCGAGGCCGCGTTGCTCGCGGTGGGCGGGGTGGCCCAGGCCGTGGTGACCATGCACGACAACAGGCTCGTCGCCTATGTGGTCGGCACCGTGGGGGCCGAAAACCTGCTTCCTCCGTTGCGGGAACGGATGCCGTCGTACCTGGTACCCGACGTGGTCGTCGGCCTGCCGCGCCTGCCGACCTCGCCGAACGGCAAGGTCGACCGGACCGCCCTGCCCGATCCCGACGGGGAGAGCGCCGGACGGGTGACCACGGGACGGGCGCCGAGCACGCCGACGGAGATCCTGCTCGCGGAACTGTTCGCCGAAGTGCTCGGCGTCGGCAGCGTCGGCGTCGACGACAGCTTCTTCGAGATCGGCGGCCATTCGCTGCTCGCGACCCGGCTGGTGAGCCGGATCCGTGAACGACTGAAGATCCGGCTGCGGGTGCAGGCCTTCTTCGACGCGCCGACCGTGGCCCGGCTCGCCAAGGTGCTCGACGGCGCCCTCACCTGATCTGGAGACCCTTTCATGCGGACGACGAACGCCGTCGATCTCGGCGACCCCGATCTGTACACGACCTTGGAGCGCCACGCCCGCTGGCGTGAACTCGCGCTGGAAGACGCGATGGTGTGGAGCGAGCCGGGCAGTTCACCCACCGGTTTCTGGTCCGTGTTCTCGCATCAGGCGTGCGCCGCGGTCCTCGCGCCCTCCGCGCCGTTCACCTCCGAGTACGGGATGATGATCGGCTTCGACCGCGACAACCCGGACAAGTCGGGTGGCCAGATGATGGTGGTCTCCGAACAGGAGCAGCACCGCAAATTGCGCAAGCTGGTCGGCCCGCTGCTTTCGAGGGCGGCCGCGCGGAAACTCTCGGAGCGGGTGCGGACCGAGGTGCGCGGCGTGCTCGACCGCGTGCTCGACGGCGAGGTGTGCGACGTCGCCGCGGCGATCGGCCCGCGTATCCCCGCCGCGGTCGTCTGCGAAATCCTCGGTGTGCCGGCCGAGGACGAGGACATGCTCATCGACCTGACCAACCACGCGTTCGGCGGTGAGGACGAACTGTTCGACGGGATGACGCCGCGGCAGGCGCACACCGAGATCCTCGTCTACTTCGACGAGCTGATCTCCGTGCGCCGCGCGAGCCCCGGCGACGACCTCGTCAGCACGCTGCTGACCGACGACGACCTCACGATCGACGACGTGGTGCTCAACTGCGACAACGTGCTGATCGGCGGCAACGAGACCACGCGGCACGCGATCACCGGTGCGGTGCACGCGTTCGCCACGGTGCCCGGCCTGCTGGAGGAGGTGCGGGACGGGAGCGCCGACGTCGACACCGTCGTGGACGAGGTGCTGCGCTGGACCTCGCCCGCGATGCACGTGCTCCGGGTGTCGACCGGCGAGGTCACGGTCAACGGCCATGACCTGCCGCCCGGCACACCGGTGGTCGCGTGGCTGCCCGCCGCGAACCGGGATCCCGCCGTATTCGACGACCCCGACACGTTCCGCCCCGGGCGGAAACCCAATCGGCACATCACCTTCGGGCACGGCATGCACCACTGCCTCGGGTCCGCGCTCGCGCGGATCGAGCTGGCCGTCGTGCTGCAAGAGGTGGCGGAGCGGGTGTCGCGGGTGGAACTGGTGAAGGAGCCGGCCTGGTTGCGCGCGGTCGTCGTGCAGGGCTACCGGGAACTTCAGGTGCGGTTCACCGGCCGCTGACCTGTCTGTCCGATGTGGACACCAACTGTCAACCGGACAACGTTGATGCGATATGGGGTTCGCGTCATCCTGTGAATGAGGATTACATCTATTCCACGGAGGAATGTCTTGTCTTCTCAAGAAACCACGCAGAATTTCGAGATCGACTATGTGGAAATGTATGTGGCCGACCTCGAGGTGGCCGCGTCCGGCTGGATGGACAAGTACGGCTTCTCCGTCGCCTCCACCGACCGCTCGGCCGACCACCGGAGTGTGACGCTGCGGCAGGGACCGATCGCGCTGGTCCTCACCGAACCGACGTCCGACCGCCACCCGGGGGCGACCTACCTGCAGACCCACGGCGAAGGGGTGGCCGACATCGCGCTGCGTACTCCGGACGTGGCCGCCGCTTTCGCGACCGCGGTGGCGGCGGGGGCCCAGCCCATCCGTGAACCGGGTGAGCGCGCGGAGGCGGTCATCACGGCCACCGTCAGCGGTTTCGGCGATGTCGTGCACACCCTGATCCAGCGCGACGGCGCGAGTGAAGCGCCGGAAGCCTTCCGCGGCAAGGGAGACCTGGAGCTGCTCGCGATCGATCACTTCGCGGTCTGCCTGAACGCGGGGGATCTCGGCCCCACGGTGGCGTTCTACGAGCGCGCCCTCGGGTTCAAGCAGATCTTCGAGGAGCACATCGTCGTCGGTGCCCAGGCGATGAACTCCACCGTCGTGCAGAGCGCGTCGGGCGAGGTCACCCTCACCCTGATCGAGCCCGACAAGAACGCCGACCCCGGCCAGATCGATGACTTCATCAAGGAACACCACGGTGCGGGCGTCCAGCACATCGCCTTCACCAGCCCGGACGCGGTCCGTGCGGTCGAGGAGCTTTCCGCGCGAGGGGTGGAATTCCTGAAGACCCCGGACACCTACTACGACCTGCTCGGCGAGCGGATCGAGCTGGAGACGCATTCGCTGGACGACCTGCGGAAGACGAAGCTGCTCGCCGACGAGGACCACGGCGGCCAGCTGTTCCAGATCTTCACCGCTTCCACGCACCCGCGTAAGACCATCTTCTTCGAGATCATCGAGAGGCAGGGCGCGGGTACCTTCGGCAGCTCCAACATCAAGGCCCTGTACGAGGCCGTGGAGCTGGAACGGACCGGGCAGAGCAAGCTCGGCCCCGCCCGTCGATGACACACCTCTGCCTCGACGACCTCGAACGTGCCGCCCGGGACGTTCTCCCCGGCGAGATCTGGGACTTTCTCGCCGGGGGCAGTGGCGCGGAGGCCGCTCTGGAGGCCAACCGCGCCGCGCTCGAGCGGATCTTCCTGGTCCCGCGGATGCTGCGTGACCTGACCGGCGGCACGGTCGAGGCCGAGGTGCTCGGACGGCGTGCCGCGCTGCCGATGGCGGTCGCACCGGTGGCGTACCAGCGGTTGTTCCACCCCGATGGCGAACTCGCGGCGGCCCGCGCGGCCAGGGACGCCGGCGTGCCGTACACCATCTGCACCCTGAGCAGTGTTCCGCTGGAGGAGATCGCGGCCGTCGGTGGACGGCCGTGGTTCCAGCTGTACTGGCTGCGTGACGAGAAACGATCGCTGGAACTCGTGCGCCGCGCGGAAGACGCCGGTTGCGAGGCGATCGTGTTCACCGTCGACGTGCCGTGGATGGGGCGGCGGTTGCGGGACATGCGGAACGGTTTCGCGCTGCCGGAGCAGGTGACGGCGGCCAACTTCGATGCCGGAGCGGCCGCGCACCGTCGTACTCGGGGGCACTCGGCCGTGGCGGACCACACCGCGCGCGAATTCGCCCCGGCCACTTGGGAATCCGTGGAAGCTGTCCGTGCGCATACGGACCTTCCGGTGGTGCTCAAGGGGATCCTCGCGGCCGAGGACGCGAGCCGTGCCGTCGACGCGGGTGTCGCCGGAATCGTGGTGTCCAACCACGGAGGCCGACAGTTGGACACCGCCGTACCGGGCATCGAGATGCTGGGTGAGATCGCCGACGCCGTCTCCGGGAGCTGCGAAGTGCTGCTGGACGGAGGGATCCGGAACGGCGGCGACATCCTCAAGGCGATCGCGCTGGGGGCGTCGGCCGTACTGGTCGGGCGGCCCGTGATGTGGGGGCTCGCCGCGGGCGGCGAGGACGGCGCCCGGCAGCTGTTCGACCTGCTCACCGTCGAATTCCGGAACGCGCTGGGCCTCGCGGGCTGCGACTCGGTGAGCGCGGCCCGGCGGCTGAGCACGAGAGTGAGTGGCGGGTAGTGAAGGACTCTTTCCCTACCTTCAGGGTAGGCAAGGAGACCTTCACGGCGAAGTCCCGGTCACGCCACAGGTGAATTGACCCTTAAAGACGCTGAAGGAGGAAAGTGCTTCTCTCGCTTCCCGCGCCGGTCGCCCCGATCGCCGCCCACAGTCTCCTGATCTTCTTGCTCCAGGCCGGCCTGCTGCTCCTGCTCGCCGTCGTCTTCGGACGGCTGGCCGCCCGGTTCGGGATGCCCTCGGTGGTCGGCGAGCTGTTCGTCGGGGTGCTCCTCGGCCCGTCGCTACTGGCGTGGGCGGTACCGGGGCTACACGGCTGGCTGTTCCCCTCCGCAGCCGAGCAGTACCACCTTCTCGACGGCGTCGGTCAGATCGGGGTACTGCTGCTGGTCGGTCTCACCGGTATGCAGATGGACATGCGCATGGTCCGGCGTCGCTTCGGCGCCGCCGCGGGAGTCGGCTTCGGCGGCCTTGTCATCCCTCTCGGCCTCGGTATCGGCGCGGGCTTCGTCCTGCCGAAGATGCTGATCCCCGAGGGCACCGACGTCACCGTCTTCGCGTTGTTCCTCGGCGTGGCGATGTGCGTCAGCGCCATCCCGGTCATCGCCAAGACCCTCATCGACATGAACCTGTTGCACCGCAACGTCGGGCAGCTCACGCTCGCCGCGGGCATGATCGACGACGTGTTCGGCTGGCTGCTGCTGTCCGTTGTCAGCGCGATGGCGGTCCACGCCGTGACCGCGGGCACCGTGCTCCTCTCACTGGCCTACCTGATCGCCATCGTCGCCTTCGCGTTCACCCTCGGCAGGCCGCTGGTCCGGGGAGCGCTGCGCGTCGCAGGCAAGTCCGACGGCCCTAGCGCCACCGTCGGCGCCGTCGTCGCCCTACTTCTCCTCGCCTCGGCCGGTACGCACGCCCTCGGACTGGAAGCCCTCTTCGGGGCTTTCGTCTGCGGCATCCTGATCGGCACCGCGGGCAAAGTGGACCCGGTCAAGCTCGCCCCGCTGCGCACGGTCGTCCTGGCGGTCTTCGCGCCGATCTTCTTCGCCACGGCGGGGTTGCGCATGGATCTCACCGCGCTGATCCGGCCACAGGTCCTGCTCACCGGCCTGGCGGTGCTCGCCTTGGCCATCGTCGGCAAGTTCGTCGGCGTGTACGCCGGCGCGCGGTTCAGTGGCCTGAACAAATGGGAAGGGCTGGCGCTCGGCGCCGGGCTGAACGCGCGAGGGGTCATCGGGATCATGGTGGCCACGGTCGGCCTGCGGCTGGGCATTCTCGGCGTGGAGATCTACACGATCGTCATCCTCGTCGCCATCGTCACTCCGTTGATGGCCCCGCCGATCCTGCGGTTCGCGATGAAGAGGATCGATCAGACCGCCGAGGAAGAAGTACGCGAGAACGAGCATCGGGCGTGGACGTCGCAACCGGCGACGAACCAGCAGGATCGGATTCCCTAGGGGACACGTCCCGCTCTTTCGCGCGCCACTACCCGACCGCAAGTAGAGGACTACTTGCGGTCGGGCACCGCGACACGACGACCCGAATTCCGTCCGCTAGGGGAATTGGACGATCTGGACCGGCGAGATCGGCCGAAGCTACCTTTCACGGTGTTCTCCGCTGCGCCCCGCGAAGGGGAGGTATCAGTGCCGGCCAATGCCCACTCAACGACCTGGAGCAGTGCGATGACCACCTACGTCCGGGACCAGCTCGGCGAGTACGACGAGGAACGACAACGCGTCCTCGAGGGCGTCGGTAGCCTGCCCATCCCCGCGGTACGCCCTCGTGACGACCGCGGCCACGCGGAGCGCATCGCGTTGTCGGCCGCGACGACCGACGGGGTGCACATGCGGACCGAGGACGTCCGTGCCTGGATCGCCGAACGCCGTGAGGCCAACGTCTTCCACGTCGAACGCATCCCTTTCGCGGATCTGGACCAGTGGGGGTTCGAGGACGCGACCGGCAATCTCGTGCACCGGAGCGGGCGGTTCTTCACCATCGAGGGTCTGCACGTGGTCGAGGCAGACGGCCCCCACGGCGACGGCCCCTACCGTGAGTGGCAGCAGCCGGTCATCAAACAGCCCGAAGTGGGCATCCTCGGCATCCTCGGCAAGGAGTTCGACGGAGTCCTGCACTTCCTGATGCAGGCCAAGATGGAACCGGGAAACCCCAACCTGGTGCAGCTGTCGCCGACCGTGCAGGCCACCCGCAGCAACTACACCAAGGCGCACGGCGGGACGAACGTCAAGCTGATCGAGTACTTCGCCCCACCCGACCCCGAGCGGGTCATCGTCGACGTTCTCCAGGCGGAGCAAGGGTCATGGTTCTTCCACAAGTCCAATCGCAACATGATCGTCGAGACCGTCGACGACGTGCCGATGTGGGACGACTTCTGCTGGCTCACGCTCGGCCAGATCGCGGAATTGATGCACGAAGACGAGACGATCAACATGAACGCCAGGAGCGTGTTGTCGTGTCTTCCTTACCAGGACACGGCTCCCGGCGCGCTGTTCTCCGACATCCAGCTCCTCTCATGGTTCACGAACGAGCGTTCCCGCCACGACGTGCGTGCCCGCCGCATCCCGCTCACGGACGTTCACGGCTGGAAGCAGAACGTCGAAGTGATCGAGCACGAGGACGGCCGTTACTTCAAGGTCCTCGCGGTCGCCGTGAAAGGCAGTAACCGCGAGAAGATCAGCTGGACACAGCCGTTGCTCGAATCCGTCGGTCTCGGCGTCGTCGCGTTCCTCGTCCGCGAGATCGACGGCGTGCCCCACGTTCTGGTGCATGCCCGCGCCGACGGTGGTTTCCTGGACACAGTGGAGTTGGCGCCGACCGTCCAGTGCACCCCCCACAACTACGCGCACCTGCCGCCGGAGAACCGGCCGCCCTTCCTCGACGCCGTCCTGGCCGCGCCGCGGTCGAGGATCCGTTACGAGGCAATACATTCCGAAGAAGGCGGCCGTTTCCTCAACGTCAGGGCCCGTTATCTCGCGGTCGACACGGACGAAACCGGCGATCCGCCACCCGGCTACGCCTGGGTCACCCCGGCCCAGCTGACCGCGCTCACCCGGCACGGGCATTACGTCAACGTCGAGGCGCGCACGCTTCTCGCCTGTATCAACGCCGCGACCGCACAGCCTCAAGGAAGTGCATGAAATGAAGCAGATCACCGTCCTCGGCGCGTCGGGCTTCGTCGGCTCGGCTGTCACGCGCGCACTGGCGCGGCAGCCGATCCGGCTGCGAGCGGTGGCGCGACGGCGGTTCACGCCCGCGCCCGGTCAAGCCGAAATCACCGTCGCCGCCGCCGATCTCACCGACCGTGCCGCGCTCGCCGACGCGGTCGCGGGATCGGACGCGGTCGTGTTCCTGCTCCTGGCGGACGGCGGCTGGCGCGCGGCCGAGACCGAAGAGGCCGAACGCGTCAACGTGGGGGTGATGCGGGACCTCATCGACGTCATCGGCGGCACCGGCGGTACGCCGCCGTTGGTCGTGTACGGCGGTGCCGCCTCGCAGGTCGGTGTGCCGCCTCGGGAGCCGATCGACGGGAGCGAGCCCGACCACCCGGCGACTCCCTACGACAAGCAGAAACTGACCGCGGAACAGCTCCTCAAGGACGCCACGACCGACGGCCGGGTGCGCGGCATCAGCCTGCGGCTGCCAACGGTGTTCGGTGAGGCCACGGCGCCGGACGCGAACCACGACCGCGGTGTCGTGTCCGCCATGGCGCGGCGAGCGCTCGAAGGCCAGGCACTCACCATCTGGGGCGACGGCACGGTGCGGCGCGACCTGGTCCACGTCGAGGACATCGCGGCGGCGTTCACGGCGGCATTGGCCACCCCGGATCCGCTGGTGGGCGGCCATTGGCTGCTCGGCGCCGGCCGGGGCGATCAGCTGGGCGAGGTGTTCCGGCTCGTGGCGAGGGAATTGTCCGAGCGCACCGGACAGGACCCGGTGGACGTGACCTGTGTGGAGCCACCGTCGCACGCGCCCGAGACGGATCTCCGGAGCGTCACCATCGATTCCACGCCGTTCCGGGCGATCACCGGATGGCGCCCGGAGATCTCGCTGTCCGAAGGAGTGCGTCGCACCGTCGCCGCATTGACGCCATCAGTTCAGGGAAAGGTTCGCACATGACCACGCGTGTTTGGGACTACCTGGTCGAATACGAGGCCGAGCGGCTCGACCTGCTGGACGCGGTCGAGACGGTCTTCAATTCGGGACAGCTCGTACTCGGCGCGAGCCTGCGCGGCTTCGAGTCGGAATTCGCCGCGTACCATGGGGTCGAGCATTGCGTCGGCGTCGACAACGGGACGAACGCGATCAAACTCGGTCTGCAGGCGCTGGGCATCGGGCCGGGCGACGAGGTGATCACGGTGTCGAATACCGCCGCCCCGACCGTGGTCGCCATCGACGGCACGGGCGCCACCCCGGTCTTCGTCGACGTCCGCGAGGACGACTTCCTGATGGACACCGGCCAGGTCGAGGCCGCGATCACCGAGCGCACCAAATGCCTGCTGCCCGTGCACCTGTACGGCCAGTGCGTGGACATGGCCCCGCTCAAGGAACTCGCCGCGAAGCATGGACTGTCCATTTTGGAGGATTGCGCCCAGGCGCACGGGGCCAGGCAGAACGGGACGGTCGCGGGTTCGACCGGCGACGCGGCCGCGTTCTCCTTCTACCCCACCAAGGTGCTTGGCGCGTACGGCGACGGCGGCGCGGTCATCACGTCCGCGGAATCCGTGGAGCGCCGGCTGCGGAGGTTGCGTTACTACGGCATGGACGAGCGTTACTACACGCTGGAAACGCCCGCCCACAACAGCAGGCTGGACGAGGTCCAGGCCGAGATCCTGCGGCGCAAGCTCAAGCGGCTCGACACCTACACCGCCGCCCGCCGGGCCGTCGCCCAGCGCTATGTGGACGGCCTCGGTGACACCGACCTGAAACTCCCGCGGACCGTCCCCGGCAACGAGCACGTGTACTACGTGTACGTGGTGCGGCATCCGCGGCGCGACGAGATCCTCGAGCGCCTCAAGGCGTACGACATCCAGTTGAACATCAGCTATCCGTGGCCCGTGCACACCATGACCGGGTTCGCCCACCTCGGTTACGAGACCGGCGCGCTCCCGGTCACCGAGAAGCTGGCCACCGAGATCTTCTCGCTGCCGATGTATCCCGCGCTCACCGCGGACCTTCAGGACAAGGTCATCCACGCGGTCCGCGAAGTGCTGTCCAACCTCTGACCAGTCCAACCTCAGGAGCAGCTGTGCAAGCACGTAAACTCGCCGTCGAGGGCGCGATCGAGTTCACCCCTCGCGTCTTTCCCGACGACCGGGGCCTGTTCGTCTCGCCGTTCCAGGAAGAGGCCTTCGTCGAGGCCCACGGCGGCCCGCTTTTCCCGGTGGCACAGACGAACCACAGCATGTCCAAGCGCGGCGTGGTACGGGGTATCCACTACACCGTGACGCCGCCGGGAATCGCGAAGTACGTTTACTGCGCACGCGGCAAGGCCCTGGACATAGTGGTCGACATCCGGGTCGGGTCGCCGACGTTCGGCAAATGGGACGCGGTCCTGATGGACCAGCAGGACTACCGGACGATGTACTTCCCCGTCGGCGTCGGCCACGCCTTCGTGGCACTCGAGGACGACACTGTCATGTCGTACATGCTCTCCGCGGGCTATGTGGCGCAGAACGAACTCGCCCTCTCGGCCCTGGATCCCGCACTGGGCCTGCCCATCGACGCCGGCGTCGAACCGATCCTGTCCGATCGGGACGGGGTGGCCATCACGCTCGCCGAGGCGGAACGGCAGGGCCTGCTGCCGGACTACGCCACCAGTGTGGAGCTTGAGCGGCAACTGTCCGGAACTCCTTTGTCCGCCTGATCTGGGTGTCGCGAAAGCCACTTTCGGGACGTCTGATGTCCCGAAAGTGGCTTTCGCGACATGCCCGGTGCGACACCTTTGCCTTACCTCTCAAGAGAATCGCCCTTACCGACCGGAAAGGTGAGATCAATGCCCGCTGCGAAGTTCAAGCAGCTGCTCCGAAGCAAGCTCAGAACATGGGGGTGGATGTATCGATGACTACCGTGGCCGAACCCGCTGAGGACCTTTCCGTCCTCACCGGACTCACCGAGATCACCAGGTTCGCCGGCGTCGGAACCGCGGTTTCCGAAACGTCTTACTCGCAATCCGACCTCCTCGAAATCCTCGACGTCGAGGATCCCAAGATCCGGTCGGTCTTCCTCAACAGCGCGATCGACCGGCGTTTCCTCACCCTGCCGCCGGAGGGTCCCGGCGGCGGCCGTGTAACGGAACCGCAAGGCGATCTCCTCGACAAACACAAGAAGATCGCCGTCGACATGGGATGCCGGGCCCTCGAAGCCTGCCTGAAGTCGGCGGGAGCGACGCTTTCGGACCTGCGGCATTTGTGCTGCGTCACCTCGACCGGTTTCCTGACCCCCGGCCTGAGCGCGCTGGTCATCCGTGAACTGGGGATCGACCCGCATTGCAGCCGGTCGGACATCGTGGGCATGGGCTGCAACGCCGGCCTGAACGCGCTCAACGTGGTCTCGGGCTGGTCCGCGGCGCATCCGGGTGAACTCGGTGTCGTCCTATGCAGCGAAGCCTGTTCCGCCGCTTACGCGCTGGACGGCACGATGCGGACCGCGGTGGTCAACAGTCTTTTCGGTGACGGCTCCGCCGCCCTCGCCGTCATCTCCGGCGACGGGCGCGTGCCCGGCCCTCGGGTCCTGAAATTCGCGAGCTACATCATCACCGACGCGGTCGACGCGATGCGGTACGACTGGGACCGTGACCAGGACCGGTTCAGTTTCTTCCTCGACCCGCAGATCCCTTACGTGGTGGGCGCGCATGCCGAGATCGTCATCGACAGGCTGCTGTCCGGGACGGGGCTGCGCCGCAGCGACGTCGGTCATTGGCTGGTGCACTCCGGCGGCAAGAAGGTGGTCGACGCGGTCGTCGTCAATCTCGGCCTGAGCCGGTACGACGTCCGCCACACCACCGGTGTGCTCCGCGATTACGGGAACCTCTCCAGCGGCTCCTTCCTCTTCTCCTACGAGCGCCTCGTCGACGAGGACGTCGCCCGGCCAGGGGAGTATGGCGTGCTCATGACCATGGGGCCCGGCTCCACAATCGAAATGGCGCTTGTCCAATGGTGAGGCAGAACGAAGTGAACGGCGGACTGGTGCTGCGGATCGACGGCTCTCGCCCGCTTTCGGCCGCGTCGGTCGAGGAGATCGACGGACTCTGCGATCGCGCCGAGGACCATCGGGGAGCGGGCCCGGTCACCGTCCACGTGACGGGGGTCCCGGCCGACGGCTGGGCGAAGGGGCTGACCGTCGGCCTGGTGTCCAAATGGGAACGAGCGGTGCGCCGGTTCGAACGGCTGGGCAGGCTCACGGTCGCGGTGGCGTCGGGTGACTGCGCCGGAGCGGCACTGGACCTCCTGCTCGCCGCGGATCTCCGGATCGCCGATCCGGGGACCCGGTTGCTGCTCGCCTCGGCGGGCGGCGGTTCCTGGCCGGGGATGACCCTTTACCGGCTCACTCAGCAGGCCGGTGCGGCGGGTATCCGGCGGGCCGTCCTGCTCGGAACCCCGATCGACGCCGATCGCGCGTTCGCGCTCAAGTTGGTCGACGAGGTATCCGAGGATCCGGCGAAAACGCTCGCCGAGCTCGCCGACGTCACGGACGGTGCCGAGACGGCGATCCGACGGCAGCTGATCTTCGAAGCGGGCTCGACCACTTTCGAAGAGGCGCTCGGTTCTCACCTGGCCGCGGCGGACCGGGCCCTGCGACGGGAAGCCAAGCCGTGACAACGGATTCCACGACTCTCTCGCCAGGGCTCGACCTTCGAGCCCTGGCGGGGGAGGCCCGCCGAGCCGACGACCTGCTCGCCGGACTGCCGTCACCTCCCGCCCGGGACGCCGAGCAGCGCGCGGCCGCGTTTTCGGCGCTGGACGGGATCAGGACGATGCGCGCGGACTTCGTGGAGGCGCACGCGGAGGAGATCTACGACGAACTCACCGACGGCC
Organism: Amycolatopsis sp. cmx-11-12; assembly: GCF_046269425.1. NCBI lineage: Bacteria > Bacillati > Actinomycetota > Actinomycetes > Pseudonocardiales > Pseudonocardiaceae > Amycolatopsis > Amycolatopsis sp. cmx-11-12. The sequence goes on along the minus strand of NZ_JADNQM010000006.1, from coordinate 141,587 downwards.
GGACCCGGTACCTGCGCATCGACGAACTCGTCCGTGCCGCCGCACTCGCCTATCCCGGCCTGGTGCCGACGGAAGAGCAGATGGCGGCCGAGCTTTCGTTGCCGCAGGTGGAAAAGGAAGGGCGCGAGATCGACCAGGGCATCTTCCTGCGCGGGATCCTGCGTGCCTCGAAGGCAGGTCCGCACTTGCTCGACGCCATGCTCCGGCCCACTGACAGGGCATTGAGACTGCTCCCCGAGTTCGTGGAGACCGGCGTCGTGCAGATGGAGGCCGTCCGGCTGGAGCGTCGTGACGGCGTCGCGCATCTGACCCTGTGCCGGGACGACTGCCTGAACGCCGAAGACGCCCAGCAGGTCGATGACATGGAGACCGCGGTCGACCTGGTGCTGCTCGACCCGTCCGTCCGGGTGGCGCTGCTGCGGGGCGGCGTGATGAGCCATCGGCGGTACGAGGGGCGCCGGGTGTTCTGCGCGGGGATCAATCTCAAGAAGCTGAGTTCGGGCGACATCCCTCTAGTCGATTTCCTGTTGCGGCGGGAACTGGGCTATATCCACAAAATCGTGCGCGGCGTGCGGACAGATGGTTCGTGGCAGTCGCGATTCGCCGACAAGCCGTGGATGGCGGCCGTCGATTCCTTCGCCATCGGCGGCGGAACCCAGCTACTGCTGGTCTTCGATCACGTCCTGGCGGCGTCCGACTCCTACCTCAGCCTGCCCGCGGCGACCGAGGGGATCATCCCCGGTGCGGCGAACTTCCGGCTTTCCCGGATCGCCGGGCCAAGGCTGGCCAGGCAGGTGATCCTCGGCGGCCGCCGGATCCAGGCGGACGAGTCCGCCGCGCGGCTGATCGTCGACGAGGTCGTCCCGCCGGAGGAGATGGACGCGGCGATCGACGCCGCGCTGGCCCGGCTCGACGGCGACGCGGTGCTGGCCAACCGGCGCATGATGAACCTCGCCGAGGAACCACCGGAGGAGTTTCGCCGGTATATGGCGGAGTTCGCGTTACAGCAGGCTTTGCGCATCTACGGCGCGGACGTGATCGGCAAGGTCGGCGGGTTCGCGGTGGGAGCGCGATGAGCGAAACCCGGGTGCGGTACGAAAAGAAGGATCACGTCGCCTACGTGACGATGGACCGGCCCGAAGTGCTGAACGCGATGGACCGGCGGATGCACGCGGAACTCGCCGCCATCTGGGACGACGTCGAGGCCGACGACGACGTCAGAGCGGTGGTCCTGACCGGCGCGGGGGACCGCGCTTTCTCGGTCGGCCAGGACCTCAAGGAACGCGCGCGGCTGACCGAAACAGGCGTGGAAGCCTCGACGTTCGGCAGCGCGGGTCAGCCAGGTCATCCCCGGCTGACCGACCGGTTCAGCTTGTCCAAACCGGTGGTCGCCAGGGTGCACGGGTACGCGCTGGGCGGCGGTTTCGAGCTGGTGCTCGCCTGCGACATCGTCATCGCCTCCGAGGAGGCGGTGTTCGCCCTTCCGGAGGTCCAGCTCGGCCTGATCGCGGGGGCCGGAGGTGTGTTCCGGCTGCCACGGCAGCTGCCGCAGAAGGTGGCGATGGGCTATCTGCTGACCGGGCGCCGGATGGACGCGGCGACCGCGCTGCGCCACGGACTGGTGAACGAGGTCGTCCCGGTGGCCGAGCTGGATCAGTGCGTCGCCGGATGGACCGACAGCCTCGTGCGCGCCGCTCCGCTTTCGGTTCGCGCGATCAAGGAGGCCGCACTGCGGTCGCTCGACCTCCCGCTCGAAGAAGCGTTCAAGGCTTCGTATCACTGGGAAGAACGCCGTCGCCGGAGCGCGGACGCGAGCGAGGGCCCCCGTGCCTTCGCCGAAAAACGGCCTCCGATCTGGACAGGGCACTAGTGCCTTTTCCGGATATTGTTGATGCATGCGGATGATATTCACGGCCCTCGGGGGCTACGGACACGCTTTTCCGCTCATCCCGCTCGCCGTCGCCGCGCGCGACGCCGGGCACGATGTCAGTTTCGCGACCGCCGCGTCCTTCCTGCCGAACATCGAAAGAGCGGGTATCACCGGTCTCCGGGCCGGAATCACCCCGCAGGAAGCGTTCATCGAGGAGTTGAACAAGGTCGACGGGGACCCGAGAGGGCTTCCGCCGGACGCGCTGCACCAGATCACCGGCCGGGTGTTCGGCGAGATCCTGCCACGGGCCGTCGTCGCCGACCTCGAGCCGGTCTTGGCCGAGCGGCCGGACCTGGTGATCTACGAGACGATGAACGCCGGTGGCGCGTTCGCGGCCAAACTCGCCGGGATCCCTTCCGCCAGCCACAACTTCGGTCGCGTGGCGGAATACGACTCCGGCAAGGAGATCCGCGAGCAGGTTCGGGCGACCGCCGCCACATTCGGTGTCGAGGGCGAACTGGAGACCGCGTTCGGCGACCCTGTCTTCGACATCTGCCCGGAGTCGGTGCAGTCACAGGAATTCCTCGCCACGGCGAAGCGGATCCCGCTGAGGCCGACCGGCTGGAGCACGCCGGGTGACCTGCCCGCCGGGATCGCCGACCGCGACCGGAGCCGCCCGCTCGCGTACCTGACACTGGGCACCCAGTACGGGAACACCGACGTGCTGACCGCGGCGATCACCGGCCTGGCCGCGCTCGACCTCGACGTACTGGTCGCCACCGGCCCGACCGTCGAGGTCGAATTGCTGGGAGACGTGCCGGGGAACGTGCGGCTCGAGAGGTGGGTGCCGCAGAGCGAACTGCTGCCGCATCTGGACCTCGTCGTACACCACGGCGGGAGCGGGACGACGATGGGCGCGTTCGGCGCCGGGCTGCCGCAGCTGTTCCTGCCGCAGGGTGCCGACCAGCTCGCCAACGCCGAGGCGTCGGTCAAGGCAGGCGTCGCCGCCCAGCTCGTCGATGAGGAGCTGACGGCCGAAGCCGTCACGGAGAAAGCCCGCACCCTGCTGACGGACACCGCGGTCCGCGACGCCACTCGCGCCCTCGCCAAGGAGGTCGCCGCCATGCCGGCCCCCGCCGAGGTCGTCACCACCCTGCCCGACTACTTCTAGCCGGGGTAACGCGACTGGACCATCCACAATGGACTGAGCGTCCCGGTTGACACCTTGCCCCCGTGTCCAGCCACCTGCGACCGTAAAAGAATGACACGGGTGGCGGGGGAAACCCGCGCGGCGATCGCTCAGCTCGTGCTGCGTCACGGCGAGGACGCAGTCTCATCGCATCTGCCGGGCGAACCCTCCGGAGCGGCGCCGGACGCCGTCGTCGAGCAGTCGCTGGCCGAGGTCGTGAGCGCACATCTACTGGCCTCCTTCGAGGCTCTTTTCCCCATGCTGCGTGATGGCGGCCTCGTGTTCGACGATCCGGCGACGAGCGTCGGCTTCCTCAAACAGCTTGTGGACGGGCTGAACCACGAGGACATCGAGAGGCGGCGGCCACGGTCGACGGACGCCACGATCGGCGGGCTGCACTTTTACCACAATCTGTGCTTCATCGAGAAAGCCACGAACCTGGACGGCAGGCCACCCGCGTGGATCTCGCGCTCCTGAGGACCTACGGGATCGCGTCGGCGCAGCCCATCGCCGGATCCGGCGCGGTCTCACCGGGAGTACGCCGGAGGTGTGCCTCGCCCCAGACCCTGACGCCTTCGACGACGGGCAGGACCGTGGTCCCGTAGGACGTGAGCCGGTAGAGGACGCGCGCCGGGACGGGGCCGGTCACCACCCGTTCGACGAGACCGTCGGCCTCGAGTTCGCGCAGTTGCTCGGCCAGCACCTTGGGTGTGATCGGCGTGCCCCGGCGGCGGAGGCCCGCGAAATGGGATTCGCCGTTGGCGAGCCAGTACAGCAGGGTCAGCTTCCATTTCCCGCCGATCGCGGCGAACGCCGCGGCCATCGGGCAGCCGGGCAGCGGGTTGGGGCGCGAGAGGTTACCTACAGGTGCCTTCTTGTCCATGGCCGTGCTCCACTCGGATAGTCGGACCATGACCGTGCCATACAGAAGGATCCTGATAGCGGGCCTTTCGGCTCTCATGCTGCTCGCGACGGCGGTGTCGGGCGACGCCTCGACGACCACCGACGGCCAACGTGCCTTCGACTGGGAAATCGGCACCTGGCGCTCCTCGGTGCGGGTCCTGGCCGAGCCGCTGTCGGAAACCGCGGACGAGTGGCTCCAGTTCACCGGCACCAGCACCGTGCGACCACTCCTGGACCGGCGCTCGAACGTCCTCGAATTCGAGGTCTCGGGGCCGAACGGGCGCATCGAAGCCCTCAACCTGAGGCTGTACGAGCCTCAGGCACAGCGATGGAGCCTGACCTTCGTCAACATCCGCGACGGTCTGCTCACCCCGGCGGTGTACGGCGGTTTCCGTGGCGGCGCAGGCGAGTTCTACGGCGACGACCAGCTCGGCGGTCGTCCGATCAAGGTGCGTTTCCTCATTTTCCGCCAGGGCCCGGACGAGGCGAGATTCGAGCAGGCGTTCTCGGCCGACGACGGAAAGACCTGGGAAACGAACTGGGTCGCGGTGGATCGCCGGATCCGCCGCTGACGGTCACCGGACCGAATCGGGGGAGTCTTCCCGGGTTTCGACGACCTCGGTCGCGCCTCGTTCGCTGAACGCCGCCCAGAGATTGAAGCCGATGATGGCGACCCCGCCTGCCACCCAAAGCCAGATGAAACCGTTGTTGCGGCCGATTCCGCTGAAAATGCCGAAGAGTAGAATCGCCGCACCGAATACGGCACCGAAAATCGCGACAGGCTTTGACGGTTTCACCTTGTAAGAGGCCATTCGCTGAATCTCCGATCACATCGAATCCGACGAGAGCGGACTGCCCGTGAAGTGGTCACGTCAAACCGGGGCCGCGAGCCCGGCGGCGATGTTGCGCCGAGTGGCGCAACGGGAAAGCCGCCAAAGGGACCAATAAAGCGGGTGGCGGGGCCCGGTCAGTGGCCGAACGGGTCGGGGACGTCGCCGGGCAGCCACGTGTGTCCAGGCGCCGTCCACCCGTTCCTCTTGAGCATGCGCTTCGCGCCTCGCGCGTGCCTGCCGACGAGGCGCTCCAGGTAGAGCTTTCCGGCCAGGTGGTCCGCCTCGTGCTGAAGGCAGCGCGCGAAGAACCCGGTGCCCTCGACGGTGATCGGCCGGCCGTGTCCATCGAAGCCGTCGACGGCCGCCCATCGCGCGCGGCCGGTGGGGAAGACCTCGCCGGGTACCGAAAGACAACCCTCGAGGTCGTCGTCCGGATGGGGCATGGTCTCGGGGATTTCGGACGTCCGCAGGACCGGATTGACGATGTGGCCACGGTAGCGGGTCCCGGTGTCGTCCGGACAGTCGTAGATGAAGACACTTCGGCCGTCCCCGACCTGATTCGCCGCCAGACCGGCCCCGTTGGCGGCGGTGTTGGTCTCGTGGAGATCCGCGATGAGCAGGCGGAGGTCGTCGTCGAACTCGGTGACGGGAACCGCCACCCTGGCCAGCGCCGGCTCGCCGCGGATGAGGATGGGGCGGATGGTCATGCGACGAGAGTACTCAAACGCGAGTACTCGTGTTGTACTAGGGACGTGAACCCGACAAGACTGTTCATCCTCGGCGCGCTGGCCAAACGCGGCCCCATGCACGGCCACCAGCTCCGGCGCGAGGCGCGGATGGACCGCACCGAGCTGTGGTCGCAGGTCAAACCGGGTTCGCTCTACGGCGCGTTGCACCGGCTCGAAGGCGAGAAACTGATCGAACCCGTCCGGACCGAGCAGCTCGGCGCGCTACCCGCGCGCACCGTCTACTCCATCACCGCCGAAGGCCACCGCGAGCTTCGCGCGTTGCGCGACGAGGCCTTCGCGGAAGTGGGCCTCAAACCCGATCCCGTCGACCTCGCGCTGGTCGTCAGCGGCGATCTCGATCGTGAGATGGTGCGGGGCTATCTCGAAGACCGGCTCGCCGCGCTCACGGCACAGGCGACCCAGTTCGGTCACCTGGGCGAGCGCCGGTGGCCCGATCAGTCCGTCGCCGACGACCTGGTCCTGGAGCACGCGCGCCTGCGGATCGAAGCCGAGCTGAAGTGGCATGAGCTGGTGCTCGCACGACTGGACAAACTGTCCGAAGTGGACAAAAGCTAGTCCCCGTGATCTTGTCTTCTCCCTCTAATCACGCGTGTTCTCCTTCCAATCACGCGTGTTCGCCCTTCAATCACGCGAGATCCGGGTTGGGTGCGATCCCGTCGAGCAAGGCCAGCTCGTCGTCGCTGAGCCGGAGGGCGCCCGCCGCGACTTTCTCCTCCAGATGTCCGGGGTGCCGGGGATGGCGAGAATCCGCGGTATTCGGCACCCCCCGCAGTTTTGGAAATGTAAATGTTTCCGCACCGGGTTTCGATTCCTGTGTGCGGCCCGCCGCGTCCGTCGTGAACAAAACATCAGTGCTTTTCGAATTCGAGTCGTCAACGCGATGAGCGCGGTCGAGCACACCTGCGGCGTCGCCGAGATCGCCGCACCACGTGCTCCGTGGCCGGCGCCAGGACATCGCAGATCAGGCTTCACCGCGCCGCTCCGACGTCCTCCTGGCCGGTACCGTCCCCGCCGCGCCGCCATCCAGGGCGTCGCGAAAGCCACTTTCGCGACGTCTGACGTCCCGAAAGTGGCTTTCGCGACACGGCCACCAGGCAGTCGCGAGGAGACTCCCTTCGGTGCCCAGCCAGGAGAGCAAATCTGCTCATGGCCGACCGGGGTGAGGTTCTGGAACACCGGCATCGCCTTGCGGGACGCGCTGGCCCGTGGTCCCCGGCCTGCACTCCGGCGGGTGGCAATCACCCGGCAAGCTCAGCCGGTACGGTCGAAGACCATGGCGCGCATGGCGTAGAACCGCTCGAAGTCCTCGTCCTCCACGCGGGCGCCGTGTTGACTACCTGAGCTGAACCCCGATGGATTGTTGATGTACAGCCCCGATTCGTCCACGGCGGTGACCAGGACCAAATGCCCGCCCCGGGCAGGAGGACTGCTCTTCGGCTCCCTGATCGTTTGATGCACCGACGCGATCACCGGATGCCCCTGTGAGACAAGATTCCGTAGCTCGGGCACACCGAAATCGACCCGCACTTCACCGGTGAGCCCGAACCGGTCCGCGACCCAGCTCAGAAAAGGCGCGTAGATCAAGCCCCGCACACCGTTCTCATGCTGCACGTACCCGCCGAAGCGTTCGCACTCCTTGGCCAGCTCGACACTCGGTGGTACCGCCTGCCCGCGCTGGGCCAGCAACATCCGCAGGCACGCCATCCCGCAGATCCGCCACGACCAGAACTCGTACTCCCGCGCGGAAACGGCCCCGGACTCGGGCCACCGCGGATCGTCGGCCGCGGACATCGCGCCGGTGACGATCGCCTTGACCAGGTCGGGGGATTCCCATTGGGAGAAATATGGAACGGGCGGAGCGGACATGAGCGCAGTATTCCACACCAAAATCGACGGGCAAGAGCGTCGCCGAGGGGTGGTGACCCACCGTACGCCGGGCCGGCACGCATTCCGCCTTTTCGGTGCGTTTCGTATGTGATCGGCCGTACGAATACGAAACATGTCGCGATAGTGCTCGTTGACACCGGATGATTTAGTGACAGTGCCCGGCGGGTAAATCGCAGTGCTCGCTTAATGTCGCCGCGAAGCATGAATGCGCATTCGAGAACAATCTTCGGGACAGTGACATGCTGTCACTCATCCGGCGGATGGTGCTCCGCAATCGTCCGCGACACCCTGGATGCCAGGCGAAACTGGGGATTCAATCGGCGTGTAGCAGATCGGCGCACGCCGTCGTCGAATCAAGGGGAATTCATGGAAATGGCGCGATCTGAAAGAGTGTCCGATCCTGCGAGAACTGATTGGCCAGGGGATGACCAGCAGTGGTGGGACTGGTACATGACACTGGCATCCCAGGCTCCGGCCGAGTCCGCGGCCGTGGCACCGGACCCCGAGCGTTCCGTCGAAATCGAGGCACCCGAATACGAGGTACATGCCAGCCTCGCCGCGCCGTACGCGCTGACCGAGGAAAGCATCTCCTTTTTCCGGCGGAACGGTTATGTGAGACTCCGGAACATGGTGCCGCCCTCGGTGGTCGCGGCGCTTTCCCGGCGAGTCGACGAACTCCTGGACGCGATGCACGGAACCGGGAATGACGGCCGTTTCCTGGCGGTGGAGCAGGTCTGGCTGACCGACCCGTTGGTGCGCGGCGTGACCCTGTCGCGCCGGCTCGGCGACGTCGCCGCACAGCTCATGGGCGTCGAGGGCGTTCGTCTGTATCACGACAACATCCTCTCGAAAGAGCCTGGCTGTGGCCGGACGCCATGGCACCGCGACCACGATCACTATCCGCTGGCTTCTCCCGCGGTCTGTACGTCGTGGTTCCCCCTCCAGCGCATCCCTGCCGCCATGGGCACCTTGACCTGCCTTCCGCGCACTTCGGTCCCCGGCTCGGTGCTGAAGATCCCGGTCTCCGTGGAAAACAGCTCCTATGACGAGCGAGTGGAGGCCGAACTGCGGGCAAACGGGGTGGTCCCGGATTCGAGCCCGTTCGAGCTGGGCGAAGTGTCCTTCCATGCCGCGGATTGCTTCCACACGGCAGGACCCAACCGGACCGGCATCCCTCGCCGCGTCCTGTCGTCCACCTACTATGCCGACGGGACCAACGTCGTCGACAGCCCCACCGTGCTGAGCGGAAAGTGGAAAGACTTCCTGCCGGGCGTCGCGCCGGGGACCCCGGCCGTATCCACCTTGAATCCCTTGGTCGGTTCGACGGCCGCCTTGGCCTCCGCGCGCCGATAGCTCGCGGGTCATGGCAAGCGCGGTAAGAATCGGACTGCTCGCCCTACTGTGGGGATCGACCTTCCTGTGGATCAAGATCTCGCTGAGAGGCTTCACCGCCGTTCAGGTCACCTTTCTGAGGATGGTCATCGGCGCCGCTTTCCTGCTGGTGGTTCTGTGGATCCTCCGCCGACGGCGGATGGCGCCGAGGTCCCTTCCTTGGAGACATATCCTGGTATCCGCCGCACTGGCGAACGCGATTCCGTATCTGCTGTTCACCATGGCGGAAAAGGAAATCGGCTCCTCATCGGCGGGAGTCATCAACGCCTCGACCCCCATGTGGACTTTCCTCGCCGCGTGGGCCTTCGACCGAGGGCAGCGCGATAGCCACGTTCGGCAGACACCAGGTCTGGTGATCGGATTCCTGGGCTGCGTACTCATCTTCAGTCCGTGGAAAGAAGATTCCGACTTGATGAGCTGGGGCGGACTCGAGTGCCTGATCGGGGCCATGTTCCTCGGAGTCAGCTACGTCTACATGTCACGTTTCCTGACGAACAGGGGAATTTCGCCACTGATCCTGTCGGCCGGGCAGCTCTCGGCCGCAAGCGTGCTGCTCGTGCCCGCTCTCGCCGTCGAAGGGGCGCCTATGCTCGAACCGCGAGCAGATGCTTTGATCGCCTTGGCGATTCTCGGTCTCTTCGGTACCGGAGTGGCGTACATTCTCAATTACCGCATCATCTCCGACGACGGCACCGTGAAGGCCTCGACGGTGACGTACCTGCTCCCGGTCGTCTCCATAATCCTGGGCGCGGCAGTGCTCGACGAGCGGCCCACCCCGACGATGCTGATGGGCGTGGTGACCGTCCTCGCCGGCGTGGCGCTGACCCGCCGGAACGAGGACAAGACCCATCGGCGCCTCGGAAAGGAAGTGGATTCCGTCGAGATGGCTCTACGACGTCCGGGGAAGTGAACTGTTCTGGCTCCACCGGATCATCGGCTCAACGGTGGCCTTCAGGACACGGGAAACGCCCCGCGGTCAGGGTTCCGACTCCGCCAGGTGATCCAGGATGGCGGCGGGTTCCGGCATCGCCGCGATCCGCGTGGCGAGGGACGCGGCCGAGTCGCGGTAGGCGGGGTCGGCGAGCACCGTGCGGACGGCGTCGCGGATCCCGTTCCGGGTGGGGGAGCCCGCATCGGTGAGCACACCTGCCCGGGCGCCGTCGACCTGGGCTGCCATGTCGAACTGGGCGAGTATCTCCCCCAAGCCTGACGGGCGGCGGCCTCGTCGACCGGTCCGTCCACGCCGATCGTCGGCCAGCCACTCGCCCGTGAGTGCTCGACCGCGTTCGACCCGGTCGCGAACACGACGTCGTGGCCATGGTCCCGTGCGGCGACGGCCAACGGCAGCAGCGGAACGATATGGCTGTAACCCGCACCGGCGGAGAAGAACAGACGCATTGCCGAAGGGTACCGATGTTCGGGCGACGAAGTGGTCCGGTGACTGATGAAGCAGGTATCCCGACGGGCTTGATCCTTTTGCCGCACTACGGATTTCGGAGCTGCCGCAGGTGCGACATGGCCGCTGTCGGCGCGGGTATCCGTATGTAGCGGGACCGAATTCTGTGGAATTCACAGAAGGCCGGGTAATTGATCTTTCGGGGGAGAATCCGGGTCTTGACACGGTGACATTCGCTGGGTAGACAAAGGTGTGTCAGTGGTCTCGACCATTAGGCGGCTGGGGCGAGAATCTGAAAATAAAGGGGGACTGGGGGAGCGAGTCTTTCTGACGGGATTCGTTTTGCGGCCATAGGTCGTTCTCTGGGGACTTCTTTCGTTCGATCCTGCTGGATCATTTCCGTGTCTCATGGGTTTTCGTTATCCGTCATTCCTCTCGACAAGGAGCTGTCATGGGCAAAATCGCTGTCATCACCAACGATCTTCAGGGTGACGTGGTCTACCTGACCCCCGAGCGCACCGCGGTGATGACCGACGCGCAGCCCCACTACATCGCCTTCCTCGACGAGATGCGGCGGCGGGGACACACGGTCTACCACCTGCAGCTGATCAACCTGCCCGACGACCCGAACGCGAACCGTCGCGCGGACGGAACCCTGCCGCTGCAACGCGAAACCGAGGGCGCTGCGATTCTTCCCGCGTTCCTCGGCGAGGGTGACGTCGTCGTGGAGAAGAACAAGGACAGCGGTTTCTACGAGACGAAATTGCACGATCTGCTCCAGGCGGAGGGCGTCGAGACCGTCGTGGTCACCGGATTGCAGACCCAGATCTGTGTCCAGACCACCGCCGCCGACGCGTTCTTCCGCGGTTACAACGTCTGGGTGCCCGCCGAATGCGTCGTTTCCGACAAGACAGAGGATCGCGATCGCTCTCTCGCCTGGCTGGCCGGTTATTGCGCCACGGTCGCGAGCTCGAAAGAGATCTTGGAAACCCTCGACGTCAAGGGTGAACTGCCCCGAATGGTCGTCAAGACCCTTCCTTGAGCCCTGTCCGAAAGGGCTTCCGGCCCTCGCTCGAAGAAAGGTAGGACGCCCGATGGCGAACTCGGTGACCGGCCTCGACGAGGTCGTCCTCGACCACGGAAGTGGAGCCAAACTCAGCGGCGAGTTGATCTCCTTCGTCGTCGAGACACTCGGGGAGGTGTACATCGGCGAGATGGAGGACAGCGCGATGCTCTCCATTCCCGCCGGGAAGATCGCGATGACCACGGACTCGTTCGTGGCCGACCCGCCGTTCTTCGGCAATGGGGACATCGGCAAGATCTCGGTCTGTGGCACGGTGAACGACCTCGCCGTGGTCGGCGCGCGGCCGCTCTACCTGACACTCGGGATGATCCTGGAGACGGGGTTGCCGATGGCCCGTCTCCACCAGGTGTGCACGTCGATCCGGGAGACGGCGCTCGAGGCAGGTGTCCAGATCGTCTGCGGTGACACCAAAGTGGTCCGTAAGGGTGAGGTCGACCAGATCTACCTCAACACCGCGGGTATCGGCGTCTTCGAGCGCGCGCCGCTGCGGATGCGTGACGTCCGGCCCGGTGACCGGGTGATCCTCAGCGGACCGATCGGCAATCACACGGTGCATCTGCTGTCGATCCGAGAGGGCCTCGGATTCGAGCAGCGGGTGCTGAGTGATTGCGCGCCGCTCAACGGGCTCATGGACGCGTTGTTGACGACGGTCGGCGAGGGTGCGGTGCATTCGGTCCGGGACGTCACCCGCGGTGGGCTGGCCGCCGTCCTGCACGAGTACGCCAGGGCGTCCGGGCACACCGTCCGGTTCGAGCAGAACCGGCTGCCCATTCAGTTCGAGACCGTGATGGCCGCGGACATGCTGGGAATCAACGCGATTCACGCCGCGAACGAGGGTTGTCTGTGCCTGTTCGTCGATCCCGCGGCGGAGCAGGACGTGCTGGCCGTGCTCCGCTCGCACAAGTACGGCGCCGAGGCGACGACGATCGGCGAGGTGACGGGGGACGCGGATCCGATCGTGCTCAGGCGCGACGCGGACGGGCGGGATTCCGTGGTCGAGGAACTTCAGGGTGCCGAGCTGCCGCGTCTGTGCTGATCAGTGAAGTGCTGAGCGGGGAGGTGACGAGATGCCGAGTAGCGATCTGAGTGTCCGGCGAAGTATTCGCGTGGCAGGGGTGGTCCAGGGCGTGGGGTACCGGCCCTTCGTCTACAAGCTCGCGTTGAACTGCGACCTGACCGGCTGGGTGCTCAACGACCCGGAGGGCGTGCTGATCGAGGTCACCGGCAGGCCGGAGGAGGTGCACCGCTTCACCGAAGGCCTCAGCACACAGGCACCGCCCCAGGCCAGGGTCACGGCGGTGCAGGTGAACGACCTGCCCGAGGCCGAGGCGCGGCCGGAAGGGTTTACCATCCGGGAAAGCAGGCACGGCGGCCTCCGGACCACGGTCGTGCCCGCCGACTCCTACGTCTGCGCCGACTGCCGCGCCGAGCTGCGTGATCCGGCCGACCGTCGCTACCGGTATCCGTTCATCAACTGCACCAACTGCGGCCCGCGGTACTCGATCATCCGCGAGCTGCCCTACGACCGGGCCGTCACCACGATGGCGAGCTTCACCATGTGCCGCCCATGTGCCACCGAGTACGGGGACCCGTTGGACCGTCGCTATCACGCCCAGCCCAACGCCTGCCCCGACTGCGGTCCCCGGCTGTTGCTGGCCGGCTCCGGCGGTGAGACGGCTTCGGGGGAGGAAGCGCTGGCCGCGGCCACGGCGGCGCTTACCGAGGGCGGGATCGTCGCGGTCAAGAGCGTCGGCGGATTCCACCTCGCGGTCAACGCCCGTGACGGCGAGGCGGTCGCCCGGCTCCGGACTCGCAAACGGCGCGATTCCAAGCCGTTCGCGGTGATGGCACGCGATCTGGGCACGGTCGAGGGTTTCGCCGAGGTCCGTCCGGCCGAGGCCGAACTACTGCTCTCCCCCGCCCGCCCGATCGTGTTGCTGCGTAAGCGTTCCCCGGGACTGCCGGGGCAGATCGCCCCCCGCAATCCCAATCTCGGCGTCATGCTCCCGTCCGCGCCGGTGCACCATCTGCTGCTCGACCACGCCGGACTGGACACCCTGGTCATGACCAGCGGCAACATTTCCGGCTATCCGATCGTGTTCCGCAACGAGGACGCGCTGGCGCAGCTCTTCGCCGTCGCCGACCTGATCCTCTACAACGACCGTGACATCGAAGTCCGGGTCGACGACTCGATCGTCCGGTACTCCGAGCATCCCGAACTCGGCGAGCCACTGGTCGGTTTCATCCGCCGGTCCCGCGGCTACGCGCCGTATCCCGTGGAGGTCGGCAGGCAGCTGGCGCCGCTGGTGGCCTACGGCGCCGAGCTGAAGACGACCGTCGCGTTGAGCAGCGGCTCACGCGTCTATGTCAGCCAGCACATCGGCGACATCAAGAACGACGAGACGTTCGGGGCGCATCGAGAGGCCGTCCGTCATCTCGCCGACCTGCACGAGCTGCGCCCGCGGCACGCCGCCGTTGACCTGCATCCGCAGTTCCGCGCGACCCGGTACGCCTTTCAGGAGCAGGGCGAATCCTTCGAACAGGTCGTCCCGGTCCAGCACCATCACGCGCATATGGCTTCCTGTATGGCGGAGAACCGGCTCGACGGCGAGACCATCGGTGTCATCTTCGACGGCACCGGATACGGCGACGACGGCACCATCTGGGGTGGCGAGTTCCTCGTCGGCGGCTATCGCGACGCACGCCGCGTCGCGCATCTGCGGACCGTGCCGCTCCTGGGCGGCGACAAGGCGGTCACCGAACCGATCAGGACGGGTTTCGCGCTCGCGCTGGACGCGTTCGGCGAGACTTCCGCCGCGGTCACCGCCTTCCCGGTGCTGGAGACCCTCGACGAGCAGCAGCGGCACGTCTTCGCCACCATGGCGCGGCGCGGGATCAACGCTCCACCCGCGTCCAGTATGGGCCGGTTGTTCGACGGCGTCGCCGCGTTGCTGGCCATCACCACGCACGCCGAATACGAGGCGCAGGGCCCGATCGAGCTGGAGGGTCTGCTCGAACGCGACTTCACCATGGCCGAGCAGCGGTACCGATTCGGCCTGAACGACCAGGAAATCGACCCTCGGCCGGTGATCCGGGCGCTCGCCGCGGACCGGGAGGCCGGGCTGGACTCCGCCACGTTGAGCCGTCGGTTCCACTCGGCCGTGGTCGACATGGTCGTCGACCGATGCCAGGCGCTGCGGGAGCCCGGAACGCACCGGGTGGTGCTCTCCGGCGGGGTCTTCCTGAACGAGTTCCTGCTGGTCAACTGCATGGTGGAGCTGCGGAAGGCGGGATTCGACCCGTACTGCCACCAGCAGGTGCCGACCAACGACGGCGGCATTTCGCTCGGTCAGATCGTGGTGGCCGACGCCAGGCTGGGAGACGACGCGCGATGAAGAAGTACCTGATCACCGGCGGACGGGGCTATATCGGATCGGTGCTGACCAGGAGACTCTGCCAAGCCGGGGCGGAGGTCGTGGTCATCGACAACGGTCTGGTCGCCGGTCCGGAACTCGAACTGCCCGGGGTCACCTACATCGACGGCGACGTCCTCGACACGGGGGCCTGGGACAAGGCCCTCGACGGCGTGGCCGCGGTGGTGCACCTGGCGGCGATCGTGGGCGATCCGGCCTGCGGTGTCGACACGGACACCGCGTGGGACGTCAACTATCTCGGCACCATCCGCGTCGCCGAGGCGTGCCGGCGGGCCGGGATCCGGTCGCTGGTCTTCGCTTCCACTTGCAGCAACTACGGCTTCACGGCGGACGCGGAGGTGGGCGTCCTGTCACCCATGTCGCCCCAGTCGGTCTACGCCGAATCCAAGGTGCTGTCCGAGCACTATCTGCTCTCCCTGCCCCGCGACGAGCTTTCCCCTCGCCTGCTGCGGTTCGCCACCATCCACGGCCTGTCCCCGCGGATGCGGTTCGACCTCGCCGTCAACATCATGACGGCGAACGCCGTGGAACACGGCAGGGTCACCGTGCACGGCGGGACCCAGTGGCGGCCCTTCCTGCACGTCGAGGACGCGGCCGCGGCGGTGCACCTGGTCTTGCGGGACGACCGGAGTGCCGCCCCGAGCATCTACAACTGTGGCTTCGGCGAAGAGAACTACCGCATGGACTCCATCGGCAAGCTGATCGCCGAGGAGATCGACGGCGTCCGCATGGAGATCCTCGAAGAGCACACCGATCCACGGAACTACCGGGTGAACTTCGATCCCATCCGGCGGGAGCTGGGCTTCACCCCGAGCCGCCGGGTCGTCGACACCGCCCGGGAAATCCGGGACGCCATGCGCGAAGGGAAGTACTCGGACTTCGCCTCCGCTCGCTACAGCAACTACCTGACCGCGGTGGCCCAGCGCGTGGACCCGGTCTCGGCGTGAGTTTCCGTCCTCCACCCTCAGGAGCCCGACCATGACCGACCTCAGCCCGAGACGTTTTCCCGAACTCGTCCCCATGGCCCGCCCGACCGTGGAAGCCGACGCCGAGATGGAGCTGGCCATCAAGGAGATCCTCCAGTCGGGGATGCTCACCAACGGGCGGTACGTAAGGGAATTCGAGGAAGCCGCGGGCGCGTACCTGGGTGTCGGCCACGTGGTCGCGGTCAGCAGCTGCACCACCGGGTTGATGCTCGTGCTCCGCTGCCTGGAGCTGACCGGTGACGTCGTCGTCCCGAGCTTCACCTTCATGGCTTCCGGCCATGCCATCGACTGGGCGGGACACGGGATCCGGTTCGCCGACTCGGATCCCCGCACCTGGACTCTCGACCCCGATGCCGTGGCCCCGCTCCTGCCGGGGGCGGCCGCCGTGCTGGGGGTGCACACCTTCGGGGTCCCGTGCGACACCGGCCCGCTGCGGGAATTGTGCGACTCGCGGGGGATTCCGCTGATCTTCGACGCCGCGCACGGCTTCGGCAGCCGCTACCCCGACGGGAGCATGGTCGGCGGCAACGGGGTGGCCGAGGTGTTCAGCCTCAGCCCGACCAAAACCCTCAGCACCGGTGAGGGCGGGCTGATCACGACGAACGACGCCGCTCTCGCCGCCAAGCTGAGGATGGCACGCGAATACGGCAATCCCGGCGATTACGACAGCCGCTTCGTCGGACTCAACGGCCGGATGACGGAGGTCTCCGGGTTCATGGGCGTGCACGCGCTCAAACGGTTCTCCCACTGGCTCGGCGTCCGGCGTTCCCTGGCGGAACACTATCGCTCCCGATTGGACGGACTGCCCGGCCTCGAATTCCAGACGGTTCCGGAGGGCGCCGCGAGTTCGTACAAGGATCTGGGGATCCGTGTCGACGCCACCCGCTTCGGGATGACCCGCGACGCGCTGGCCGAGCGGCTGGGGCGGGAGAACGTCAGCACTCGCAAGTACTTCAGCCCGGCCATGCACCAGCAGACCGCCTATCGGGGCGTCCCCGCCGTCACGGAACTGCCCGTGACCGAGGAACTGGCTTCGAGCATGATCACGCTGCCGCTCTACTCTCATATGCCCGCGCGGGTCGTCGACGAGATCTGCGACCTCATCCGCGAAATACACGCGACAGCACAGAAAGCAGGCGGTAGAGCATCGTGAACGACTACGTGGCGGAACTGCGGAAACTGGTCGGAACCCGGCCGCTGATCCTTCCCGGGACCTCGGTCGTGATCACCGATCCGGCCGACCGCGTCCTGCTGCTGGAGCGGGTCGACACCGGCGGCTGGGGACTGCCCGGCGGTCTGATGGAGCCGGGGGAGTCGTTCGAGGAGACCGGGCGGCGGGAGGTCAAGGAGGAGATCGGGCTGGACATCGGCGAGCTGAACCTGCTGGGGCTCTTTTCCGGCGCGGAGTACTACTACCGCTATCCGAACGGCGACGAGATCTACAACATCACCGCCGCGTACGTGGCCCGCCTGCCGGAAACCGCCACCATCGTCCTGGACACCGCGGAGAACAGCACGTGGCGGTTCTTCGGGCTGGACGAGATCCCGGACACCGTGATTTCTCCGGAACAGCCCATCATCGCGGAATACGCCAAGGTCGCGTCATGACCGGTTTCGCGGAGTTCATCGAAACCTGCTTTCGCGAAGCGTCCAAAGTGGCCGTGGGAATGCGGGGCACCGGCGAAGCGACGGTCAAACCGTCGGACGTCAACCAGATCGTGACCGACACGGACCTCGCCATCGGCGCGCTGCTGACCGGGCGGATCAGGGAACGGTATCCGCGGCACGCGATCCTGGAAGAGGAGAGCGGGCCGACGCCCGGCGACGACGAGGTCACCTGGATCGTGGACCCGTTGGACGGCACGAGCAATTACGCCGCGGGCAGCCCGCTCTACGGCGTGATGATGGCGGCGGTCGGCGCCGGGGGAGTCCTCGCGGGCGGCCTCGCGCTGCCGGCGTTCGACACCGTTTACGTCGCCGAATCCGGCAACGGGGCCACGCGCAACGGACAGCCACTCGGACCGCTCCCGGCCACCGGCCCGGAGAGGTCGTTGGTGGCCTTCGGCATGGACAAGGGCCCGCCCGGCCTGATGGCCGCCGAAGGCAGGATCGCCGCGGCACTCGGGACGGCGTGCCTCGGCGTCCGCATGAGCAACAGCGTCTTCGACATCTGCATGGTGGCCGACGGTGCCTACGGGGCGTTCGTGCATCGCGGCTGCCGGATCTGGGACGTGGCGGCCGCGTTGTGCGTACTCGGGGAGTGCGGCGGTGTGTGCACCGATCTCGACGGGCGGCCGCTGGATCTCACCGACCCGCTGACGAAGGCGGATCAGGTCTTCGAAGTCTGCTTGGCCTCGGCCAGCGTGCATCCGGCCGTGATGACCGCGCTGAAAGCGGTGGCCCCCGCGTGAGGGGCCGTTCGCAGGACACCAAGGTGAGTGTCTTCGCCCTGATCCTGGGGCTGACCTGCGGATACGATGCCACCGCGATGGCGGGCGCGCTGCTGCTGGTCACCGACCATTTCGGACTCACGACGACACAGCAGGGTTCGCTGTACGCCGCCACGGCCGCGGGCTGGATCGCCGGCGCCCTCCTGGGCAGCAGGCTCGTCAACGCACTCGGCCGCCGCAAGACCCTGCTCGGCTTGACCTTCCTGTACCTGGTGGCCACCGGCCTCGCCGTCACGGCGGCGAATCCGCTGTGGCTGGGCGCGGGCCGGTTCGGGCAGGGCACCGCGATCGGCATCGCCATCGTGACGACCCCGATCTTCATCGCCGAATCGGCCACGACGCGTGCTCGCGGCCGCATCGCGGTCCTCTACCAGGTGGCGACCTCCGTCGGGATCGCGATGGGCTATTTCGGCGGCTATTTCCTCGCGGACAGCGGGCAGTGGCGGCTGATGCTCGCCATTCCCGGCGTCCTCGCCCTCGCCACCGCGTTGTGGCTGCTGGGGTTGCCCGAGACCGAACGCTGGCGGCAGTTCCGGCAGGAGGGGGCAGCACGCCAGGTGGGCGTCGTGCGCGCGCTGTTCGGGCCCCGCTACCGGAGGCTCACGCTTTTCGTTGTCACGCTCGGGTTTTTCGTCCAGGCCACGGGTATCAACGCGATGGTCTTCTTCAGCCCGCGGATCTTTCAGCACATCGGCTACACCGACGACTTCGGCCTGCTCGTCCTGCCCGGTTTCGTCCAGCTCGCCGGTGCGGCCGCGGCACTCGTCTGCGCGCTGACGATCGACCGGTTCGGCAGGCGGCCGGTGCTGCTCACCGGCACCACCTTGATGGGACTGGGACACGCGCTGCTGGTGATCGGCTTCGCCGCCGATTCTCCCGGTGTGATCGGCTTTCTCGGTCTGATCGCCTTCATCGTCGGCTTCAACTCGGGCTTCGGGGCCCTGGTGTGGGTCTTCGCTGCCGAAGGATTCCCGGATCACCTTCGAGGCGCCGGGGCGTCGGTGATGCTTCTGACGAACCTCACGACGAACCTGTTCGTGGCCCAGTTCTTCCTCGACGTGCTCAACGCCATCGGCGGTTTGCTGACCTTCCTCGTCCTCTTCGCCATCACGGCTTTGGCCTGGATCTTCGTGTTCTTTCTCGCTCCGGAGACGAAGGGCCGGTCACTGGACGAGGTCCAGTCCTATTGGGAAGCGGGCAGACGCTGGCCCGTCTCCGACGACACCCATGCCGCGGCGTCCTGAGCGGCGGTCGGTGCTGGTGATCGGCTCCGGTCGGATCGTGCTCCGCGATACCGCCGCGGCGTGCCGGGTGCTCAAGGCGGAGGGCTTGCGGGTCACAATGGTCGACAGCGACCTGACGACGATGACGACCGACCCGGAGTTCGCCGATTCCACTTACCTGGAGCCGATCGACCCCGGCACGGTCGAGCAGGTCATCGCCAGGGAACGGCCGGACGCCCTGCTCCCGACCGTCGGCGGGCAGGCCGCGCTCGACACCACGGTCGCCCTGTACGAATCCGGTGTGCTGAGCCGGTACGGCGTCGAGCTGATCGGCACCGGTATCGACGCGATCCTGGCGGGTGAGAACCCCGAGGAACTCGCCCGGATCGTCGGGCGAGCGGGTGCCGAGATGGTGCCGGAAGCGTCCGTGCCCGGCTGGAAGAAGTTCGAGTTCGAACTCGTGCATGACCATGAAGGCAAGGTGGCTGTCGCCTGCTCGTCCGGCTCGCTGACCGACCAGGCGTACCGGCGGATATGCGACGTCGCCGTCGCGGTGACCCGGGCGGCCGGTGTGGGCCCCGGTGGCTGCACCGTCCGGCTCGCGGCCGACCCGTCCGGCGGCCGCGTGGTCGTGACCGGGTTCGACGCCCGGGTGGCCAGGTCCAGTGCACTCGCCGTCAAACTGGCCGTCGGTCACACACTGGACGACCTCGGTTTCGTGACGGCGACGCGGCGGCCGTCCGCTACGGGCGACGTGCTCGAGATCGACGTCGACGCCCTCTACGACGGCCACGAGTTGTATCTGGGCGGGGTCATGGAGCGCTTCGAAGCCCCCGGCGACCCGGCCTGCGTGCTGCCGCCGATCACCCTCGGCCGCGCTGATCTCGCCAGGATCCGTGAGTCCACCCGCGTCCTCGCCGAGAGCACCGGACTGCGTGGGCCACTGAACGTCCGGTACGCGCTCACGGCGGGTGCTTTGTCCGTCCTGGAAGCGAATCCGCGGGAAGACCGCACCATCCCGTTCGTGTCGAGGGCCACCGGCGTGCCGCTGGCCAAAGCCGCCGCACGGGTGCTCCTCGGAGCCTGCATCGCCGACCTGCGCGCCGAGGGTCTCCTGCCGCCCACCGGGGACGGCGGCATGCTCCCGCCGGACGCCGCCGTCGCGGTCAAACAGGGTGCGGTGATGGGGATCGACTCGGATTTCGGCACCGCCTACGCCAAGGCGCAGGCCGCCGCGTCCGGCCCGTTGCCCACCAAGGGCCGGGTCTTCGCCGCGTTCGCCGCCCGCGACAACCGGGCGATGATCTTCCCGGTGAAAGCACTAGCGGACAACGGTTTCGAAATCCTGGCCGCCGAAGGAACCGGCACCATCCTCCAGTATCTCGGTGTACCGGTCACGATCGCCCGCGAACACTCCATTGTGGACCTCGTGATGGCGGGTGAGATCGTTTTGGTCGTCGACACCCTGTCCGGGACACCGCGAGACGAGGTCCGTACCGCCGCGGCAGCCCGCGGAATCCCGTACCTCACGACGGTTCAAGGACTGGCCGCCGCGGTGCAAGGCATCGAAGCCGTCAACCGCGGGCACTCGAGTGTCGTCTCGCTTCAGGAGCACATCGCCGCTCTGTGGCCGGCTCGTTCCTGGTAGTGACAGACGCTCGCACGTCGACTACAAGGAGTTGCTCACGCGAGAGTTCTTCGGCGACGAAGACCTCGGCTACCTGCGAGGACGAGTGGCCGGTCGTCCACCACGATCGGGATGCCTGGCATGAGGAGTATCCCGGGTCGATGACAAGTGCCCTCCGCGATCTGCTGGTGAGTACCGGGGAAGACAACATCTTCGGCTGGAGCATCGCGGAAAAACCGGTGGATTTCAGCGGCTACTGGGGAAACCGGTTCATCGCCCATCCTGGCTGAGGCCCCGTTGCCGGAACCAGCACGGGGCGCCGAGCGTCGAATCACCGAAGGGTCGGCAGACCGCTCGACCCGGTGGACCCGGCGCCTTGCGCCGTGAAATAGGGAGGACGTGTCGATGCGCGAAAGCATCAGCAAGATCGGCCTGACCAAAGGAGCGGTGGTCATGATCGGAGCGTTCACCGTCGCGAGTCTTGCGCTACCCGCCACCGCGAACGCCGCACCCGCCGCAGGGTGCTCGGCGTTCATGAACTCTCCGGTCACCGGCGGCTACGAAGCCACCCTCACCTGCAACGGCATCGGGCTTTCCTTCATCGACGGTCTCGGCACCAACCTCACCGATGCCAGTAAGGAGGCACGTGCCCTGGCACAGATCGCGCTCGGCGGTGGCGACACCTGTAGCGCCTTCATGCACGCCACGACTCCAGGCGGCTACAAAGTCACCCTCACCTGCGTCGACACCGGGCTGGTATCCGGTGTGGGCACCACACTGACCGACGCCTCACGGGCTGCCCGCGCGTCCATCTAGTGAGGGAGTCCACCGTGGCGGGTGGCTGCCGGGGACAGCGGCTCTCGTCGGGGCGTGAGGGGTAAGGCAAAGGTGTCGTGTTCGGGCGCGGTCCTGATGCCGGACCGCGCCCCTCTTACCGTGGCCGCGTGATCCGAAACTGTCGGTGGCTGGTTGTAGGTTCCTTTGCGTGGACATTCACAAAGCCGCGTCTGTGGCACTACTTGAAAACACAACCGACCCGAGAGTCTTGGAGGAAATCAATACATCGTTGAAGTTCTTGGATGACACGGATTCTGTTGCTGTGGCGGTTGCGGCGTCGGAGGGGATCGCGCGTTTGGAAGCGGTCCGGTTCCGGGCTTTGGCGCAGCTGAACCGGCATCGTGAGGGCGCGCGGAGTGTCACACAGGAGGTCGCTTTCGCGTTGTCTCTTGTGGACAGTCATGCGGGTGAGATGGTCGCTGCCGCCGAGGCGTTGACCACCCGCCTGCCCCGCACCCTGAACCTGATGGACCAGGGGAAGGTGAGTGGTTTCGGGGCGATGAAAGTCGCCGCCGCCACCGCGTGGCTGTCGGACGAGAACGCCCTCGCCGCGGATGCTCTGCTGGAGGAACGGTTGCCGAGGAAGAATTCCGAGCAGATCCGGAAAGCGGCGAGTCACGCGGCGTCCACGGTGGACCGTGAGGGTGCGGATAAGCGGTGTGAACACCATCGCGAAGGCCGTCGGTTGGCAGTGCGGCAGGGTGAGACCGGGGTGGCGTCGATCGAGATCGAAGACGGCCCCGTCGAAAAGGTCACCGCCGCCTACCGTCGGATCGACCGTCAAGCCAGGGCGCTCAAAACCGGTGGCGAGACTCGCACTCTGGATCAGTTGCGTGCCGATGTCGCGCTCGATCTCCTGCTCGGTGGCCAGGGTGGGGTGAGTGAACGTACGGAGGTGTTCCTCTATATGGATCTGTTCACCTACCTCGGGTTGAATGATGATCCGGCGGAACTGGCCGGGCACGGCCACCTCCCCGCCTCACTCGCCCGCCATATCGCGACCGGCCCGAACACGGTGTTGCGCCGGATCATCACTGACCCGTTGTCAGGGCAAGTGCTGGATCTCGGCCGGGACCGGTACCGGCCCACCGCGGGACTCGATGAGTTCGTCCGGGTGCGGGATCGTGAGTGCCGAAGACCCGGCGTGCGCCACCCCGCCCAGGCCTGCGACCTCGACCATGCGGTGCCGTGGCAGTACGGCGGCCACACCGATGCCGACGACCTCGTCAGCTTCTGCCGCCGCGACCACCGGTTGAAAGACGAACCCGGCTGGACCTACCACCTCACCCCCGACGGCACCTTGACCGTCACCACCCCGACCGGACAGGCCTACGACAGCACACCACCGCCTCTTCACGAACCCCGCACAAGGACGCTCCTCGCCGACGAACCACCACCGTTCTGAACCCCGTCGCCAAAAAACGGCTACAGGATTCATCCGTGCGACTCAAGCCAGGGCTCGGGCACAGCCACCGTGTTGCCGAAAGTCGGCCACGCGTTCTTCCTCGTCACGCAAGGACCCGGTGCTGCCAGTTGCGCGGTTGTCGGGCTTCCGGTCGTTCTGACCCTATTGCCGAGAACCGACCACGCGTTCTTCTGCGCCGCTTGCGGACCCAGTGCCTCCGGCTACGCGGGCGTCGGTCGTCCGCCAGCGGAATCGTTGTCGGTGGATCGGCGCTCAACGTCCTATTGCCACACACCCCTTCCCCTCACTAAGCGACCGTGACCCGTTCGGCGAGGAACAGGTCGACGTTCGGGGCGACGGGTGCGCCGTCCGGCATGGTGTCGGGGGCGGCGGTGTGCACCGGTGGGATCCGTAACCGCATGTCGAGGTAGTGGATCTCACCAGTGCCGACGTCGCGGGCGAACGGCAGGAACGGGAAGCCGTCACCGTGGCCGGTGCGTTCGGCCAGGCCGCCGGGTGCGTAGAGCCGGTCCACCAGCGCGCGTGCCGCGCGGGTGTCGAGCAGTTCGGACGGCGCGCCCGGCACACGCGCGCCGTCGTGTACTCGCCACACCTCGAAAAGTGTCGCGGCGCGCTGACTGTCCACTGTGTCCAGTTGACCCTGGACGTCGTACCGGAGATAAGTGGCACGCAGGTAGTCCAGGTCTTCGTGGCTCGCGGGCCCGCTCCCGGCGAGGCCGTCGAGGATGTCCTTCAGCGGCGGGCAGTCACCGGGGTGGATCGCCGGGGGCTCGGCGACGAACACGAACCGGGGCGGCAGCGATTCCCTGATGTCGTCGGCCGTCGCGTCGATGAGATGCACTGGCAGCGGACCGCTCATCCTGCCATCCCGGTCGAACGCGGCCTGTTCGGCGGGCCAGGTCCAGAACCAGCCGAGCGGGAAGTCCGCGGTGGCCGCGAGCGTACGGGTGCGGTCCGGGGCCGTGCGCAGCGTCGTGGGCTGGCTGCCGAGCTGCCAGTGGTCCGCGGCCAGCTCGCGCAGCCGGGCACGGTCGCCGGCGATCACCGGCGCGTCCTGGCCGGCAGGCAGGTAGGCGCTGAAGGGGCGCGGTCCGAGCACGCGGACGGTGTCGAGCCGGTCCGCGAGATGCTCGTGCCCGCCGAGCGAGTCGACGACGGAAACCGCCAGCCCGCGCCAGAAAAGCGGCAACCGTTCGTCGCCCGCGAGGTCGAGCAGCCGGGCTGGAGCGACGTCGCGGTGGGCGCCGCCGTACAACCGCGACGCGAGCAGCCCGACTACTTCCTCCACAGTGGACAGTAGGTGTTCCCGCCGGAGCCACGGCGCCACCGCGGCGACGGCCTCGCCGGTGTCACGTGCCTGCCACAGTCGAGCAGCGGTGACCGCGAGCGCGTCGTCCGCGTCGGTGTCCAAGTCGGCGACGGGCTCTCCGAGAACGGCGGCGGCCAACGGATGCGCGGCGTACGGTGCCACGAGATCGGCCAATGCCTCGGGATCGACCTGCGTCACCGCGGTGAGCCACAGCCACGTGCCCGCCAGGTCCTCGTCGTCGGGCCCCGGCCAGTCCGCGAGGCGCGCGGTCACCAGGTCGCGGGTGAGCACGCCCAGGTCGCACGCCACCGCGAACGCGTCCTCGGCGACGTCGCCCGTCCCCGCCGCGACCGCGAGCAGCCAATCCCGCTCGTCGCCGGTGACGTCCTTGCCGACGGCGACCGTCCGCACCAGCCGCCGGATCGTGGGGCCGGTGGCGCGCCGGTCGCCGGTCGCCGGGAGTGGGAAGGGTTTGGTCATCACGAACGCCTGATCCGCGCCCGCGTCCACCACCGTGAAGGGCGCCGGTGCCGAGGCCAGCCGCCGCGCCACGTCGTCGTGCGGCCCTTGCCAGTGCACGAGCAGGTCGTCCACCAGCTCACCTTTGCTCGTGAACGCCCGCTGGTGGGACTGCCAGTGCCAGAACGCGTACGGGGTCGCCGCCGGCATGGCGCGGTCCGCCAGTTCCGCGACCGCGTCCTCTCGGCCGTCGGACTGGGTGAAGCGGCTCCGGGACGGCGGGGCCAGCGCGAGGAAGTCCGCGTCGTCGAGTGCGGCGAACCATTTCTTCAGCACCGTGAGGTCACTGGCGGGTCGTTTGGCCATGCCGCAGTATTCCCGGCTTCGGCGCGACGGCGTGCACCACCGTGCTGTTGGCGGGCCGATAGGGTTGACGGATGAGCGAAACGCTGGATGAGGCCGTCGCGAACATCATGGTGGGAGTGAGCACCACGATCGCCGACGGCGACAGCATGTTCGCCGGCAACAACACCGAGCACTACATGAGCGTGTCCAGGGACGCGTTGCGCGCGGTGCTCGCCGCGCTGCAGGTCACCGGACGGCCGGAACCCCAGCGGCTGCTGGACTTCGGGTGCGGCTACGGCCGAGTGCTGCGCTCGCTGCGTGCCGCTTTCCCATCGGCCGACCTGATCGCGTGCGACATGGACCAGGCGGCGCTGGCCAGCTGCGCCGAGGCGTTCGGCGCGCGGGCGGTCGTCGGCGCCCCGGACGTCGATGACATCGAGCAGGTCACCGATGTGGACCTGCTGTGGTGCGGTTCGGTGCTGACCCATCTCGATGCCCCGAATTGGGGCCCGCTGCTGCGCTACTTTTCGCGCGCGCTGGCTCCCGGCGGGGTCGCGGTGGTCACCACGCACGGCCGCCGGATGGCGATGCGCGCCGAGGCGGGCAAGGACTACGGCTTGGACGCGCGTGCCACCGACCGCATGCTCGCCGCCTACAAGGCCTGCGGTTTCGGCTACAACGACTACGCGGGCAACGACGGGTACGGCATCTCGCTCAGCTCGCCCGGCTGGGCGGTGCAACGCGCGCTGGAGACGCCCGACCTGCGCCTCGCCGGGTACGACGAGGCCGCGTGGGATCGCCATCAAGACGTGATGGTGCTGGTCAAAGACGCCAACGCGACGCTGAAGGCGGACCTCTGATCTCAGCAGAGCGGGCGGGTCATCGGCGGTGCCGGGTGTCGGTGCGGCGCTCGGGGAAATCGAGGCCGTGCAGGCCGGCGTACTGCGCGGTCGGCGGCGGTGTCCAGCCGTCGACCAGTGCCGGGTCGGGGCGGAGGATCTCGACGTCCAGCGGACGGCAGACCTCGATGGGGTCGCGGGCGTCGGTGCCCCACATGGGAACGGAAAGATCTCCCGCGGGGCAGGTGGACAGGGCGCACAGCAGGTCTTGCTCGGCGAAGAACTCGAAGAAATCTCCTGGCTTCGCCGGGGAAGGCTTCATGAAGTACTCCCCGTCCGGATTGATTCCCGTGACGGTGAAGATGTTGAGGACATCATGGACGTCGAGTTCGGTGAGTCCGTAAGGCAGGACGGCCCGGGTGAGGTTGGAGTGACAGTGGACGTCGGCGTCCTCGCCGGTGAGGATCCGGTTGATGTAGGGGTCGCATCGCGAACCCAGCAAGTCGTGGACGCGGCCGCCGTCGGCGTCGGTGCCGTAGTCCTCGTCAGCCCCGGCCGGTCGAAGCTCGAGGCCCTCGGCCGGCTGGTCGACCAGGGCGAACTTCGGCCGGTGATCGGCGCCGTGCTGCCGCTGGCCGACGTCGCGCAGGCGCACACCCTGGTGGAAGGTGGCTCCGCCGGTGGGCGCCCGCGCGGCAAGATCACCGTCGCCGTAGCCGACCCTAGTGGTCACCATCGGAAGTCCTCCGGGTGTCTCGACGGCCCAGCTTCCCGCTGGACGCACGGCCGCAAGGCCCGAGTACGACACCGGTACGAGGACCTCGCGGCCGCACACCCAGCGGAAACCTGGATCCGCCGAATACCCCCGAAGGACATCCGATGGCAACCACTTAGTCGATGAGGACGTTCTTGTAGAAGAGGTTCGCGTAGCGGTTGACATTCTCCATGCTGCTGCGCGACCCGAAACCCATATACAACCGAGTTTCCCCGGCCAGGCTCCGGTAGATCCCGAGGCCTTCCGGCTCGCGATACACCAGCGACTGCCCCGCCTTGGTCAGCGCGCGGCTCTTCACCTTGCCGGTGTTCATGTCGATGCAGGTGACGTAGGAGTTGATGTCGGCGGGGTTCGCGTGGCCCGTACCGTCCAATGTGTACAGATACTGGCCGTAGATGGTGTACCCCTGGAACACCACCGTCGTATCGGCCAGCGCGGGCTGCGGGAAGTGCGCCAGCGGCGAACTGAAGTCGCCGGCGGCGGCGGACGCGAGCGGATAGACGCTGATGTGCATCTTGCCGCCTTCCTTGCGGCGTACCGCCATCCGCTTGTTGATCGGATCGGTGGCACAGGTGATCGTGTCGCTGCCGGTGAGGAACTTCTTCACCGACGGCGTGCCACCGTTGACGAACTTGAACCTGGCCAGCGCCGTCCCGCGACCGTCGCCGGTGGGTCCGTTCGAGTCGCATTCCATCCAGATGTAGGAGTCGGTGCCCACCGGTTCGACGCCGATCGACACCCCGTGCCCGGCGTTGTTGAGATGCATCGAGCCCTGGATCTCACCGGAGAAGTTGACCTGGGTGACGCACAGGTCGTCCCCGGTCCCGCCGTTGCGGGCGTTCACGATGAAGATGCGCACATTCTGGTTGTCGAAGGCGAAGCCCTGCATCACGTGGTGCGACTCGTGCAGGAGCTTGCTGCGGAACTCGTCGTAGGACGGCTCGGTGAGGTTGAAACGCTTGGACGTCGGCACCGAGGTGATCGCGGCCGAAGCCGGTCCGGCGAACATCGCGCCGGCGCCGAGCAGTGCCGTCGTCGCGGCGAGACCGCCGCCGGTGCGCAGCAGCGAACGTCGGGAGAACGTGGATCGGACGAGATCCTGGGGCACTTGCTCGGACATGAGCGCTCGCCTTCGTCAAGTTTCGCGGACCGAGCGAAACTTCTTCAAGCTCGTACAAGATCCGTACAAGCCCAACTAAGTTTCCGGGGTGGAAATTTTGCCAAGCCGGAAAGTTTGCTAGGGTGAGTGTCATGACAGCGGACGAAGGCGGGCTGCGTGAACGCAAGAAGCGTGAGACCCGGCTCGCGTTGAGCCAGGCGACCATCCGGCTCGCTCTGGAGCGTGGGTTGGACGCGGTTTCGGTGGAGGACATCGCGGCGGAGGCGAACGTCTCCGATCGCACCTTCCGCAATTACTTCGCCAGCAAGGCCGAGGCCGTCGTCGCCGCACACGTCGAGCGGGGGCAGCGCATCGGCGAGGTACTGCGGGAACGTCCGGCGAGCGAATCGCTCTGGGACGCGCTCGTCCACGCGGTCGTCTCGCAGTTCGAGCCACCGCCGGACGCGGCCGCGCAGCCACCGGACTACGGAACGGCACTCCAGAAACTGCTCGCCGAACCCGCTGTCCAGCACGAGGTCTTCCGCGCCCACGCCACCGCGCAGGACGAATTGACCGCCGCCATCGCGGACCGCGCGGGGACCGGCACGGACGACCTGTACCCGCAGATCGTGGCCGCGGTGGTCAGCGCCGGACTCGGTACGGCAATGGCGAATTGGACACGCGACCCCGGTCGGTCGCTCGTCGTTCTGCTCCATGAGGTCTTCGACGTGATCCGCGCCGGATTACCCGAACCTCGCTGACATTCGCTCCCTGAACCAAAACCCGCTCGACGGGCTGTTCGTCATGCCCGAAAAACCCGAACCCGGAGGAGGAACGGCCATGGACGTGGTCATCGTCGGTGGTGGACCCAACGGTCTGATGCTCGCTTGTGAACTCGCGCTCGGTGGTGTCCGGCCGATCGTGCTGGAACGGCTCACCGCGCCCAGTCGAGTGCCCAGGTCGAACGGCCTTGTCGGACAGATCGTCCGGATGATGGACCGCAGGGGACTGTGGGAACGGCTCAGTGGCCAGGCAGGACCGCCGCGGCCCAACAACGGCTACTTCATGTTCGCCGCGATGCCGCTCGATCTGAGCCTTCTCGAGGACAGCCCCATCTACAACCTTCCGGTACCCGAGGTGAAAACCGTGGAGGTGCTGGAAGAACGCGCGACCGAACTCGGCGCCGACATTCGCCGCGGGCACGAGTTCCTCGGCCTCACCCAGGACGACGACGGTGTCACACTCACCGTCGACGGCCCTGAGGGTACCTACGAGTTGCGCACCCGGTACGTGGTCGGCGCCGACAGCGCGCACAGTCCCGTCCGGAAGGCCGCCGGCATCGGCTTTCCCGGTGTCACCTACGACCGATCGACCAACCGGACCGCGCAGGTGACCGTCCCTTCGGAATGGATCGACCCCGCGACCGGCGCGCTGACCGTGCCGGGCCACGATCCGATCCTGCCGTTCCTGCCCATCCGCACCGCCAACGGCGGCTTCTCGTATGCGCCGCTGCCCGGCCGCCAGCCGTTGGTCTCGACCGTCGAGTGGGACGAACCCGCGACCACCGAACCCATGACGCTCGACGAAATGCGGGCCAGCATCGAACGCGTTCTGGGCGCCGCCGTCCCGATCGGCCGGCCGTCCGGCGATGGCCCGCACGTGCTGCGCAGGATCAACGGCGGCAACACCCGCGTCGCGGACCGGTACCGGGACGGCAGGGTGTTCCTCGTCGGCGACGCGGCGCACGTCTTCGCCGCCGGCGGCACCGGCCTCAACGTGGGCATGCAGGACGCGCTCAACCTCGGATGGAAACTCGCGGCCGCGATCGACGGCCGCGCCGACGTCCTCGACACCTACGACACCGAACGTCGCCCCGTCGCGGACCGGACGATCACCTACTCCCGGGCACAGGCCGCGTTGCTCTCACCCGGCGACGACGTCACCGGCCTGCGCGGACTGTTCGGCGAGCTGCTGACCCAGCCAGGCGTCGTGCGGGTGCTCGCCGACCTCGTCGCGGGCGCGGACATCCGCTACCCGGTCGGCGACGGCGCCCATCCGCTCGCCGGACGGCTCGCGCCCGATCTGGACCTCCGCACTCCCGACGGCACGATCCGCCTCGCCGAGCTGGCCCGCGGCGCGAAACCGCTGCTGATCGACCTCACCGAGGACGGCGGCCTGCACGTCGAAGGCGTCGAGATCGTCCGCGCCTCGGCGGACACCGACGTCCGCGCGCTCCTGCTCCGCCCGGATTCCTATGTCGCGTGGGCCTCGTCCGACCCGCACCCCAGCAAGGCCGAACTGCGGGACACCGTCGAGCACTGGTTCGGCGTCCCGGTCCACGCTTGAACGTTCGGGCAACCCGAGGGATCCGTTCGGGCAAGTTCGGGAGACGGTGCATCCGGCGTCGTGGTGGATCACTATCCTGATTTTTGATCTTCTACAAGGGTTTCTTGGTCTGATTGTCGGGGTTGGTCGGTTTTGGGTAATCCATTGGTCGCACCGGTGCAGGATTCGACGAAGGCGTACTCAGGTGTGCCGCTGGTCGAGAGCGCCATGGACCTCAAGTCCGCCATCGAGAGCGGCGACTGGGCGGCGGTCGCGATGGGCGCGGTCGGCACCGCGCTGGACGCGCTGACGACCGCGATGGACCCCTTCGGCGCGGTGTTCGCCGCGGGGGTCGGCTGGCTGATCGAACATGTCGGCCCGCTGAAAGAGGCCTTGAACGCCCTGACCGGCGACGCGGACGCGATCGCGGCGCAGGCGCAGACTTGGACCAATATCGCCAAAGAGCTCGGAGACGTCGCGGTCGAGCTGACCGATTTGGTCAAAAAGGACCTCCAGGAATGGAAAGGCGACGCCGCCGACGCCTACCGCAAACGCGCCGAAGACGTCTCCGGCCTGCTGACCGCGGCACAAAAGGGCTCCGAAGGCGCCGGGAGCGGAGTGAAAACCGCCGGTGAGGTGGTCGCCGCGGTCCGCACCCTGGTCCGCGACATCATCGCCGAACTGGTCGGCCACCTCATCTCCTGGGCGCTGCAGGTCGTGTTCACCCTCGGCATCGGCCTGACCTGGGTCGTCCCCCAGGTCATCGCGGCGGTGGCCAAGACCGCTTCGAAGATCGCGGGCCTCACCACCAAACTGGTCAAGGCCCTCAAAGCACTGATGCCCTTGCTGAAACGCGCCGACTCGCTGTTCGACCATGTGGGCAAGGCCTTGAAGGGCCTCAAAGGCGGCGACGTCAAGCCTCCCGGCAAACCCAAGGACATCAAGGACACCCCCAAATCCGGCCCCAAGGACAAGGACGGCGAGACCACCGCGTCGGGCGATCACTCCGGTCCGCCGAAGAACAACAACAACGAGCACACCAACCCCTCCGGCGACCACAAACCGCCACCGAAGAACGAGACGGATCCGCCGGGCGGCGCACCGAGGAGCGGTCCCTCCAACGACGGCGGCGGTTCGCCCGGCGGCGGTGGCCGGAACGGGAACAGCGGCCCGAAGACGAACAACCCCGGCAACCCCCGTGACACGTCGAAGTGCACTCGCGTCGGCGACCCGGTCGACATAGCCACCGGCGACGTCATCGTGGAAGAGCGCGATCTCGCGTTGCCCGGCACCCTCGGCCTGGTGTTCGATCGCACGCACACCTCGTCCTACCGGGCGGGAAAGTGGTTCGGCCCGAGCTGGGCCTCCACCATCGACCAGCGGCTGGAACTCGACGGCGACCGGGTCTGTTACTACGCGCCGGACAGCATGGTCCTGGTCTACCCGCACGCCAACGCCGGGGTGCCGGTGCCGCCGGTGGACGGGCCAGGCCTGCTGCTGACCCTCGCCGGGAACAACGGTTACACCCTGACCGACCCCGTGCAGGGGCAGGAACTGCACTTCGGCCCGCCTGACGGAGAGGGCCGCACCGAACTCGTGCTGCGAGCGATCACGGGGGCGGGCGGCGAACGTATCGACATCGACTACGACACGCTCGGCGCACCCCGGCTGATGCGGCATTCAGCCGGCTACCAGGTGGCGCTGGAGACCGACACCGGCCGGGTCACGGCGATCCGGGTCCTCGATCCCGCACAGGGTTTCGAGGTGCGGGCCCGGAGTTTCGGTTACGACGAGCAGGGCCGCCTGACCCAGGTGGTCAATTCCTCCGGAACACCTCATCTGTACAGCTATGACGCCGACGGCCGGATCACCGGCTGGCAGGACCGGAACGGGACCTGGTACCGCTACGTCTACGACGCTGACGGACGCTGCGTGCGCAGCACCGGCGACCAGGGCTTCTACGACAGTGCCTTCGCCTACGACCGCGAGCGCCGGGTCAACAGCTACACCGATTCCCTCGGTCACACCAGCGAATTCCACTTGAACGAGGACGGCCAGGTCGTCCGCGAGATCGACCCGCTCGGCAACGTCACTGCGTCCACTTGGGACCGTTACGACCACCTGCTTTCCCGCACCGACCCACTCGGGCGCACGACGTCGTTCGCCTACGACGAGCGGGGCGTGCTCGAATCCGTGACCCGGCCCGATGGCTCGGTCCTGCGTGTCACGGAGGAGGCCGACGGGCTGACGATCGAGACCGACGCGGACGAGGGCACCGTGGCTTCCCGCTTCTATCCGCGAAGCGACAAACCGGACCCCTTCACCGAGACACTCGGCGTCGCGAAACCGCTGACGTCCGAGCAGGCCGCCTGGACACGCGGTGACGAGGATCCGGTGCCGGTGGACCGGGACATGTTCGGGCGGCCCCAATCGGTGCTCAACCGGTCCCAGCAGAACGTCGTGCTCGGCTGGACCGTCGACGGACACGAACGGTTGCGGGTGCGGCCCTCCGGGGTGCGCGAGACCCGCGGCTACGACGCGGAGGGCAACGAGGTCGAGCGCGTCAACGGCGCGGGGCTGACCGCGCGAACCGAGTACGGCCCGTTCCACGTGGTCACCGCGACGATCGACCCGT
Organism: Amycolatopsis sp. cmx-11-12; assembly: GCF_046269425.1. Classification (NCBI taxonomy): domain Bacteria; kingdom Bacillati; phylum Actinomycetota; class Actinomycetes; order Pseudonocardiales; family Pseudonocardiaceae; genus Amycolatopsis; species Amycolatopsis sp. cmx-11-12. The sequence continues at coordinate 108,515 of NZ_JADNQM010000006.1, read as the reverse complement.
CGGGAGCCAGGACGAGTCACACGTATGACACCGAGCTGCGCCCCCTCACGGTCACCAACCCGCTCGGGCAGAGCTGGACCTACCGCTACGACCCGTCCGGGCGGCTGATCGAGGAAACGGACTTCGACGGCCGCACACTCCGCTTCGGTTACGACCGGGCGGGCCAGCTCGTCTGGTCGTCGAACGGGGCGGGCGAGAGGACCGAATACGACTACGACGTGCTCGGCAATGTCGTCGAACGCCGTTCCCCCACCGGAACGACGCGGTTCACCTACGACGCGGTCGGCCGGATGACCGCCGCGGTCATGGCCGACGTCGAGCTCCGCGTCACCTATGACGGCGAGGGCAACGTACTCAGCGAGTCCGTGGACGGCAGGACACTGACCTGCGCCTACGAGGCCGACGGCACCGTGCGACGGCGCACACCGTCCGGAGTGGACAGTGTGTGGAGCTTCGACGAGAACGGGCGGCCCGTGTCGCTCGTCATCGCCGGGCACACCGTGCGCTTCGAACACGACGCGGGCGGCCGGGAGATCTCTCGCACCGTCGACGGCGGTGTCGCGCTCACGCAGGCCTTCGACATCGACGACAACCTGGCAGTCCAGTCAGTGCAGGTCGCGGGAGTACCGCCGCGGCACCGCCGGTTCAGCTACCGGCAGGACGGGCTGCTCACCGGGATCGACGACGACGTGGCCGGGCAGACCCGGCTCGTGCTCGACGCCACCGGGCGGGTGGTCGAGGCGCACAGCGCGACCGGCAGCGAGGCTTATCGTTACGACGCGGGCGGAAACGTGCTGGAGACCCGTGAACCCGGCTACGTGCCGAGCGCGGGTGTGCGCCGGTACGTCGGCAACCGGCTGGTGTCCGCGGGCACCGTCTCCTTCGATCACGATCCCCAGGGCAGGGTGATCGCACGGAACGAGGGCGGCCGGATCTGGAAATACCTGTGGGACGGCGAGGACCGGTTGCTCGCGGTCTTGACCCCCGAGGGCGACCAGTGGTGGTACCGGTACGACCCGATCGGCCGCCGGATCGCCAAGCAGCGCATCGTCACCTCGGCGACCGGCGCGCGTGTGGCCGCCGAGTCCTACGAGTTCACCTGGAGCGGTCCGCTGCTGGTGGAACAGGTCTACGTGGACTCGGCGCAGACCCGGCACGTCACCGCCTGGACGTATCACCCCGACGACGACCGGCCGGTCGTCCAGGTCGAGCGCTCGGCGACACTGCGGGAACGGTTCTTCGCGATCGTCACCGACCTGATCGGCAGGCCGACCGACCTCGTCGACGCCGCGGGATCGCTGATGTGGCACGGGAACGCGGGGCTGTGGGGCCGGGAGTCCGGTGCGGCGGCCACTCCGCTCCGTTTCCCCGGGCAGTACGCCGACGCCGAATCGGGGCTGCACTACAACGTCTTCCGTTACTACGACCCGTCGACCGGCCGGTACCTGAGCCAGGACCCGCTCGGGCTCGGCCCCGCTGCCAACCCGGCCACCTACGTCGACAATCCACTGGCGGACCGCGACCTGCTCGGCCTCGCGGGCTGTGGGCCGAAGGGTGAGGGCGGCGGCAAGAAAAAGAAGAACGATCAGCCGGGCGGCGGCAACAACGCGGGCAACGTACCCGGCGGCAACAAGAACGACAAAACGCAGAGCAGCGGTGCCGGCAAGGGCGACACCCACTCGTTCGGCAAGAACGATGGCGTCGAGGTGCAGGTCGACTCTCACCAGGGCAAGCACCAGGAAGGCAACACCAGCTTCGGCATGAAGTACACCGGCGGCTCGGGGACGAAGTTCCCTGGGAACGTCAACGACAAGTGGCACAAAGAGTACTTCTCCAAGGAAGCCGCGAAGTACAGCAACGACCCCAAGTACGCGAAGCACGGCACGGAGGGCAAGAACCCCGGCTCGATCGACCAGAACATCAATACGAAGAAGGACGATTTCGACTCGCGACAGGAAAGGGTCAACGAACTCGAGGAAGAACTCAAGGCGAAGACGGCGGCCTACAAGCACGCCCCGGAGCACGAGAAGCCGGCGCTCATGGAAGAGGGCAGGAACCTCAAACAGGAGTTCAACCAGGCCAAAGCCGACCGGGACCAGGCGCAAGCCGACTACAACGAGGCCAAAGCGGAGCGGGAGAGCTACGACGGCAACAGGAAATCAGTCCAGTACGACAAGGACGCGAAACCCGACGGCGTCCAGTACGACATGACCTCCTATTGGAAACCGGACGGAAGAGGCGACGGTAACTGGGTTACGACCTACCACTGCAACCCGGACGTTCCGAAGGGCGGGAACGTGATGAACGACTGGTGGAAACCACACGGTAAGGACATCGAGAAGAAGCACGGGCTCTGATCAGGCGAGCGCGGCTCACCGGCGCAGGCCGGACGGCCATCGCCGCCGCCGCTCCCGCGCACGTCGCCGCCGTCCTGAGCTGGGTGCCGGACGACAGAAACCCGTCGCGACTCTCCTGGCCTTGCTCGTCCGAGTTCCGGCTCAGCCCATCACCGTGCCCGAGTTCGCGGTGTTTCGGCTGCGCTTACGAGAGAACGCGCCCAGGTCGATCTCCAGGCCGGTGCGCGGGGCCCGGAACCGGATGGGCGACGCGTCGTGGTCGACGCCGTTCTCCACCTGGTTGATCAGCTCCGTCATCAGCTGCCCCACGACCGGCGCGTTCTTGAACTGGTTGCCGCTCGTTCCGATCGCGAGGTAGAAGCCCTCGAGTTCGGTGCGGTCGTAGATCGGAGTCCAATCGTCGGCGACGTCGTAAACGCCCACCACGCCGCGCGTCCGGTTGGGCACCGCCAGGTCGGGCAACCGTCGCGCGGCCCGCGTCACCTGAGCCTCGAAGACCGCGGCCGTCGGGTGGATGTCGACGGCGTCCGGGTCGTCGGTCCACTGCATCGGATCACACTCCGGTTCCGTGCCGCCGACGAGCAGGCCCCCTCCTGTTTCACCGCGGAAATAGGTGCCCAGATCCATGTCCGCCACCACGGGCCCTCCATAGCCCTCCGGGACCGGCACGTGCGCTACTTCCTGTCTCATCGGGCGCACACCGACCGTGAAGTCGGAACCCACACCGGCCAGCCGATTCACCGCGCCCGACCACGGACCGGCCGCGTTGACCACGACGGCACAGGGAATCCGGGTGCCGTCCGACAGTCGCACCGACGTCACGCGCCCGCCGGCCTTCTCCACCGCTGTCACCGTGCTGCGAAAGCGGAACTCCGCCCCGCACGCCGAGGCCGCGGTGGCGAGGTTCACGGCGGCGATGCTCGGGTCCGAGACGTAACCGGCATCCGGGGTGTACACGCCACCGAGCGAGTGTTTCGCGTCTTTCCAGAATTCCTCGTCGTCGAGCCGCTTCGGCGGCCAATAGCGGCCGGTGTCGATATCGGGAACGCGCTCGGCCAAGGTCGCGCTGTCCCATTCCTCGTAGGGAACACCGATCTCATCGAACAACGGAAGCCACGACGTACGCGGAGCCGCCTCGACGTCCAGCATGACCAGCCCACTCTTGCGGAACATCGCGAGGTCGCCGACATCGTGCCCGAGGTGGCCGGCCCAGTCGAGCCAGCCGAAATGCGCCTCCCACGCCGTCGCCACCCCGGCGGTGGTGGAGAAGTTGAATCGAACGATCGCACTCGACGCCGAGGTCGACCCCTGTCCAGCACCCGGGGCCCGATCGAGCACGATCACCCGGTGCCCCGCCCGCGCAAGCTCAAGGGCGATCGACGAACCGATCACCCCTGCCCCGATCACGACCACATCGGTACTCGGGCGCTTACCGGGCACGGCAGGTCCTGAGGTAGCTGAGGAACGAGGCCTGCAGGCCGGTCACGTGCGTTTCGCGCAGGACCGCGCTGGTGACGGCTCCGCCGCGTGAGGTGAGGCGGTGAAGGACGGTGGCCGCGTTCTTCGCGAGGTTTTGGTAGACGGCCAGGTTTCCGACAAGCTCTTGGTCGTTGAAGGTCATGTGAAGCTTGGCGGCAGGCCGGCCCTCACCCAGCTCTCGGAGCTGAGCGAAGACTTGACTGTCTTCACCGATAACGCCGGGGCTGCCCGCTCCGACGCTCTCGAAGAGAGTGCTGCCGGTGAGCCAGGCGTAGAGACTGAAAAGCCCGCCGTAGGAGTAGCCGAAGAGGCCGTGACCGCTCGCGGCTGTGCCGTAGTCGCGTTCGATCCGCGGGTGCAGTTCCGCGGTGAGGAAGCCCAGGAACGCGTCGGCGTGGGTGTCGCGTAATTCGGCGAGGTAGGCGTCGGCCTCCTCACGGGTCATCGCGCCCGTTTGAATTCCCATCTCCACGGCATCGATGAACTCCTGGGCGATGGGTTCGCCGGGTGGCACGAGGTCTCTGTTGCGCAGCCGTGCCCAGTGCTGTGCGTCTTCGCCCGCGTAGCCGACGCTGACTTGGATGTAGGGCTGGATCTCTTGCATGGGGTCCCGCTGGGTGACGATGAGCGGAGCCGTCATGGCCATGGCCCAGTTGCCGTCGAGCACGTACACGGCAGGCGCTTGCGCCGTGGCGGGGTCGTAGCCCGGCGGCGTGGTGACCCAGACGCCGTAGTCGTGCCCACTGCTGGAGCGCATCTCGAAGTAGTCGGTGTCGGCGAGGCAGCCGTGCCACATGGTGCTCATCGGAGGTCCTTCACAACACGTCCGGCTTGGACGACGAGTACGGCGTTGGCGGGGTCGGCGAAGAGCTTCGGATCTTCGAGCGGGTTGCCGTTCCAGAGCACGAGGTCTGCCTGCATGCCGGGAGCGATGATCCCCACTTGGCCGGATAGGCCAAGGATCTCGGCGTTGGTCTTGGTGGCCGCCACGAGTGCTTCCATCGGCGTCTCCAGCTCCGCGCGCAACGTGAGTTCTTCGCCTCGACGGCCCTGAGCCGGGCCGAGGAGATCGGAACCCAGCCCGATCCGCACTCCGGCCTCCTTGGCGACGGCGAGCGCCTCGGTCATCCGCTCACGAACACCCAGCACACGATCGCGGGTCGACTCGTCGAGGCCGGCTCCAGCGGTGTCTCGCAGCAGTTGCTCGACGACAGCGAACGTGGGCACCAGGGCGACCTCGCGAGTGGCCATCAGGGTGGCCGTGGCCTCGTCGAGGTCGGTGCCGTGTTCGACACAGCGCACCCCGGCCTCGATAGCGTTCCGAATGCCTTCGTTGTTGTGGGCGTGAACCGTCACGTAGGTGCCACGGGCCGCGGCTTCCTGAACAGCGACGGCGATCTCTTCCACGGTGAACTGGGTGTCGGTCAGCCGGTCGTGCGCGCCGACCACTCCGCCGGTCACACAGAGCTTCAGGAAGGAGGCTCCGCGACGGAAAGCCTCGCGCACGTTGCCTCGCAGCTCGTCCGCGTTGCCCGACATCATGGACAGTGCGCACAGACCCGGAACGTGATGGCTGCTCCACAGCTCGGTGGGTTCCCAGTCGGCTCCGTAGTAGCCGTGCCCGCCGGTCTGGCACTGAACAGGTCCGCATGACAGGACGCGTGGCCCTCTGACCTTGCCCTTGGCGATCGTGGTGACGACGCCGCCGTCGATCCCGCCGGTGTCCCGAACGGTCGTGAAGCCGGCGTCGAGTGTCGCGCCGGCCGTGGCGAAGATGTCCGCCGCGATCTCAGCGGCACTGATCCGAAACGAGAACTGCGGCTGGATCAGGCTCGACAAGCCCAGGTGAACGTGAGCGTCGATCAGGCCGGGCGTCATCGTCAATCCCCCGGCATCGAGGCGCTCGCCGGAGGCGCCGAGCTGGGCGATACGCCCGTCTTCGACGGCGACGGTGACGTCGACGGGGTCGCGTCCCGACCCGTCGACGACCGCCGCGCCGGTTATCTGAAAAGGTCCCACGAGTCGTTCCCTCCACCGTTGCGAGCTGACTGCGACCATGTGTGACGCGACACGACACCGTCAGTCCTTCTTTTCCAATGGATAAACTGTGGGAGTGATCCTGTCAAGCACAGAACGCACCGGCGACGCACGCGAGCGTCTCCTGGCTCGGCTCCTCGACGCCTTCGACGAGACGCTTCCCTCACCGGAGGTGTCGCTCCGTGAGATCGCCGCCCGGGCCGGGACCAGCCACGCCCTGCTGCGATACCACTTCGGGTCACTCCCGGGCGTCTTGGCGGCCATGCTCAAGGCACAGCGATCCCGTGACAACGAGGCGCTTTTCGAGGCCGCCCAGCAGGGCACCTTCGACGACCTCGTCCTGGCGATCTGGCGGACCTACACCCGCCCGGAGCAGCTGTCGCGTGTCCGCGGCTTCTTCCACGTCGTAGGACTGGCCGCGTACAGCCCAGACGACTTTCGCGAGTTCATCGACTCGCTCGACGACCTGACCAAGATGCTGGCCTCACTCGCGGAACGCGAAGGGCACGACACCAAGGAAGCGCTGACCGTGGCCACCGTCACCGTTGCCGCGATTCGTGGCCTGCTCTTACAGGAAGTTCTGACTCCAGCGGTCCCCTCCGAGGACGCGGTCGCCTTGATCCTGCGCATGAGCAAGGGCTAATCCGTTCCAGCCAGGTTCAGCGGACCGCTGGCCGCGGTGAGGTGCAGGAGCATGTGCAGCTCCAGCGCCCGCTGCGGAGAACGCCAGCCCTCGCCGAGCAGACTGTCGACCGCGGCCAGTCGCTGGTAAAGCGTGTTGACGTGGATCGCCAGTGCGGTGGCCGCCGGGCGGGGGCGGCAGCCATGGTCGAGGAACACGCGCAAGGTCTCCACCAGCGGCACACCCCGGCGTTCTTCCTCGGCGAGCACCGGGCCCAGCAGCTCGTCCGGGTAGGCCGCCGCACCGCCAAAGGCGTCGCCGGCTACGACCTCGCCGGGCTCATGGTCGGCTCCGAAGGCACGCTCGGCGTCATCACCGAGGTCACCGTCCGGCTGCGCCCGGCCCGCCAACCCGAACACACCGTCGTGGGCTACTTCTCCTCGATCGTCGACGCCGGGTACGCGGTCGCCGCCGTCGCCGAAGCCGGGCTGGAGCCCTCCGCGCTGGAACTGATCGACCGGCACTGCCTGGCCGCCGTCGACGAGTGGAAGCACATGGGCCTGTCGACCGAGGCCGACGCGGTGTTGCTGGGCCGCACCGACAGCGCTGGTCCGGCGGGCGAACGAGAAGCCGACGCGATGCTGGCCTGTTTCGAGAAGGCGGGTGCGACGTTCGCGGTGCGCTCGACCGACCAGCAGGAGTCCGACGCGCTGTTCGACGCGCGGCGCCTGGCCTACCCCGCGCTCGAACGGCTGGGGCCGGTGCTGACCGAAGACGTCTGCGTACCCAAGGGCGCCGTCCCCGACATGCTCGCCCGGATCGAGGAAATCGCCCTCCGGCACGACACGCTGATCGCCAACATCGCGCACGCCGGCGACGGCAACCTCCACCCGCTGCTGATCACCCAACCCGGCGACGACGCCGCGAAGAAGCGGGCGCAGGCGGCGTTCGACGACATCATCGCGGCGGCGCTGGAGTTGGGCGGCACGGTGACCGGCGAGCACGGAGTCGGTCTGCTCAAACGGGAAGGGTTGGCCGCCGAGGCCGGGCCTGCCGTGCTGGCGCTCAGCCGGGCGGTCAAGGACGCGCTGGACCCGCACGGGATCTTCAACCCCGGCAAGGTAGTGGCCACCGAGCGGGAAGGGGCATCCGTCCGCGGCCGGGATGCAGGTCAGTAAAGCCGGGACACCGCGTGGGCGGGGCACACGAATGATCACTGGTCAAGATCGTTGCGCGTGTCGAGATCTCAGCGCCGACTGACCGTCCCCACGACCAGCAACGTCCGAACTGCCCGCAACCCGACGAGACTCAGCCGGCAGCCGATCGGACCACGCGCCTGGCGATCTCCGCGTCCAGCGGGCCCATATCCGCGCTCACCGGTTCCGATGGCGGCCACCAGCGGAAGTCCAGCGCTTCATCGTTCACGGTCAGCCGAGGCACGTCCCGGAGCTGAACCCGATATACAGCCAGGAGTTCCCGACGTTCCGGATTCGTGAGATCGAACTCGGCCACGGCGGCGAACGACAGGTCCGCTCCGTGGATACCGGTCTCCTCACCCAGCTCCCGCACCGCGGCCTCGCGCGGGCTCTCTCCCGTCTCTCGCATCCCTCCCGGAAGCTCCCACTGCCTCCGCCAGCTATCGAAAATCATCAGGACGGCGTCCGCGTGGGTGGCGACAACCAACGACGCGGGCACGGCCACCTGCTCGACCAGACGCCCCAACTCCTCTTCCGCCACGAAACGAAAGTCGACGAGGGTGTTGCCGGCACGATCACGGATCGGAAGTTCAGCCACGACGCCATTCAAACCGCAATACCGACAGAATGCACACGAGACCTGATCGTTCCGGAGGCCTAGCCCACGATCCAATGTCTCCGGCGACCGCGGCCGGGTGCTCCTCTGACCATTCACCGTGACGCGTCGGTGGTGCTTTGCGCTCGTTGCAGCGGTGTACCCAGGGGATCACCCGCGGCGCCACGAGTAATCCCCGGATACGTGTCAGCCTGATCGAGTGGGCGGGAACGGATGAGCGGGGCCCGGGTGACGCCGGTTCAGCCCGCTAGTCGGTTGAACTCCTCGACGACCCGAGGAACGGCCATGCGCACACTCGTGTTGTGGTCGACGTCGCCGAGTTCGATCAACTGTTGCTCGGCGCCCTTGGCGACCAGTTGCTGCTGACAATGCCGAGCGTTGTCCGGCAACACATCCCGGTCACCCGAAGCCTGGTAGAGGTGTACCGGAACGTCCGGGCGCCAATCGCAAGTGGTGTCCAACGGGCGCAAATGCCGCTGCCAAACCTCGGTCGGTTTGCGCACCGAGTCGAGGAATTCGTCGGTGAACAGTTCCTTGGCCGACTTCGGCAGCGACGTCACGATCTCCTTCTGCTGGTGATCGCCGTCGAAAAGGGCTTCCACGCGCGCCGCGTAAGGCTCGCGGAACGCTTGCTGCGGTGAGTCGTAGATACCGAACATGCGATCCCATGCGGTGGCAAGATAGCCGAGATAGAGGTGTGAGTTCGAGAGCTTGTCATCCGCCGCGTCCGCGACGAACTTGGTCAAATTGAACGGCCCGTCGATCGGCGCGAGCGCGCCGAGCGTGAAAGAGGAATCGGCGCGATCCTGGAGGGCGCGGCCCACCATCATCGTGGCAGGCCCGCCCTGCGAGAAACCGCTGACCAGGACGCGTTCGTCGAACGTTCGGCCCTGCCTTCCGGCGAACTCTCGTGCCGATCGCAGCGCGTCGACCGGTGCCGAAGCGGTGACCTCCGGGTGACCGTAGGGGTGACTGCCGGGCCCCTCCCCGAGTCCGAGATAGTCCGGCGCGGAAACGGCCCGCCCGGTCGAGGCGAACAGCAACGCGACCGCCCGGTCGGTCGACGTGTCCTTCATCGACGCGACATCGCCCCGGAAGCCGGTCGTGCCATGTAGCCAGGACACCACGCTCAGGTCGTTCTTGTCGGTCTTCGGCAGCGCGACCAACTGGCTCGCCGTCGTCGGCTCGCCTTTGGTCCCCACCGTCCGATACACCACCCTCGACGCGGTCACACCGTGCCGGACCTGTGCCGGGTCGAACTTGGCCGCCCGCAGCACCGCCGACACCTCGGCCGGTTGCAGGTCGACAAGCGGCATCACCGAGACAATGGCGCCCCGCCCGTCCGGTGACGGCGGGGCGCCCGCGTCAGGCGTTTCGTCCGCGCCGCAAGCAACCGTGGCGGCCGCGACGGTGACTGCCGCGAGCGCGACCGCCGAAAGAGATCTGGCGGACCGCCAGGAAAATCGTTTGATTGGCATGATCAACACCATGTCAAGCGGTCGGACTTCACGGTATGGAGTGGCCAGGTGTCCTCGTCCTGGGGTTGGCCTCACCTCGCGGTAAGGGGGGTTAGCCCTACCTCGCGGTAAAGCGCATCAGGTCGCTCGTGCCTGCCCGAAGCAACCGGCCGGTCCCCTGTAACTCGTCCACTTCGAAATAGAGGAGAAACACCGCCGCGGTGCCAGCAGAACTCCGATGAACGAAGGGACCGTGACCGCGTAGCGGGCTGCTGTGGACTATTCGCGACCGTCGATGTCCTGCCGGCGTTGCGGGGCCGATGGGTTGGCTGTTCGGGTTGTCACCGCGCGGTTTTGGGTCGCTCGCCTTGCCGTTCTGTGGAGCGGCCCGGCGGCCACCTGGTACGGCCGCCGGGCTCGGAACTTGATGTACCGGCTAGGTGCAGTTGACTACTTCACCGATGCTGGCGGGGGTGAAGACGCAGGTGTCGTTGCCGAGGCCGGCGTTGACAAAGCCCTCTTCGTCGTTGCTGGGCGCCTGGTTGCCGGAGTCGCTGTTGAGTCCGCCGGTCAGGGTGATCTTGTCGTTGCCGAGGCCGCCGTAGACTTTTCCGGCCAGCTCCTCGTCGGCGGCGTCCATGCCGTTGGCCACACCTGTCGCGGTGCCGTTACAGGTGGAGAGCCGGGGCTCCCCGCCGACGAGGGTGATGGTGTCGTCGCCTGGCCCGCCTCGGACGGTGCCGGAATTGGCGGCGTCGCCGCATTTGGTGGCTCCGCTTTGTCCGCCTTGCAGGTAGATGGTGCCGATCTGCCGGGCCAGGGTCAGTCCGTCCACGCCGGGGAGGTCTATGTCGAGGACGGCTCTGAGGTCGACAAAGTCCTCGCTCTCAGTTTAGTGGGCTCGAAAGTTGTAGTAGAACCACGCTGGTGGGTGTTGCCCGGCGTACCGGGCGACGGCGTCGAACTTCCGGCCGCCGCCCACGGCGGCGCAATCTACGACGATTGGGCCTGTTGGTCTCCTTTTGGGGTGTTCGACAGCCAGCACAAACCTAGGCCGGCGGACCAGTCGACTGCCTGGCAGTCGCGGACGACCCGCTCCACGGTGTCCTCGATGGATGACGTCCACGGCTCGAACCCGGTGTCGCCGATGTCTCCTACGACCATGAGGTCTTCGCGGAGCAGATAGTCGAGCACGGAGGTGAAGAATCCCGCGAAGCGGTCGCTGTCTCTGGGGACGATCTGGAAGGTGTTCCAGATCAGTGAATCGACCGGGACCCAATCGTCGAGTCCTTCCTCGATCGTCGGGGTCACGGCCAGTTCGATCTCGCGCAATTCCTGCGCTCGCGGCTCATCCATCGATATGCACCTTCAATCGCTTGTCGTCCGCCGTGGCGATGTCGATTGTTTCGCCGCTCGTCTTGGACGTCTGGCGCCATTGGATCGTCGCGCCGTCTTGCAGCTTGAACACGTCGGGAATCTTGTCTCCCCGCGGCGGAAGCTTCTGTGCGCCTGTGGTCCAGTGGTCGAACAGTGTCCGCAGTTCGGCGACGTTCGATACAGTTTTGACGCCGCTGTTCTTGACACGCGGACCCGCCCTGCCCCGCAGGGTGGCGCGAGGCGACGGTAGGCGGCCGTCGTCCCGGTGGATCGTGATGAGAGGGGCCAGCCACATGGCCGATCCGACTGACCTTGACCTGCCCGACAACTGGGACCGGTGGGGATCCGACGACGAACTCGGCACACTCAACCTCATCACCGACGACGTGCGCGCGAAAGCGGCTGCGGAGGTGCGGACCGGTCGATGGGCGTCGCTGGCACAGCCGATCACGCCCAACCCGATGATCAGCAGCCCGTTCGCGCCCACGACGGTGGATGTCTCTCCCGTGCAGCAGATGATGTCCCACACCGGGGCGGGCGTGGCGGCCGATCTGGTGTTGCTCACGAACCATCACGCGAAGTCGACGCACATCGACGCACTGGCGCACTGGTCGACCGGCAACGAGGTCTACCCCGGTCGTCCGAGGGACCAGGTCGTGACGGCCGCGGGCGTCACCTTCGGCTCGACGACGGCCTTCGCCGCCGGAATCGTGACGCGGGGGGTTCTGCTCGACCTGGCGGCCGAGGAACCGCTGCCGTCCGGGCACGCGGTGACCTCGCGCGACCTCGAAGACGCCGAGCAGCGGCAAGGCGTCGAGGTGCGGCCGGGCGACGCGCTGGCGGTGCGGTTCGGCTGGCCCGCCGACCCGCTTCTTCCCGGCAGGCCGACACCGGGGATCAGCCTCGACGCGGTGCGCTGGATGCACCGTCGCGGGGTCGCCCTCTACACCGGCGACCGGGGCGACGCCTACCCGGCACTCGACCCTGATGGACCGTCCCCGCTGCACGGCGTCGCGCTGGGCCGCATGGCGATGCCGCTGATCGACGGGTCGCAGCTCGACGACCTCGCGGCGCTGTGCACAGAGCTGAAGCGCTACAGCTTCCTGCTCACCGTCGGCCCGCCGCGCATCCACGGCTTGACCGGTGTCGCGGTCAACCCCATCGCCGTGTTCTGATCGCGCAACCGCGTCGATCACTGCTGAAAGTCACGGACCGATCGACGCATTTCGCGCCCCAGTGGTCCGTCGTCAGACAGTTTGTCAACACACTCTCCTGCCGCGATGAGAAAGTCCGGCAGGCGAAATGGCGCGTACCTGCGAGTGTGGGTTCTGGCGTCGTACGCGTTCGGGTGGACGACCGGGTCGGACCCGTATGTCGCTCGCTTGTCGGTCGGGATCGGCGCGGGCAACCCCGGCGGCGGTACCTTCCATGCCGTCATCTTCGACCACGAGGACGGGCATGCGTTCTCGCTGACCGACGACCCGTTCGAGCGGGTGCCGCAGGGCGGCCCGGACCTGACCGCGGACGAGGCGCGTGCCCATGAGGATCTGCCGTTCATCTGGTGGGTCGCCGACCAGATCATGCAGCGCGATCGACGGGCGTGGTGGATGAAGCACTGGCTTCTGCGCACCACCTGTATCCAGACCCTTGAGGTCTTCGAGCGCAGCGAGCCGATCCTCCTTGTCCAGCACGACGCCGATGACGGCATGTGGCAGCTGCTCGGTCCTTCCGACGCGAACGGCCACACCGGCAAGATCGGACACCTGCACCACGCCATCGACGAAGACCAAACCCTGATCGACGCCCTCGACCTGCCACCAGGCGGCAACGCGACACGAACAGGCACCGGACGTGCTTGGAACCGTCACTTCTAGACCTGCAACGCACTCTCTTGCCGCGAAGCGCACGTTGGGCGGTTCCCTGCCTCGTGTCCCTTGTGGACGGTCATCGGGATGTGCGTGAGCGTTTTGAGTCGTTCTCTTGAAGGGAAAGGCGGAGCCCGGTCACCCGAGGCGCGCGCTGTCCGCGATCCTGGTGAGGTCCTCTTCGGCAGGCGAGTCCGGCATCTGCAGGTCACCCCACACCACGACCAGCAGCGTCCCCTGCGCGGTGGGCAAGGCGACCACCCGGTAGGTGGTCGACGGCGGGTCGCACTCGTCCCTGCCGTGCGGGGTGACCGTGCCCTGCACCTGCGCCCCGCCGTCCGGGCGGCGTCCGACAGGGCCGGAAGACACCTGACCGCCGCTGCGGAAAGCCCGCGTTCCCCGATACATCAACGCGTCCGCCGCGGCCGCCATCGGATCGGTGGTACGCGCCCGGTCGAGGTACAGCTGGCCGAGGATGGCCTTCGGATTCGCTGCGCAGTAGCCCGGTTTGTACCGCGCGCCTCGGGTTCGAACGTCCGGGATGTAGGTTCCATCGACCGGCTGCCAGGTGGGTGGCACCTCGACGAACACGCCCAGCCCGAGCTCCAGCGTCTTCCAGCCGGGCGCCGGCGGGGTTCGGGAGGTACTGCTCTCGCTGATGGGCCAGGATGAGGCAGCGCTGTCGTCCTTGCTGTTCAGGAACACCAGCAGCCCGGCCACCAGACCGGCGATCACCACCAGCACGCCGACGGTGATCCCGGCGATCATCCCCGTGCGACGCCGTTTCGGCGAAGGCGCCGGGTAACCGGGCTGGGACGGGAAATCCGGAAACCACTGCTGCTGCCCCTGTCGCTCCACGAGCGCAGGCTAGCCCTCCGGCACGCGGTTCCGGCGCTGCTGTCCGCATCCTGCCAACGTCCTGTCATGCCGATGTGCGAATGCTTGTGGGGTCTGGGGATGGGCGAGTTGCTCGTTCTCGCCGTGTCACCTCGTACGGCCCCGTGCGACCGGAACAGATCCGTGGTGAACAGGTCATCGTCGCCGAACGCGGGGAGAGATTGCTTGGGTACTACCAGCTTGGCGGTACGCCGCCGGCTGTGGGACCATGCCACCAGTGCGGCCGGGAAACGCGGCTTCGGCAACATCAAATGTTTCTTGAACATGGAATTATTACGAGAATGAACCCGGGTGGCATGATGTGATTTGACGGAGCCGCGAAGGAATTATTGGATCGCCTGCAAGGAAGACTGAACTCAATAGGCGCCAAAATCTCCTCCCTTGGAGAGTCTTCGCGCGCAGAGCTTGGTATTCAAGCGTTGGAAAATCGGAAAGAGTAGTCGCGGGTCCGCGCGTCTGCGGTCGCCGAATACCACCGGATCCCTTGGTGTACCGTGAAACCCTTAACGCTCTCCCGCGCAGCAAGGATTCGTACGCCACCGGCGTGGAGCATGTGCACGATACCGGCTCGGCCGACCTCGTCGGCTGCCTCGATCAATACCGCAACGTTGGACACTATGTCTCTTTCGAGCTGCTACTGCTCAAGTGTGCAGCGGTTCTACATGCCTGCCCTGCTACCTCGGTCTTCTGACGCTTTACGGTGGCCATCTGCTGCATCTATTTCTGCATAGGCCGCTCAGATGAGCGAGAGGTGTATGCGCAACGACTCGAATACTGAGCGTTCGCCGTTCGATAAAGGTCCACCCTGGGGTCCTGATGATTGGCCGATCGCCGTCCTGGGGTGGCCGATCGGCTGATTGGCCCGGTCCCGGCGGGCTGCCACCATGAGCCGCATGTCGATCAAGAAACTCGCCGGACCGGTACTTGTCGGCCTGCTGCTCGTACCGCTGGTGCCGGGAACAGCGACGGCTGTGGACGGCTTGTCTTGGCAGCCGTGCCGGACCATCGCGGACGGCTGGCCCGCGGAGGACCAGCGCACCGAATGCGCCATGATCACGGTGCCTGTCGACTACGCGAAACCGGACGGGCGCACGTTCGAGCTGGCGGTGAGCCGGATCAGTGCCACCGGCAGCCGGGACGGGATCATCCTGGTCAACCCGGGCGGCCCCGGCGCGTACGGCATGAGCATGCCGCGGGAACTGCTGGCCTCGAAGGCCGCGGGACTCGGCGTGCACCACGACATCGTCGGTTTCGCCCCGCGCGGAGTCGGCTACAGCGCCGGGCTGTCCTGCCCGCAGGACAGCACGCCGCCGGATCCTTCCCTGTCCGACAAGGAAAAAGCCCGCTTCAAGTCCGAACGCGACGCCCGGCACTACCAGGACTGCGTGGCACGGGACCCGGAGTTCACGGCGAATCTGACCACCGCGAACGTCGCCCGCGACATGGACCGGATCCGGCAGGCGCTTGGCGAGGAAAAGATCGGCTACTACGGGATTTCCTGGGGCACCGCGCTGGGCGCCCAATACCGCACGCTGTTCGACGACCACGTCGCCGCGATGCTGCTCGACTCGGTCGTGACATCCACTTTCGACCTCACCGCGGTCGACCACGACCAGATGACGGCGCTGGAGAACTCGTTCCATGACTTCGCCGGCTGGCTGGCAGGCAACGACCGCGTCTACCACTTCGGCGCCACGAAGGAGGCGGTCACCAACGCGCTGCTGGACCTACGGACGAAGGCCCCCGACCGGAACACGGTCGACAGCCTGCTCCTCGGCGCCCGCCGCAAATGGCCGGCCTCGGCCCAGGAGTTGGTGAAGCTCCGCTCCGGCGGCAAGGTGCCCAGTGCGGCCGCGCCCACCCGCACCGGCTTCGGCTGGGACGATCCGAACCCGGCCTTCAACCCGGACCAGCAGAACGCGTTGATCTGCAACGAATCAAGCGGTCCCCGCGACTTCGAAGCGCACTGGCGCAACCACCTCGCGCTGTCCGCCGAACTCCCGGTCGCCGGCAGCCACGGCTCCTACGACGGCTACTGCGTCGGCTGGCCGTTGCCCGCCACCACGTGGCACTTCAAGCCGGGTAAGAGCCCACTGCAGCTTGTGGGTCACGCCTACGAATCGGTCACGCCACTACCGTGGGCCCGCGACCTGCGCGCCCACATCGGCGGCTCGCTCCTCACCGTCGAGGACGACATGCACGGCTCACTGTCAATCCTGCCGTGCGCCTCGAAAGCGGTCGAGTTCTTCGACACCGGCAAGACCTCCAACGCCACCTGCCCAGGTGCTCCGATTCCCCCGGCGGCCTAAGACTTAATCAGCCATGGCCGGCCGACATCGGCGCGCCGCATCGGGCCGTCGAGGGCTCCGCCCGCTCCCGTGCTCAGGACGCAGGGGTGAAGGTGAGCCCGAGTTGGAGGGCGAGACCGAAGTGGTCCTCCAGGTGCCTGCTCCACACGATCCGGCCGTGCTCCAGCCGGTGGACATCGATGGCCTGGAATTCGACGTTCCTCCCGGTCCTGGCCACGCCCAGCAGTTCGCCGGTGTGGACCCCGCGGCACGTGCTGCTCACGGCGACCCGGTCACCGTCCACGACGACGTCCTCGATGATGAGCTCGAGGTCGCTGAGCGCCGCGCGCAGGTAGGTGACGGTGGCCTTCCAGCCCTCGGGGCCGTCGGTGCTCAGCGCGGGCACGGCCTCCCAGTCGGGCGCGAGCACGGTGTCGACGAGCGTCAGGTCGCCGGTGCTCAGTGTGGCGTAGAACTGCCTGACCACGGTGGCGGCTTCGGACGTGGTGGTGTCGGACATGCTGGTGAACTCCTTGAGTGGTCTATAGTCGAGACGATTAGTAAACCCTACCGTTTACTTATGAGGTTGCAGGCGGATGACACACGCAGACGGAGCGCCCGCCCGCGGGAAGCAGCGCCGCGGCGAGGAACTACGCCGCCACATCCTGGTCACGGCCAAGGAAGTCCTCCTTGAGACCGGGTACGAGCAGACCTCGATGGACACGGTCGAGGCCCGCGCCGGTACCTCTAAGCGGTCCCTGTACGCGCATTTCGAGAACAAGGACGCGCTGTTCTGTGGCCGGTTCCTACACCTGATGACCTGGGAGCCCCAGGTGCGAACCTGCCGCCTGAACATCGCCGAGGCCGAGCGGCTGCCCGGCAGCTCCACGGCGTATTTCGACGCCATGTTCGCCACGACCTACGCCCGGCTGGCCGGCTACCTGACCGAGCACTTCGACACCGATCGCGCGGACCCGCTCGCGCAGGACCTGCTCAGCCGCACCGTGCTTCCCCGGCTGATCCGCACCCTGCTCACTGCCGATGCTGTCCTCAAGAGTCCCGAGTCCCCCAGCGAGCACACCCTGGCCGACGACGTCGACCTGGCCGCCATCCGCGAGGTGGTCTCGGCCGCGCTCCCGTCCTGAGCCGCGCCTGCAGTCAGTCGTGCTCCCTGCGGGGCCGACCGACGATCGAGCGAACGCCTCGATTCCGCACGGTCAACCCCTGCCGACGTCATCCGGCCGTGCCCTCGAGGTGTGCCTTGATCAGTTCCAGGCCGGGTTGGATGTGGGCCGGGTCCTCGACCGGGTGCGGGCCGGGCGGCTCGGTGTCCGGGACCAGTCGTTCGAACAGGCGGCAGAACAGGGTCGTTCCGTCTCCGAGGTCGAACGTGGTGAAGGTGGCGATCGCGTGCATCGCCGGGGCCAGGGAGCCGTCGTCGAGCACGTCCCGGCCGACCACCGTCCACAGCTTTCCGGGGACCCGAGCCACCACGGTGTAGAGCTTCGGCTTCTCGTTCAGTTCCGGCAGGATGGTCTCGAGCAGTACGTCGCCCATCTCGGCGGGGACGCCTTCGGTGCCGCGTCGCACCTCGGTGCCGAGGGCCGTCGGCAGCCATTTCGGCAGGTTCGACCAGGTGGTCACCCAGTCGTACACGGCCTGTGCCGGGCGGTCGATGACGATGCGGTTTTCGACGAACCGGATGTTCAGATTGTCCGGGATTTGGGGGGCATACAATTCCACTGGCACGACTTTCTCCTTTTCTGATCGGGTGAGAGGTCTTCCGGCGCGGTCACCGGGAGGGTGCGTGTTGTCCGGTCATGAGTGCGGCGAGGTCGTCCGGTTCCAGGAACGACGGTGGCGGTGGCGGGCCCCAGCTGAAGAGGCCTTGGGCGCCCTCGAAGACTTCCGGGGTCCAGATCTCGTCCTCGGGGATGCAGTCCATGTCGGCGTAGTACTCGCTGAAGTTCCCCGCCGGATCCTTGAGGTACCAGAAGAAGTTGGATCCCGCGTGGTGCCTGCCGAGGCCCCAGACATGTCGCTCGGGGTTGCCTGCCAGCATCGCCGCCGCACCTCGTCCGACGTCGTCGATATCGTCGACCTGCCAGGACGTATGATGCAGGAAGTTCACCGGTGCCGCGAGCGCCAGCACGTTGTGGTGATCGACCGAGCAGCGCATGAAGGCGCCCTTGTTCCCGATGTAGTCGCTGACTTTGAAACCGAGTCCCTCGGTGAAGAACCCCATGGTGGCTTCGAGATCGGTCGTGCCCACCACGCAGTGGCCGAGTTTCTTGGGCCGGATCGGGTCCTCACGCAGCACTCCGGGCGCGCGGCCGAACCGCTCGATGCGACCGGGCCCGTTGTAGGGGGTTGCCGGGACGGGCCGCTGCACGATCCTCGGCGCGATTTCGACGCGGACGGTGAACCCGGAGACCGGCTCGATCGCGGTGACCGCGGTGCCGTCCGTGCCGCCCGCCACGCCGAGGTGATCCAGCCGCGACGCGACCCGCGCGATGTCGTCGACATCGTCGACCCCCACCCCGAGTTCGAGCACCCGTCGGGATACGGCGTACCGGACCTGCAGCTGCTCGCCGCCTTCGCGAGTGCTGAAGGCCCCGTCGCCGAGGTGGGTGAGCCCGAACTCGGAGTAGTAGGCGATGGTTTCCGCGACGTTCGGGACACCCATGGTGACCCGGGTGAGGCGGTGCATGCCCATGTCAGTCCTCCTGTGCGGTAACGAATGTCTGGCGCATCTCACCGATGCCTTCGATCCAGCTGACGAGGTGTTCGCCTGCCCGCAGGAACCGCTTCGGCGTGCGGCCCATGCCCACGCCCGCAGGGGTCCCGGTGAAGACGAGATCGCCCGGATAGAGGGTGATGGTCCGCGACAGCGCGGATACCAGCCGGGCGACCGGGTAGATCAGTTCGCGGGTGCGGCCGTCCTGCACGGTCTCGCCGTCGATCGCGCAGCCGAGCGCCAGGTCGTCCCGGTTCGCCAGATCGTCCGGCGTGACCAGCCACGGCCCGACCGGCGCGAAGTTCGGGAAGGATTTGCCCAGGCTGAACTGCGGGGCGGGGCCGGCCAGTTGCGTGACGCGCTCGGAGAGGTCCTGTCCGATCGTCACCCCGGCGACGTGGTCCCACGCGTCGGATTCCGCGACGCGGGTGGCGGTCCGGCCGATGACGGCGACGAGTTCCACCTCCCAGTCCACGTCGCCGCCGGCCGGTAGCACGACCTCCGCGTCGGGGCCGGTCAGCGCGGAGACGAACTTGGTGAACGTCGGGGGAAGTCCTTCCGGCGCCTCGAAACCGGACTCGGCGGCGTGGGCGTCGTAGTTCAGGCCGATCGCGACGATCTGCCGCGGGGCCGGTGAGGGAGAGCCCAGCTGCGCGCGGGTGAAGACGACGCCGGGTTCGGCGGGCGGCTGTTGCGCCCAGGCCCGGAACGCGTCCCAGTTCTCGTAAACGGACACGAGACCGGGGCCGAACTTGCCGCCCGACGCGGTTTCGACGTCGATTCCGGTGTCGTCGGCGGTCAGCAGGACCGCGCGTCCGTCCACATTGGCCAGTTTCATGACTGCACCTTTCGGGATCCGGCCCGTGCACGACTCCTCGTGCGGCTGAGGGGGCTGTGGGTTAAATTCGAAACTAGACCCAAACTTTCGAAAGTTCAACCAAGATTCGTAAAGTGCTAGGCTGGAGGGCATGACCAAGAGCGGCGGAGCGACCCGCACCGACGGCATCCACCAGGCGTTGCGCGCCGACATCCTCGCCGGTCGGCTGGTTCCGGGCGACCGGCTCAAGTTCCCGGACCTGGCCGACCGCTACCAAGTGAGCGTCGGTGCAACCCGCGAGGCGCTGACGAGACTGGTCGCCGAAGGGCTGGTGGTGGCCAGGCCGCGTCAGGGTTACCTGGTCCGGCCGCTGTCCCATCAGGATCTGGCCGAACTGACACAGGCGCGGGCGGAGATCGAGTCCCTGGTATTGGGGCTGTCGGTGCGGGAAGGCGACACCCGCTGGGAGGCGGATGCCGTTGCCGCGCACCACTTTCTGGAACGCGCGCCGTATCGCGACCCGGCCGATCCTGGCCACCTGTCCGACGAGTGGTCGCAGGCACACGCGGCCTTCCACCATGCGCTGCTGGCCGGCTGCCGCAACCAGCGGCTGCTCGACGCGGCACGGTCGCTGCGGCAAGAGGCCGAGCTGTACCGGCAGTGGTCGGTATCCCTCGGCAACGAACCCGGCCGCGACGTCGTCGCCG
This sequence comes from Amycolatopsis sp. cmx-11-12, assembly GCF_046269425.1. NCBI lineage: Bacteria > Bacillati > Actinomycetota > Actinomycetes > Pseudonocardiales > Pseudonocardiaceae > Amycolatopsis > Amycolatopsis sp. cmx-11-12. The sequence goes on along the minus strand of NZ_JADNQM010000006.1, from coordinate 88,063 downwards.
AGCATCGAGCACTACTCGACGCCGTTCTCGCGCGCGACGCCGATCACGCGCAGGAACTGCTGCGTGACCACATCGCGCACACCGCCCGGCTGTTGATCAGCTGTGCGCCCGATCAACCCAACCAGGTCGGGGGAGAATCGGCCTCGCGGTCCTCGGTGACGAACACTTCGTGAATCACCTCATGCGCGCCGCAATAGGTCGCCGTCCATCCGGTTGGGAGGGTGCCGCACACCCGGCCACCACACGTCCTGTCGTTAACGCCGCCGGCGTTTCCGCATCTTGAAGGCCATCACGCCCACCACGGCGAGGACAACCACGGTCAGCCACACCGCGGTGGGCACACCGGACAACAGGCCGGTGACAGTCAGCAGGGATCCGATCAACATGAGTGGCGCTCCTTCGATGGTCACTATCGCGACGGCATAACCGTTGATGACGACGCTACGAACACCGCCCCGGGTGTGTCGTCGGTTCGCGGTAGGAGACCGCGGTGGAGATTTCCCAGGCAGGTATCCACCCGATCTCCACCTCCAGCCCGAGGACACCCTGCCCGGAAACCGGCTAGCGTCACCGCCGATCGCCTCAGTGACCGCACGGATCAGGGAGGGTGTGATGGCGAGCATGCATGCCACATCGGCGCCGGCAGTGCGCCAGGACGGTGACCGATGACCGACGTCCTGATCGCGGGCGCCGGACCCACCGGGCTCACGCTGGCCATCGAGCTGGCCCGCCGGGGCGTCGACGTGCGCATCGTCGACCGGGCCGGCGAGCACTTCCCCGGTTCGCGCGGCAAGGGGCTCACCGCACGCACCCAGGAGGTGCTGGACGACCTCGGTGTCGCCGACGAGGTGCTGCACCACGGGTTCCGGCACCTGCCACACCGGCGGTACCTCGACGGCGACCTGGTTGCCGAGACCGACCCGCACGCCCAGCGGGCACCCACACCGGATCGGCCCTACGACGGCGGGCTGCTGATCCCGCAGTGGCGGATCGAGCAGATCCTGCGCGCGCGGCTCGCCGAGGACGGCGTGCGGGTGGAACTGGCCGCAGGCCTCGCCGAGTTCAGCCAGTCCGCGAACGGTGTGCATGCGGTGCTGGACACCGGCGAGCGGGTGGCCGCGCGCTACCTGGTCGGCTGCGACGGCGGCCGCAGCACCGTGCGCAAGGCACTCGGCGTGCGCTTCGAGGGCGAGAACAGGGAGCAGGCCATGCTGCTCGGGGACGTAGAGCTCAGCGGGCTCGAACCGGACGCCTGGTACCAGTGGACCGTCCGCCGGCGCGGGTTCCTGGCCCTGTGCCCGTTCCGCCACGAGCGGTCCTGGCAACTGCAGGCCGTACCGTTCAGCGACTTCGGCGCGGAGGGCAGCCTCCCCGAACCCTCGCTGCCGTACTTCCGGCGGATCGTGGACGATCTCGCCGGCGAGCACGGCATACGGCTCTCGAAGGCAAGCTGGCTGTCCACGTACCGGGTGAACGTGCGGATGGCCGACCGGTTCAGGGTGGGCCGGGTGTTGCTGGCCGGGGACGCGGCGCACGTGCATCCGCCGGCCGGCGGTCTCGGCATGAACACCGGCATCCAGGACGCGTACAACCTCGGCTGGAAGCTCGCCATGGTGTGTTCCGGCGCGCGGCAGTCGCTGCTGGACAGCTACCAGGAGGAGCGGCTCCCGGTCGCCTCGTGGACGCTCGGCGTGAGTGCTGAGGGGCTGCGCAGGGTCGCGGAGCGGTTCGTCAACGGTGGCAGCACGGACATCGTGGACGGCGCGCCCCCGGACGGCCAGCAGCTCGGGCTCGGCTACCCGGCCAGCTCGCTGTCCGTCGACGGCGACGCCGGGAATGGACCGCGCGCCGGTGATCGTGCGCCCGACGCGCCCTGCGCGGACAGCTCCGGTATGCCACGGCGGCTGTTCGACGCCTTCCGCGGCCCGCATTTCACCCTGCTCGGCTTCGGCGAGTCCTGCGCCGGTCCACTGCAGGACGCCGGCACCGCCCACAGTGGACTCATCAAGCCGGTGTCGGTCGGCGCGCCGGGCAGCGGTGCCGATCTGGTGGACGTCGAGGGGCACGCGCGGACCGCGTACGGCGTCACCGGGGACACCCTCGTCCTGGTGCGACCCGATGGCTACCTCGCGCTGCGCGCACCCGGCGCGAGCAGGACCGCCGTGCGGGACTACCTGGACCGGGTCGGCGTCAGCCGGAGCGCCTGACCGCCGAGACGTCGACTTTTTTAAACCGAGGGAATCTGCAACTTATCGGCGTTGGCGGGTTCGTACGGCTGCGGGGTCACGGGTAGACCACCCGGTCGGGTTACATAGCTGGAGCAGACGATGTGACCCCATTTGGCGGGGGTGGGACGGCGTGCTCCAGATTTGCTCCAGCTACTGAACAGTAACTGAAGTTCGTCATGTCAATTCTCAAAGTGAGGTGGAACGAAAAAACCGCCCTACCTCGGCTTATTTGCCAGGTGGGCGGTGTTTCGTCACTGTGGAGCTAAGGGGACTCGAACCCCTGACCCCCTCACTGCCAGTGAGGTGCGCTACCAGCTGCGCCATAGCCCCGAAGCGAAGTCGTACTCCGCATCTCGTGTGTCCATACATTACACCGCCCGCGGAGGCCGTTCGCGCGGGGGTCGCCCTGTGCGGTCTCGCTCGTCGAAAGTGGTGCTGACCTGCATCTTTGCGACTTATTTTTAGCCGTGTATTGACTCCGAGTGTGACCGCCGTTACGTTTTTGACCATCGTGACGCCGAGGTCCCCGCCCGCTACGCCGCGTCTCCACTGGGCTCCGCCTCAGCTCGCCCTGCCCGAATGACGCGGAGGAGGTCCTGATGAGGGCCAGAGCAGCCCTGATAGCCCTGTTTTCCCTGGTCGGAGCGCTGATCGTGGTGGCTCCGGCGGCGCAGGCGGCCATCGTTCCCCATACCTGGTACACCGTGACGGCCACCAGCGGGAAATGCGTCGACGCGCGGGCCGCCGGGTCGGCGAACGGGACGGTCGTCCAGCAGTACGCCTGCAATCAGACCTTCTCCCAGCAGTGGCAGTTCCAGCCGACGTCGGGTGGCTACTACCGGGTCAACACGCGCAACGACCCGGCGCAGGTGTGGGACGTCGCCGACGTGTCGACGGCCGACGGCGGGCTGATCCATCTGTGGGCCTACGGCGGCGGGAACAACCAGCAGTGGCAGCCGGTCGAGGAAACCGGTGGTGCGTACCACTTCGTCAGCCGCAACAGCGGCAAGTGCCTGGACATCCCCGGTGCCTCGACCGCGGACAGCGCGCAGTTGCAGCAGTACGCGTGCAACGGCTCCGGCGCGCAGTCCTTCCGGCTCATGCCGGTCACCGGCACCGCCAACCCCGACCTCGGGCCGAACGTGCTCGTCTTCGAGCCCGGCATGTCGCAGTCGGCGATCCAGTCCCAGGTCAACAGCGTGTTTTCGCGCCAGGAGACCAACCAGTTCGGGACGAGCCGGTCCGCGTTGCTGTTCAAACCGGGCTCGTACAACGTCGATGTCAACGTCGGGTTCTACACGCAAGTACTGGGCCTCGGGCTCTCTCCGGACAACGTGACGATCAACGGCGCGGTGCACGCGGAGGCCGACTGGTTCCAAGGTAACGCGACGCAGAACTTCTGGCGTGGCGCGGAAAACCTGTCGGTCAACCCGGCGGGCGGCACCGATCGGTGGGCCGTTTCGCAGGCCGCGCCCTACCGTCGGATGCACGTCCGCGGCAATCTGCAACTCGACGACGGCGGCTGGTCCAGCGGCGGCTGGATGTCCGACGTCAAGGTCGACGGCCAGGTCCGGTCCGGCTCGCAGCAGCAGTGGATCTCGCGCAACTCGCAGTTCGGCGGCTGGAGCGGCTCCAACTGGAACATGGTGTTCGCCGGCGTCGACGGCGCGCCGTCGACCAGTTTCCCGAATCCGCCGTACACCACGGTGAACACGACGCCGATCGTGCGGGAGAAGCCGTTCCTCTACGTCGACAACGCGGGGGCGTACCAGGTCTTCGTGCCTGCCAAGCGAACTAACGCGTCGGGCATCACATGGGGTGCCAACCAGCCGGGATCGTCGCTGCCGATCAGCCGGTTCTTCATCGCGAAGCCTGGTACGACGGCGTCGCAGATCAATGCCGCCCTCGCCGAGGGCAAGGACCTCCTGATCACGCCGGGCGTCTACCACCTGAACGAGACGCTGCGCGTGACCCGGCCGGACACCGTCGTGCTCGGCCTCGGCCTGGCGACGCTGATCCCGGACAACGGCATCACCGCCATGACGGTGGCCGACGTCGACGGCGTCAAGGTGGCGGGCGTGCTGATCGACGCGGGCACCACGAATTCGGCCACGCTGATGGAGGTCGGCCCGGCCAACTCCGCGCAGGACCACGCGGCCAACCCGACTTCGCTGCACGACGTGTTCTTCCGCGTCGGCGGCGCGGGAGTCGGCAAGGCCACGAACAGCCTGGTGGTCAACAGTGACGACGTCATCGGCGACCATCTGTGGATCTGGCGGGCCGACCACGGCAGCGGGGTCGGGTGGAACACCAACACCGCCGACACCGGGCTGATCGTGAACGGCGACGACGCCACGATGTACGGCCTGTTCGTCGAGCATTACCAGAAGTACCAGACGATCTGGAACGGCAACCGCGGCCGGACGTACTTCTACCAGAACGAAATGCCTTACGACCCACCGAATCAGGTCGCCTGGATGAACGGAACGACGAGGGGTTACGCGGCCTACAAGGTGGCGAACTCGGTGACGGACCACGAGGCGTACGGGCTCGGCAGCTACTGCTACTTCAACGTGAATCCGAGCGTGGTCGTGGATCGCGCCATCGAAGCGCCGAACAACCCGAACGTGCGGTTCCGCAGCATGGTCGCCGTCTCCCTCGGCGGGAACGGGACCATCAGCCGGGTCGTCAACGACCGCGGCGGGCCGGCCAATTCGGGTACGAACGTGGCGAACCTGGTCGCGTATCCCTGATAGAGCCCCGGTGCGCGCCGTGATGGCGGTCTCGGCGCGCACCGGCCTCACCCCAACGGGTGGCGTGCCGCGCGCTCTCCCGCCAACGCTTCGATACTCGGCACATGCCTCTCGTCGGACTCACCGTCGTCGAACCCCGCCTGGCCTGGCCGCTCGCCGCCGTCCGCGGGGTTTTCGCCATCCTGTTCGGCGTGCTCGCGCTGATCTGGCCGGGAGCGACCGTCCTCGCCCTGGCGATCATCTACGGCATCTACGCGATCTTCGACGGCATCGGCGGCCTGATGCAGGCCTTCCGGCCGGGCGACGCCGCTCATCGCGCCGCCTACGGAGTCCTCGGCGCGTTCGGCATCATCGCCGGGGTGCTGGTCCTGATCTGGCCGGGCATCACGGTGCTCGTGCTGGCCCTGCTGGTCGGTTTCTGGGCGATCTTCACCGGCATCATGGAGATCGTCGCCGCGATCCGGCTGCGCAAGCAGATCGAGGGCGAGGTCTTCCTCATCGCGGCCGGCGCGCTCTCGCTCGTCGCGGGCATCGTGATCGTGTTCAACCCGCTGGCGGGCGCGTTCGGAATCGCACTGCTGGTGGGGATCTACGCCCTGCTGCACGGCGTGATGCTGCTCGTCCTGGCCTTCCGCCTGCGCAAACTCACGCAGGCCTGAAAGCGTGTCGCAAGTGGACCTGGGCTCCGGCACGGCGTAGCCGTCCAGCAGAGGTGCCGGGGAGCCCCGCCATCGTGGCCGCCTCGCAGGCGACGACCGCACGGTCGTGGAGCACGCGCTCCGCCTCGGTGAGCATCGCCCGACGTTACGCCGGATCGCTTAGGCTGGGCCGGTGAGCCAGCCGATCCTGTTGACCGTCGACGACGATCCCGCCGTATCCCGTTCGGTCGCCCGCGACCTGCGCAAACGGTACGGGAAGGACTACCGGATCATCCGGGCCGATTCCGGTGCCGACGCGCTCGACGCGCTGCGCGAGATCAAGCTGCGCGGCGACGCCGTGGCCGCGATCCTCGCCGACTACCGGATGCCGCAGATGGACGGCATCGTCTTCCTTGAGAAGGCGATGGACCTGTTCCCGAACGCCCGCCGCGCGCTGCTGACCGCCTACGCCGACACCGACGCCGCGATCCAGGCGATCAACGTGGTCGACGTCGACCACTACCTGCTCAAGCCGTGGGATCCGCCGGAGGAGAAGCTCTATCCGGTCATCGACGCGCTGGTGGAGACCTGGCGCGCGGTGGGGGAGCGGCCGGTCGACGAGATCAAGCTCATCGGCCACCGGTACTCGTCGCCGTCATTCCACCTGCGTGACTTCCTGGCGCGCAACGCCGTGCCGTATCGCTGGTACTCCGTCGACGACGACGAGGGCCGCCGGATCCTGGACGCGGCGGACGCCGCACCGCACGACATCCCGGTGCTGGTCACGCCGGACGGCACGGTGCTGCGCCAGCCGTCCGGGCCGGAACTCGCCGACGCGGTCGGCCTGTCCACGCGGCCCGCGCAGGAGTTCTACGACCTGATCGTCATCGGCGGCGGGCCCGCCGGGCTCGGGGCGGCCGTGTACGGCGCGTCGGAGGGACTGCGGACGGTCATCGTCGAGCGCAAGGCCACCGGCGGGCAAGCGGGCACCAGTTCCCGCATCGAGAACTACCTAGGCTTCCCCGACGGCGTCTCCGGCGCCCAGCTCACCGATCGCGCGCGGCGGCAGGCGCTGAAGTTCGGTGCCGAGGTGTTGACCACGCGTGACGTCGTGGGCCTGGAGGCGCGCGGTTCGGCGCGGGTCGTGCTGTTCGGTGACGGGACCGAGATCGCCGCGCATTCCGTGGTGCTGGCCAGCGGCGTCAACTACCGCGCGTTGGAAGCCAAGGGCATCGCCGACCTCGCCGGCCGCGGCGTCTACTACGGCTCCGCCGCCACCGAGGCGCCCGAGTGCAAGGGCGAGCACGTCTACATCGTCGGCGGCGCGAACTCGGCGGGCCAGGCGGCCGTCTTCTTCTCCAAACACGCCGCCGAGGTCACCATCCTCGTCCGCGGCCAGTCGCTCGAAGCGTCGATGTCGCATTACCTGATCGAGCAGATCGCGGCGATCGGGAACATCCACGTCCGCACCCGGACCACGGTGGTCGAGGCGCACGGCGAAGACCACCTCGAACAGCTGACCCTGTGCGAGAACGGTGGTGCGACCGAGACCGTGCCCACCGGTCACCTGTTCATCTTCATCGGCGCGGCACCGCGCACCGACTGGCTGGGCACGGAAATCCAGCGCGACGACCACGGTTTCGTGCGGACCGGCCCCGATCTGCTCACCGACGGCACCCCGCCGCCGGGCTGGCCGCTGGACCGCGACCCGCACTACCTCGAATCGTCCGTCCCAGGAGTGTTCGTGGCGGGCGATGTCCGCGCGGCGTCGGTGAAACGCGTCGCCTCGGCTGTAGGCGAAGGTGCCATGGCGGTCACCCTGGTTCATCGCTATCTGGAGGAACATTGACGTCCTCCCCACGGTCGGACAACCGGGGGATTTCACCTTCACGACTTCTGCCGGATGGCCGAGGTCGCGAGTTGGAGTTCGCGGTTCGCAGGCCGGGCCGATGCCCCGCCTCCTCGCGCAGTCACCGCGGGGTTCCAGATGAACCGCGCGTGCGCGCAATGCTCAAGCAGCCGGGCCTCCTGCGCGGCTGTCGGCAACAAACGAAAACGGGACACAACGAAACCGTAGCCCGACCCACCGACAAAAATTCGGAGGAGCAATGAGCGTTCTGCCCAGGGAGGAACTGCGCGGGCTCTTCCTCTTCGAGCACCTCAGTGAGGACCAGCTCGACTGGATCGACGAACACGCCGTGCTGGAGCAGTACGACGGCGGCACCACGGTCATGCGTGAGGGTGAACCGGCCACCTGTTTCTACATCCTGCTGTCCGGCGCGCTGAGGATGACGCGGCTCGTCGGCGGGACCGAGGTCGAGACGATCCGGTCCGACCAGCGCGGCGCGTACTGCGGCGCGACCCAGTTCTTCGTGCACCAGGAGACCGAACACACCTACGGCGGTTCGGTGCACGCGGTCAGCGACCTCATCTTCCTGACCCTGCCCGCGGCCGAGTTCGCCACCGAGTTCCGCCGCTGGTTCCCGATGGCGACGCATCTGCTGGAGGGCATGTACCTCGGCTGGCGCAACAGCGACACCGTGATCGGCTCGCGGCGGCGGCTGCTCGCGCTCGGTGAGCTTTCCGCCGGGCTGACCCACGAACTCAACAACCCGGCCGCGGCCGCCGTGCGGGCGACGGCCTCGCTGCGGGAGCGGGTCGCGGGGATGCGGCACAAACTCGCGATGCTGGCGAAGAAGAACGTCGACCCCACGTTGCTGGAGCAGTTGCTCGAGATCCAGGAGCAGCTGGTCAAGCAGGTCGCGTCGGCGCCGAAGCTGACCGCGATGCAACAGGCCGACCGTGAGGACGAGATCGGCGACTGGTTCGACGGCCACGACATCGACCAGGGCTGGGATCTCGCCGACATCTACGTCCGCGCCGGGCTGACCGTGCCCGATCTGGACCGGCTGCTCGACTCGGTCGGGGAGACCTTCCTCGACGGCGCCGTCCGCTGGCTGGCGTACGCGCTCGAGACCGAGATGCTGATGGGCGAGATCGAGGATTCGACGACGCGGATCTCGGTGCTGGTCGGCAAGGCCAAGCAGTACTCCCAAATGGACCGGGCGCCGCACCAGTGGATCGACGTCCACGAAGGACTCGACTCCACGCTCGTCATGCTGGCCGGGAAGATCGCGCCGGGGATCACCGTCGTGAAGGAGTACGACCAGACGGTACCGAGGATCCCGGCGTACGCGGGTGAACTGAACCAGGTCTGGACGAACATCATCGACAACGCGCTCGGTGCCATGGGTACCGAGGGCTCGCTGACCCTGCGGACGTCCAGAGTGGACGATCACGTGCACGTCGAGATCGGCGACACCGGGCCGGGGATCCCGGCGGAGATCCGGCAGCGGATCTTCGAACCGTTCTTCACCACGAAACCGGTGGGGCAGGGGACCGGGCTCGGCCTGGACATCTCCTGGCGCATCGTCGTCGAAAGGCACCAGGGCGACCTCCGGGTCGAGTCGGCAGCCGGGGACACGCGGTTCACCGTATGCCTGCCGGTCTCGGAGCAGTCCGTGATCTGACGGGGAGCTCGTCTGAAGTACATGAAGGCCCCCTTCCTTGCGCCTAGGTACAGGAAGGGGGCCTTCATGTACTTGGGGAACCACGCAACCCGCGCCGATTTTCCTTTTACCTCACCATTTCGTCAGGATCTGACGACGTCTGCCGTTCATTGACCGTTCACTTCGAAATGGCTCGCCCGCGCGTCAAAAGAGGTGAACGGGCTGAAGGATCAGGCTTGTGAACGAGGGGGGTGGGGTCGGTGAAACGCCGTCTGTCGATCGGCCTGGCTGTGGTGCTGCTGCTGGCCGTGGTGGCCGTGATCGTCTGGGGCCGGGGCGGTGACGAAAACACCGCGCAGGGTACCGATCTGACCACGGTGCGTGGAGTCATCGGCTCGGAGAAGCTGGCGTTCTTCGCCGACAAGCGGGTGGCGGACGCCTTCGCCAAGCACGGGCTGAAGGTCGAGGTCGACACCGCCGGTTCGCGGCAGATCGCGAGCATGGACCTCGGCAAGTACGAGTTCGCGTTCCCGTCGTCGTCGCCCGCCGCACAGCGGATCCAGCGCGACCACAAGGTGACCGGCGTCCACACGCCGTTCCAGTCGCCGATGGCGGTCGCGACCTTCGAGCCGATCGTGAACCTCTTGAGCGCCAATGGGATCGTGCGCAAGGGCGCCGGGGACTACCAGGTGCTCGACATCGCGAAGTACCTCGAACTCACGCAGAAAGGCACGCGCTGGGACCAGTTGCCCGGCAACACCGCCTTCCCGGCACGCAAGAACGTGCTGGTCACGACCACGGATCCGCGTGAATCGAACTCGGCGGCGATGTACCTGTCGATCGTTTCCTTCGTCGCCAACGGGAACAACGTGGTCAGCACGCCCGAAGCCGAGGCGAAGGTGCTGCCCGGGGTGTCGAAGCTGTTCATCGACCAGGGTTACACGCAGAACACCACCGAAGGCCCGTTCGAGGACTACCTCGCCGCGGGGATGGGCAAGACGCCGTTGGCGCTGATCTACGAGTCGCAGTTCGTCGACAGGCTGGTGCGCGCGGACGGTTCGATCCGGCCCGACATGCGCCTGCTCTACACCGCGCCGACGGTGTACTCGAAGCACACGCTCGTGCCACTGAAGGAACGCGGTGATCAGGTCGGAAGGCTGCTCGCGACCGACCCGGAACTGGGGAAACTCGCCGCCACCTTCGGTTTCCGCACCGGCGACCCCCGGTTGTTCGCCGACGTCGTCGCCGCGGCCAAGGCGCCGGTGCCCGCCGATCTGGTGGACGCCGTCGAACCGCCGTCGTACGAAACCCTGGAGCGCCTGCTCGACGCCGTGAAGAAACAGTACTGATGGACGATTTCACGCTCACTCCACCCGAACCGGTGGAGGCGATCCCGGCCGAGCGGGCCGCCGGCCTGGTCACCCTCGGCCCGGAGGTGCACGCCGAAGTCGCGCGCCGCGCGGAGAAGTTCGCCGAGCGGCTCGAAGCGCTCGACGTCCGATCGCCGGAATTCACCCGGGTCATGGACGAACTGCTCGCGGTCGGCGAGTCCGACATGCGCGCGGCGGCGTCGGTCGCGGGGGCGCTGCTCGACCGGTCGACGCGGGCGCTCGCCGGGACTCGCGGGGAAATCGCGTCGCCGCAACAACAAGCGACGGTGAGCCTGGCCGGATTGCGGCGGGCGGTCGCGGAGATCGACCCGGCGAAACTGCCGATCACCGGCCGCAAGCTGATGGGACTGATCCCGGTCGCGGGCAGCGCGAAGAAGGCGCTGGACCGCTATCGCGCGGCCAACGAACCGGTGAACGCGCTGGTCTTGGACCTGCGTGCGCGGCAGGACGTGCTGCGCCGCGACAACGCCGCGCTCAAGGGCGAGCGGGAACGACTGTGGGGGACGCTCGGCAAGCTGTCCGAGGCGGCCGCGTTCGCCGAGGCCGTCGACACGGCGGTCGACCGCCAGGCGGGGATCTTCGACTTCACCGATCCCGCGCGGGCCAAGTCCCTGCGGGCCGACGCGGTGCACCCGATCCGGCAGCGGCACCAGGATCTGCTGACCCAGCTCGCGGTCAGCGCGCAGGGTTATCTGGCGCTGGATCTGGTGCGGCGCAACAACGACGAGCTGATCCGGGGGATCGAGCGGGCGGTGTCGACCACGGTCGCGGCGCTGCGGGTCGCGCTGCTGGTGAGCGGCGCGCTCGCCGGGCAGCGCGACGTCCTCGACGAGATCCAAGCCGTGCAAGCCACTACTGACGGGCTGATCCGGGCCAACGCCGAGATGCTGGAGCTGCGCAGCGCCGAGATCCAGCGCGCGGGCAGTGATCCGGCGGTCGCGGTGGCGACGATCCGCGAGTCGTTCGAGCGGATCTACCGCAGTATCGACGCGATCGACGAGTTCAAGGCGGGGGCCGTCTCGACGATGGCGGCGACCGTGGAGGCGTTGTCCGGCGAGATCCGGCGGGCCGAAGACCATCTGCGCCGGTCTCACGAGACGGCGACGGCCGAGGGGGCATCGTGAAACGCTGGACGGTTTTGGCGATCAGCGCGATCTGCGCGCTGTCACTCGTTTCCTGTGATTCGAGCGAAGGCGACACGCGGAACCTGGGGGAGGCCGAGCCGGGCACGCTGCGAGTGCTCGCGGGCAGCGAACTCGCGGACATGCAGCCGTTGCTGGAACAGGAAGCGGCGGCGACCGGGGTCAAGGTCAAGTTCCAGTTCACCGGGACGCTGGAAGGCACCGAATCGCTGGGAGGAGGGAAGGCGGACGGCCAGTACGACGCCGTCTGGTTCTCGTCGAACCGTTACCCCGCGGCGGTTCCCGAAGCGGCGAAGCGGCTGGGTGAGCAGGTGAAGATCATGAGCTCGCCGGTGGTGCTCGGGCTTTCCGCGTCGGCGGCGCAGCGGCTCGGCTGGGCCGGGCGACCGGTGAGCTGGGGTGAGATCGCCGAACAGGCCGGGAAGAAGGCCTTCACCTACGGCATGACCGATCCGTCGGCGTCGAACTCCGGCTTCTCGGCACTCGTCGGGGTCGCGTCGGCGCTCGCGGGCGCCGGGAACGCGATCGACGCGCAGCAGATCGCTTCCGTCACCCCGAAACTGACCGAGTTCTTCAGCGCGCAGGCGATGTCGGCGGGTTCGTCCGGCTGGCTTTCCGAGGCCTACCAACGGCGCGCGACCGGAGCGGACCCCGGCAAGAAGGTCGACGGCCTGATCAACTACGAGTCCGTCCTGCTGTCGATGAACGCGAGCGGCAAGCTCCCCGAACCGCTGACGCTGGTGTACCCCTCCGATGGCGTGGTCACCGCCGACTATCCGCTGACGTTGTTGCAGAGTGCGAACTCCGACGCGCGGGACGCGCACCGCAAGCTCGCCGAGCGGCTCCGGACGCCGGACACGCAGCGGAAGATCATGGAGACCACGCAGCGCCGCCCCGTCGTCCCGGGAGTCCAATTAGGACAGCAGTTCGCACGGAAAGACTTGGTGGAACTGCCGTTCCCCGCGACACAGCAGGCCGTCGACGCGCTGCTCGGCGCCTACTTCGACAAGATCCGGCGCCCGTCGCGGACGCTGTACGTGCTCGACACCTCTGGTTCGATGGCGGGTGACCGGATCGAATCACTGCGCACCGCGCTGATCGGGCTGACCGGCGCCGACGGCTCGCTGACCGGGCGGTACCGCCGGTTCCGCAGCCGTGAAGAGGTCACGATGCTGCCGTTCGACACCGTTCCCCGCAGACCGGAGACGTTCGCCGTGCCGGAAGGCGATCCCCAGCCCGCGTTGGACAAGATCAAGAACTTCGCGGAGGGCCTCGACGCGAACGGCGGCACGGCGATCTACGACAGCCTTGAGCGTGCGTACAGCATCATGGGCCCGCTGGTCGCGCGCGATCCCGACCGGTTCACCTCGATCGTGCTGATGACCGACGGGGAGAACGCGAGCGGGTCCACGTTCGCGGACTTCCAGCGGAAGTTCCCGTCGCTGCCAGAGGCGATGCGGCAGATCCCGGTGTTCACCGTGATCTTCGGTGAGGGCGACTCCGCCGAACTCGGCGAGGTCGCGAAACGCACCGGCGGCAACGTGTTCGACGCACGCGGTGACGTGCTGCCCAAGGTGTTCCAGGAAATCCGCGGGTACCAATGATCCGGTACCTCGGCTCCACGAAGAACCTCGCCGGCTGCGTCGGCGGGCTGATCGGGCTCGCGCTGTACCTGACCGGCGTCGTCGGCGGGCTCTGGCCGGTGGTCGTCGCCGGGCTGTACGGGGTCTTCGCCCTGCTCGCGCCGCCCGAACGGGTCCGGCTGGTCTCGGTGGACGCCGTCGCCGAGGCCGGGCAGCTTCGCGCGGACCTCGTCTCGTTGGTGGACAAGGTGACCGCGCACGCGCAGCGGATGCCGGAGTCCTCTGTGGACGGTGTACGGCGGATCGCCGAGGTGCTCGACGACCTGCTCTCGCGGCCGGATCGACTGTCCGGCAATCCGGACGTCCAGCACGCCGTCACCAGGCTGGCGCGGACGGATCTGCCGCTTTCCGTGCAGACGTACCTCAACCTGCCGTGGTGGTTCGCCGCGAAACGGCGGGCGAGTGGCGCGCCGAGCGCGTCCGACGAACTCCTCACGCAGCTGGAACTGCTGGAGACCGAAGCACACCGGGTCGCGGAACGGTTCTACGCCGGCGACGTCAACCAGTCGGCCGACCACACGCGTTATCTGCGGGAGCGGGACCAAGAGGCCTAGCGTCGCGTGATCAGTTCTTGTGGGGCTGAAGGGGACTTTCACCGCATGCGATGCGGGTAAAGCACCCTTCACCGCGTGAGACGAGGGGAAAATCCCCTTCAGCCCCACGCGGACTCAAGGCACGAACTTCCGGCGCAGGACACTGGTGTCGCGTGATCCTGCTTGCTTGACGTTTGGTTTCGTGCCACAGACGGAGATCACGCGTGATCAGACGGAGGTTACGCGTGATTGGACGGAGATCTGCGTGATCTCCGCCCAATCACGGGAGATCTCCGTCCAATCACGGGTAAGGCCTGCGGGATCACGCGTGATAGGGCGTCCCGTTCATCGGTTACCGGTCTGAGTCTGCCGGTTGTTCTGCATGGGCAAGCCGGGGTTTCCTGCGCTGGACTGGGCGACGCCGATCCGGTCGTGGTCGGATTCCGTCTCTCCTAAGGAGCTCAGACGTGCGTAAGTACAGATTTGGGGCGGCCGTTCTGGCCGCGATGATGGTATGCCTGGCCGGTGGTGTCCCGGCGAACGCCGAGCAGCGCGACGACCACTGCGTCGCGGACACGGCGAGTGAAGCGTTCCGGTGCTTCGGCAGCGTCGAGGAATCGCTCGCCGCGGCGTCCGCGGGCAAGGTGGGTGTCTCCGCCACGGTGATCAGCGTGCTGTACGAACACGCGAACTTCGGCGGCGCGAGCGTCGCCGTCACCGGGTCGCCGTGCGTCGAGGGGACCAACCAGACCATCGGCTTCCTCGGCGGCTGGAACGACAAGATCTCCTCGTTCCAGACCTTCAACAACTGCTACATCACGATGTACTCGGACGCCGAATACCAGGGCGCCAGCCAGGAGTGGTACGCCAACGACAGCGGCAACTACGGGTCGAACATGAACGACCTCGGCAGCTCGGTGGTGTATTCGCGCGGACCCTCCCGCGCCGAACTGCTCAAGGACTGCGGCCGCGCCACCAAGAACTGCAACGCGCACGTCGACCAGCGCGGCCAGGACTTCTACGGCGACTGGGGCCGCGTGGACACGGTGTTCAACTGCAGCTCCAACAAGATCACCCAGGTGATCGGCAAGCGGGACACCCGCAGCGGGAAGAACACGGTCTCGAACGAGATCAGCGTGAGCGCGGGCTTCGAGTTCCTCGTCCAGTGGACGGTCGCCTACAAGCGGACGTGGGGCCAGGAATGGGGCTGGGAGACCAGCGAAAGCGTCGAGACCCGGATCGAGGTCAACCCCGGCTACTGGGCGGGCCTGGACCGCTCACCGGTGATGCGGGTGGCCAGCGGTTCGTACGACATGTGGTACGACAAGCGCAAATGGGGACACCACCAGTGGTACGTCTGGAACTTCAGCGGCGAAGGCCCGGCTCCTGGTGTCGTCGGCCAGACCAGGACCGTCGGCAAGAAGATGACCTCGGACGAGAAGAAGAAGGTCTGCGGGAAGTCGGCGGGCCTCGTGCGTTCCGCCGGAACGCAGGCGGAAAGCGCCGCGGCCACGCCCCCGGTGCGCGTCGCGGAGGGTTCACTGCACAGCTGATCCTCTGATCGCCGATGCTGGCCCTCGCCACCCCCGCGGTGGCGGGGGTCAGCGCCCGCCGAGTTTCGGCAGGGTCAGCGTGGTGACCGCCGTCGTCACCCAGCCCAGCAGGTCGCCGAGCGGGATGGTGGACAGCTTCTCCGGCCATTCTTCGGCCAGCGCGTGCAGAACGAGGTGGCCGTCGTGTGCCTCGACAGCGGTGAGCCGGATCCCTCGCGGGAGTTCCGGCAGGGGCAGCACGATCGGCTTGAGGCGGGACGGCGGGCCGAACCGGCGCCGTCCGATGTGGACGGCCATCGGCCGGAGGACGACCGAGTCATCCTCCACTGTGGACTCCAGGGCGAGATGTCCCCAATGGGGCCGCTTTTCCCAGCGGACGTGGAAATGCCCGTCCTCGCCGGGGGTCACGATGATGCCCGGCCGGATCTCGGCCACCCGTGCCCGCAGGATTTCGGGGGCCACCCGGATCGCCAACTTCACCTGTTCGGGGATGGCGGCGGGGGAGGGAAGCGAGCGGAGGCGGACGTTCGACGCCAGCACGGTGATACGACTCAGCGGGGTCTCCGGCCAGTCGACGTCCTCCACGACGATGCGGACGTCGCCGATCCGGCCGGTGGCGGCCAGGCTGAGGCTGTCGGCCTGGTAGTCGAGTTCGGTCAGGGTGAGCCCGACGTCGTGCCCGTCCACCTTCGTCGTCAGTCGTCGCCCGACCAGCTGTTCGGTCACGGTCTTCAGTACCGCGGCCGGGGTCACGGGCACGTTCGGCAACAGCGCCCGTCCGGCGGCGGCCAGGCCGAACAGCTCGGGAAGGGGGTTCAGGTCGAACCATCTGCCTTCGCTCATCCGACCAGTGTCGCCGAACGGGACGCCGATCGCTGCCGCAGGGGGGTCAGCGGGCCGCGAAACGGGCGATGACACCCGCCAGGATCACCCAGAACGCCGCGGCCAGACCGTAGTCGAGGATGACCGCGAGATTCGGGTCACTCACCGGGAAAAGCCCCGGCCAGAACAACGCCAGCGGCTTCGCCAGCGCCTGGATGAAGATGAAGAAACCGTTGCCCGCGTTGGCTCCCGCGAGCACCATGACCATGTACAGCAGCTCGATGAAAGCGAACAGCGCGCCGACAGCGGTGATGACGCGTACGGCGGTGTTGCTCCTACTGGTGGTTCGCCATCTGGACATGGCTGAAAAGTTCCCCGATCGGGCGATGACAAACGTTTCATCGGCCAAGTTGCGCCGATCGGCCGTACCTCGCCTACCCCTTGGAGGTGAACCGTGACGCAGTGGGACCAAAGTGGTATCGATTATCATTGTCATCATGACTGGAGACCAGTGGAATGACAGCTGGGAACGCCTCATGGCGAGGTATCAGCCAGGGCGCGCACAAGCGATCGAGCGGATGATCGAGCTGATCGCGACGCGGTGCGAAGGCTCGGCTCCTCGGGTGCTGGACGTGGGTGGCGGCACGGGCACGCTCTGTTCCCGTCTGCTCGAACGCGTGCCGCGGGCGGAGGTCACACTGGTCGATCTCGACCCGGTGATGCTGAAGATCGCAGGCTCGTCCCTGCCGTCCGCGGTGAACGTGGTCCGGGCCGATCTGCGGGATCCGGAGTGGACCACCTCGCTGCCCCACGTCGGCTACGACGCGGTGCTCGCGGTCATGGCGTTGCACTACCTGCCGCCCGCCCGGCTGACCGAGCTGTACACCGAACTCGCCGGTCTCGTGCGCGCCGGTGGATTCGTGGCCAACGTGGACGACATGCCGGAGGCGGAGGCCGTGGCACCCCTGGGTGACCACGGAATCCCGGACGACGGCGGAGTCTCCTGGGACGCTTGGTGGGGCCAGGTCGCGGCGGATCCGGTCCTCGGCCCGGCAGTGGCGGAACGGGCCAGGTTGTTCGGCGACGCGCCTTCGGCCGAATGGCACCCGCCGGCCGCGTGGCATCTGAGGGCACTGGGTACCGGGTCGTTCGACGAGGCCGGTGTGGCGTGGCGGGACGGTGATCAGGCCGCCGTGGTGGCCTTCAGATCCCGCTGAATGGCGCCGTGCTTCCGCGCAGGACGACGTGGCCTGGTACTCGTTCGATCCTGGCCCGTCCGGCGCGTTCCGGCAGCATCGCCAGCTCCAGCACCCGCTCGCCGAGGTCCTCCAGCGGCAACGCGACCGTGGTCAGCGGCGGGGTCAGGTCGCGGATCATCTCGATGTCGTCGAACCCGGCCAGCGAGACGTCGCCGGGCACACCGATCCCGCGCTCGCGCAACGCCGCGAGCGCGCCCGCCGCCATGACGTCGGTCGAGGCGAAGACACAGCTGGCACGCAGACCGCGGTCGATGAGCCGCCGAGTGGCCGTGTAACCGCCCTGGCGGGTGAAGGGGTCCTCGACGATGTCTTCACGCTCCACCGTGACACCCGCATCGGCGAGGGCTTCGAGGAAACCGCCGACCCGGTCGACGACCGTGGTGAGCAACGGGGGACCGGACAACACGGCGAACCGGCGGTGCCCGAGTTCGAGCAGGGCCCGCGCCAGATCGGCGGCGCCTTCCCGGTTCTCCGGCAGGACAGCGTCAGCCCGCAGGCCGCGGTGCCTGCTGATGACCGCGACCCGGCCGCCGGTCGCGCGATAGCGGTCCAGTTCCCGGCGCAGGCCCTCCTGGCGCTCGCGATCCTCGAAACCGGAGCCGATCAGCAGCATCGCCCGCACCCGGTGGCCACGCATCATCGAGGTGTAGGCGACTTCGCGGTCCGGGTCGCGGAACGTGCTGCCGAGGACGACCTGGAGATCGTGGCGGCTCGCCGCGCGCATCACCCCGCGCGCGATGCCGGCGAAGTACGGGTCGCCGACGTCGTGGCAGATCACCCCGACCGTCCGGCTGGACGACCGGGCCAGTGCCTGCGCGTGCGCGTTGGGGGAGTAGGCCAGGCTTTCGGCCGCCCGCACCACGCGGTCGCGCAGCGCCGGGCCGACGCTCGCGGTGCCGTTGAGCACCCTGGACGCGGTCGCGAGTGAGACTCCGGCCGCCTTCGCGACGTCGCCGAGGGTGCTCTGGGCCTGTTGGACCATTCGTGCTCCTCCCCCTTGACCGTGTGGCGGGCGGATTCTACGGTACGCCTGAAAGCGCTTTCAGAAAGCGTTTTCATTCTGGGGCGGCGCGGGAGGTTCGATGAAGATCACTCGCCGGGGCACGGCGGCGGAAGGCCTGCTCGAACGCACGTGGAGGCCGGTCGCCCTGCTCGCCGTTCTCGTGCTCGGCTGGCAGCTGGTGACGGCCACCACGGGGCTCATCGAGCCGTACCTGGTGCCCTCGCCCGCGGCCACTTTGGACGTCCTGATCGGTCAGTGGCCCTATCTGTGGCAGCACACGTGGGTCACCACCTACGAAACGGTGCTGGGTTTCGTGCTCGCCGCGCTCGTCGGCGTGCTCACCGCGGTGACGCTGGTGTCCTCGCCGACGGTGGAACGGACGGTCTACCCGGTCCTGCTGTTCGCGCAGGTGATCCCGAAGATCGCGATCGCGCCGCTGTTCGTGGTGTGGCTGGGGTTCGGGCTGGAGCCGAAGATCCTCGTCGCCGTGCTGATCGCGTTCTTCCCGGTGGTGATCTCGATGGTCACCGGGCTGAAATCGGTCGACCCGGAGATGCTGCAGCTCGCGTCCGTGATGGGCGGCGGCCCACTCAAGACGTTCTGGAAGATCCGGTTCCCCGCCTCGCTGCCACAGCTTTTCGCGGGCCTCAAGGTCGCCGTGACACTGGCCGTCACCGGCGCGGTGGTCGGCGAGTTCGTCGGCGCCAACGAGGGGCTCGGCTACCTGATCTTGCAGGCCAACGGAAATCTCGACACCCCGATGCTGTTCGCCGGGCTGATCGTGATGTCCGTCGTCGGCGTCGTCCTGTTCGTCCTGCTCGAAATCGTCGAACGCCTGGTACTGCCGTGGCACGCGAGCCGCCGGGCCGAGGCCGTCACCACCACCATCTGACAAGGGGTCGCGATGAGGAAACCAGCGATACTCGCCCTTCTGCTCGCCGCGACCCTGGTGATCGCCGCCTGCGGGACCGGGTCGGACACCAAGGCGGTGACGCTGACCCTCAACTGGTATCCGTACGGCGAACACGCGCCCTTCTACTACGGCGTCAAACAAGGGATCTTCGCCAAGCACGGGATCGACCTGAAGATCCAAGCGGGACAAGGCTCCGGCAAGACCGTGCAGGCGGCCGCGGCGAATCAGACGGACTTCGGCTGGGCCGATACGTCGGCACTGGCCGTCGCCGTCGAACAGGGTGTCGCGGTGAAGAGCGTCGGCGTGTTCCTGCAGACCACTCCCGCGTCGGTCCAGTTCTTCCGGGAGAAGAACATCACCAAGCCACAGGACCTCAAGGGACTCAAGGTCGCCACCACCGCCGGCGACGCGCTGACGAAGACGTTCCCCGCCTTCCTCAAGCAGAACGGGATGGCCGAGACCGACGTCCAGGTCCAGAACATCGACCCGGCTGGCAAGATGGCCGCGGTCCTCGCCGGGCGCGCCGACGTCCTGCTCGGCTTCGCCTCCGACCAGGGGCCGACGATCCAGGAGAAGGCCGGGAAACCGGTGTCGTATCTGCGGTTCTCCGAATTCGGGCTGAACTACTACAGCAACGGCCTGATCACCTCGGGCGGCACGCTCGCCAAGGACCCGGATCTGGTCAAGCGCATGGTCGCGGCCACGGCGGAAGCCTGGTCGGCCGCGGAGAAGGACCCGCAGGCCGCCGTCGACACGATGAAGGGGGCGTCGCAGCAGTTGCCGTCGCCCACCGTCCTGCTGGAGCAGTTCAAGACCACCTTGACGTTGCTGCACACCGACACGACCAAGAGTTCCGGGCCGGGCGTGAACTCCGCCGCGGACTGGAAAGCGACGATCGACACGTTCCTGCGGACCGGCGTGATCTCGAAGGCGCAGGATCCGGGCGCGTACTGGGAAGAAAGCGTGGCACCCCGAGGATGACCGTGACCATCGGCACGGCCGCGGTCGAACTCGACTCCGCCGCCGTGCGCTTCCGCTCCAAGAAGATCGACGTCACCGCGATCCGTGAGGTCTCCCTGTCCGTCGAGCCCGGCGAGTTCGTCTCGATCGTGGGGCCGTCGGGCTGCGGGAAGTCGACGTTGCTGAAACTCGTTTCCGGGCTGCTCAAGCCGTCTTCGGGCGTGGTGCGGCTGCTCGGCGAACCGGTCACCGGGCCACGGCACGACATCGGCTACGTCTTCCAGCGCGCGGCACTACTGGAGTGGCGTTCGGTCCGGCGCAACATCCTGCTCCAGGCCGAGATGCGCGGGATGCCCGCGGCCGAGGCGGCCCGCCGGGCGGACGAACTGATCGCGATGACCGGGCTCGCCGGTTTCGAGAATGCCTTGCCCCACGAGCTTTCCGGTGGGATGCAGCAACGGGTCGCGTTGTGCCGCGCGCTGTTGCACCGGCCGCGGGTGCTGCTGATGGACGAACCGTTCGGCGCGCTGGACGCGCTCACCCGCGAGCGGATGAACGTCGAACTGCGGCGGATCTGGCGCGAGACGGGCACGACTGTCCTGCTCGTCACGCATTCCATCGCCGAGGCGGTTTACCTGGCGAACCGGGTGGTGGTGATGACCGCGAGGCCGGGGACGGTGCGGGAACAGCTCCCGGTGGACCTGCCGGAGGAGCGGGAGTACTCGGAAACGTTGGCGCGGCCGGAATTCAGTGCCGCCACCGCGCATATCCGGCGGTTGCTCGATTAGGCGGTGTCTCCCGAATCGCCACTCACGACCCACCGGCAGAAGCGGGACTCAGGCGCTGAGCGCGGCCGCCATCCAGGGGGTGTCGCGAAAGCCACTTTCGAGACGTCTGACGTCCCGAAAGTGGCTTTCGCGACACGGCCGTTCCGGGCTGGTCCCGTCACGCTAGTCGTCCCGCTAATCACGCGACACCGCCACCAGCACGACCCCGACACCGATCTGGGAGACGCGCTCTAGTCGCCGAGCGGCGCGCCCCGCCATTGCCAGCCGGCGCGGGAAGGCCGCCCGGGAAGGTCCGTGCGGTCGGTCGCCCACAGCAACGCGGTCCAGGGGTCGACGTCGGTGGCGTCGACGTCCGAGAACATCCGTGCGAGGACGCGAGAACAGACGTCGCGGGGCGGATCGAGGGTGACGTCGAGGCCCCTGGCCATGTCTTCGCCGTGCACCAGGACCTCGACACAGCCCATGCCAGCGAAGCCCTCGGTGTCGGCACGGCCGCTCGGGTGGCATGCGCGGACATCCGGGGCCGCCGTGCGCAGGGTGGCGCCCAGGATGCCGGTGCCGACGGTGATGAACTCCAGCATCTCCGAGGGCGTCGCCGCCTTGTCGGCGACGGATTCGAAGCAGACGAAACGCGGCGTCGACGGCCGGGCGATCAGCAGTCCGGCGTAGGAGATGAGGCAGTCACCGAGGTGCTCGGCCGTCCGCCAAGCGTTCAGCTCACCGGTGCCCGGCGCTGACGACCAGTCACGGCTCGACGCCTTGTCCAGGCCGCTCACCACACTCGCCACCGCCGCGTCGAGATCGTCGGGCGTGATCGTCATCAGGCATCAGCTCAAGGGTGTCGGAAACGCGACCGGGGAACGGCGACCGTTCTTCCCGACCGCGCGAACGCCGAAGAACACGTTGTCCTTCGACAGATCCACCTTAGCCTCGGTCTTGTCGCCGACCCCGATCGAGCGTGTCCATTCGGCCTCCGTCGTCTCCCGCCAGACGACCTCGTAGCCAGCGAGATCCGGGTCGGTTCCACGCCGCCACACCAGATCCGTGTCGTTCGTCAGCTGGTTCGTCCGGATGCGGACGTCCTCGGGGGTGCCGGGCGCGGTCGCCAGCGACCACAGCGTGGCCGCGTTCACCCGCGCGACCCTGGTGATGAACGGGAAGTCACAGAACTCCGGCAGGTCGCCGAACTGCTTGCCGTTCTCCACCCGGACGTCCTGGTGCTGGTGCGCGTAGTCCTCGTGCGGTTCGGTGAACCGCGCCGCCGGATACCCCTGCTCCAGGAACGGGATGTGGTCGCCACCTCGGAGGTACCGGTCGCGCCGGTAGATCACCCGCACGGACATGCCGGTCGAGTCGTTCTCCGCGACCGACCGCACGAACCGCGCCAATTGGCGGGACGGCGAATCGTTCTCGCCACCGACCGCGCGCCGGATTTCGGCCTGCGCCGGGGTTTCCGACGTCGGCACGCCCTCGGCGAACAACCGGATCGTGCGTGGATCCCGCGTCCCGTCGTCCGCCCGGCTCGACCCGACGATGTCGTTGGTGAACATCGCCTGCACGTTCGTGCCCGCCGCCTTGTAGAGCGTGGCCAGATGCCGCGCGCCGAACAGACCCTGTTCTTCGCCCGCGACAGCCGCGAGCACGATGGTCGCGGCCGGGCGGCGAGTGGCGAGGACGCGGGCGAGTTCCATCGCGACGGCCACTCCGGAGGCGTCGTCGTCGGCGCCCGGCGCGTCCTTGGTCGCGTCGAGGGGATCCGAACACCGCGAGTCGTAGTGACCCGACACGACGTAGACCCGTTCAGGTGTGGCCGATCCGCGCAGCGTGGCGACGACGTTGGTGATCGTGGTGGCGACCGGGATCCGGGGCGGGGTGGGCGGCTGCACGTACGACTGCAACTCGACCTTCATCCAGCCGCCCGACCTTTCCGCGGACTTCCGCATCTCCGCGAAGATCCAGTCGCGGGCGGCGCCGATTCCCCGGACCGGATCGGTCTGTGAGGACAGCGTGTGCCGCGTCCCGAAGGCGGCGAGCCTGCGCACGGTGGCCTCGATGCGATGCTCGTCGATCTCCCGCAGAATCGCCCGCAGTTCCGCGTCGGGTCGTTGCGGTGGAAGGGATCCGCCGGGCCCTCGATCACCCAGCTGTTCGGCACCGGCCGGGACCCCGGTTAGGGCGACCGCCGAGAGCGCGGCCGACGTGGACAGGAACACTCGTCTGGACCTCTCCTGAGCCATCCTTCGTTCCTACGCGCCCCGCCATCGGGCGTCTACCCGCGAAAAGGATGAGCGCGGCGGGCGGTGATCCAGGTCAGGCATCGGACGGCCTCCGGTCCTGGACTCGGCGGGCGATGGCGAGTGCGATCGGCGCCGCGAGCCAGCACAGGTACGCACTGGTGTCCTCGGTGAGGAACGAGACGGGAATGGATACTCCGAACACCGTGGCCAAGCAGATGCTGCGCGTCAGGCTTTGGGCGAACACCCGGGGCGGGCCGTCCGTTCGGTACAGGTGCTCGCGCCGGATCTCCCGGATGATCAGCGCGAACGACGCGGACGCCAGGACCTGCACCATCGCGTACAGGCTGAACCGGAGCGGGAAGGCGCCGTCGGCGGTGATCACCCGCGTCGCGAACGGCATCAGGACCTGCATGAACAGCCAGACGAGGGTGAGGCTGATCAGGCGGCTGCTCAGCGAGCGGACGTAGGGGAAGATCTCGTGGTGGGCGCGCCAGTGGGCGGCGATCACCACGAAGCTGAGCGCGAAGGCGATGTATTCCTTGCCGTGGGCCGACACCGAACTCAGCATGGCGTCGGTGGTGTCGCCCTGAGGGATGGGGAGATCCAGGGCCAGCAGGGTGAGCGCGATCGCGATCACCGCGTCGACGAAGATGGTGAGCCGCTCGGCGGCGGCCGCTCGCGTCTGCCCGATCGCGTCGGGGCCGGTGGGGGTCGTCACGCCGCGACCGGTCGTGGGGTGGTCGCGAGTCGCCGCGATCGCACGGCCAGGACGATCATGACCGCCGGGATCAGGAGGTCGGTGACGAGGACTCCGCCGGTGTTGCCGGGGGCGTGGTCACCGTTGGCGAACCATTGGTAGACGTGGCCGATCAAGGCTCCCCAGAGGAACATCCCGGCGCTGATGCCGATGGTGATGCGTTCGCGTGCGGACGCCGAGGCGGCCCGGAAGCCCAAGATGGCCAGGCCGAGGTTGGCGAAGGCGATTTCGAACATGAAGGGCGTCCGCTCGAAGCCGATCGCCGTGGCCATGACGTCCGGGAAGGCGAGGAAAGCGACCGTCATCCACAGGCTGCCGCAGCCGAAGGCGCCGATGGCCCACCAGCGCTGCCAGATCTCGAGTCGTTCTTCGGATGACGTGGCGTGGCGGGCCCGGATGAAGGCTCCAATGGAAGGCACCACGATCCAGACCAGCGGGAAGGCGGATTGGGCGAGGTAAGCGAAGTTGTCCATGCCTCCAGTCTTACCTGGTTAATATTAACGTGTCAACACTCTGGTATGGTGAGCTGGTGGACGACGGACTCGCAGACCTGCTACACCGCGTGGTCATGCTGATGGGCGAAGCTGCCCGGCGGCGTGCCGATGACCCCGACGGTTTGACCTATAGCCAGATACGCCTTCTCGGCACGCTTGAGGAGATCGAACCGGCGACGCAGCACCGGCTCGCGCAGGCGCTCTCGATATCCGACCCGGCGATCAGCCGGGCGCTGCGGCCGCTCGAAGCGGACGGCCTGGTGCGGATCACTGTCGACCCCGAGCACGCGCGGCGGCGGCTGGTCCGTCTCACCGAGTCCGGCCGGAAAGCCTTCCACGCCGCCGGAAAGCCGCTCTACGACGAGTTCCGTGCGGGGCTCGTCGCGGCTGGTTTTCCTTACGAGCGCTACCTCGAAGACACCCTTCGGCTGGCTGAAATCCTCGCGCCCGACTGAAGCGCTGAATTCCGGCACGACCTCGATCTGGCTCCGCTGTTCGAGAAGCCAGCCACACCGCCGCTCTCGCCGAGGTCGCACAGTCCGGGCAGATCCGGGAACGGTTGATCGCCAAGGATTCGCTACTGTTGAAAAGATGAACACCATCGAGTTCCGGGTGTTCCGGCGTTCCGTTTCCGCGACGCCGGGCACACCGTCGCCGGTGGGCATCGTCGTGGACGGTGTTCCGCTGGTCCAGCTTGTCCGCGAGCTGGAGCTTCCGTATGCGGAAGCCGAGGAGGCCGAACGTGCCGGTGATTTTCCGGACTACCCGCCCGGCAAGTTCGCACAGGAACTCGCGGGAGATTACGCGTCTCTTTCAACGAAGTTCAATTGGCCGAGTCGCCACTTTCTCGGTGAGCCGCTGGAGCTGCCTCATGGCGGGGATGACGGCGAAACCATGCTGTTGGGCTGCACCTGCGGGATCAATGATTGCTGGGCTCTCCTGACCAGAATCGACCTGGCGGAAGAAACGGTGACCTGGTCGGGATTCCGTAACAACTCCCGCGACTGGGATCTGAGCGGGCTCGGGCCGTTCGTTTTCAGTCGCTCGCAGTATGAAGCCTCACTTCGAGCGACTGGTCAATGACAGCGGGGTAGGCCGTAGGTTGCATTCACCGTGCCAGGCAGGTGAGCGCGTCTGGCGCCTTGGCGAGCCGACACGGCAACGACCGCGGCCACACCTCTCGAACCACGTCAGCCTCATGGCCGTCGCGAAGGATCGTCCCGATTGACGTGGCCGGATCCACCAAGTCCCACGGAGTGTCGTCCACCAACCAGTGGACAGCGTTGGTGAGGTCTGGCCATCGCGTGTCTCGGTCCGCACCATCGCGTCACGGCCGGCGGTCGGGCGCCTATGTCGGATCCGTCGCCGACGCCTTCGCGGACATCGCGCACTTGATCGACCGTTCCCACCACATCGGGACGTTGCGGGCCGGGCGGCTGACGTCCGCTCAGGCCGACGACAGTTGGTCGCGGCGACGGGTCAGGTAGGCGGTCTCGGCGGTGTTGCCCGCCAGCTCGATGGCTTTGTCGTACGCCGCGCGCGACTGCTGACTCCGGCCCAGTCGGCGCAGCAGGTCGGCGCGGGTGGCGTGAAAGGCGTGATAGCCGTCCAGTGCTTCGGCGAGGCTGTCGACGATGGCCAGCGCCACCTCCGGGCCGTCGAGTTCGGCGACCGCGATGGCCCGGTTGAGGGCGACGATCGGCGAGGGATCGAGGCGGACGAGCTGGTCGTAGAGGGCGACGATCTGTGACCAGTCAGTGTCGCGTACGTCGCGGGCGGAGGTGTGCACGGCGTTGATCGCGGCCATGATCTGGTAGCCGCCCGGAGCGACCCCGGCGGCGAGACGCTCACGCACCAGCCGGTGGCCTTCGGCGATCAGCGCCTTGTCCCAGGCCCCGCGATCCTGCTCGTCGAGAGTGACCAGCTCGCCGTTTGCCGAGACCCGGGCGGTGCGGCGGGCCTCGATGAGCAGCATCAGCGCCAGCAGCCCGGCCACCTCACCGTCGTCCGGCAGGAGGCCGCGGATCAGGCGGGTGAGCCGGATCGCCTCGGCGGTCAGGTCGTGACGGACCGGGTCGGTGCCGGGGCCGGTCGCCAGGTAGCCCTCGTTGAAGACGAGGAAGAGGACGGCGAGTACCCCGGAGACCCGCGACGGCAGATCCTCCGCGGTCGGCACGCGATAGGGGATGCGGGCCGCCTTGATCTTGCCCTTAGCGCGGGTGATTCGTTGCTCCAACGTGGTTTCCCGCACCAGGAAGGCGCGGGCGATCTCGGGCACCGTCAGCCCGCCGAGCATGCGCAGGGTCAGCGCCACGCGGGCTTGCATCGCCAGCGCAGGGTGACAGCAGGTGAAGATCAACCGGAGCCTGTCGTCGTCGATGGCGCCGAGAGGCTCGTGCGGGTCGTCGTCGTACACCATCCGAGCCTCCTTCTCCTTGTCGTCGCGTTTGTTCTCACGCCGGATCCGGTCGATGGCCTTGCGGTTGGCGGCGGTGGTCAGCCAGGCGCCGGGGTTGGGGGGCACGCCGTCGGACGGCCACCGCTCGACGGCGGCCGCGAACGCCTCGGCGGCCGCCTCCTCGGCGATGTCGAGGTCACCGAAGCGCCTGGTCAGCGCGGAGACCACCCGGGCCCACTCCTCGTGGTGGACCCGGGCGATCGCCTTGTCGACGTCGTTCACCGGAACGGCCGCACCTCGATCTTCCGATCGCAGATCTTCGACGCCTCGGTGGCGAGTTTGAGCGCCACGTCCAGATCGGGGGCCTCCCACACCCAGACGCCGGCCAGGTATTCCTTCGACTCCACGAACGGCCCGTCGGTGAACACCGCCCGCTCGCCCCGGTTGTCGATGACCGTGGCCGTGTCGGTGTCCGCGAGCCCGCCCGCGAAAACCCAGTGGCCGTCGGCGATCAGTCGTTCGTTGAACTCGCTGATGGCGGGCTGCCTGTCCGTGCTGCCAGGATTGCTCTTGTCGTCGATCACGGAAACCAGGTACTTCATCGGCAGATCATCTCCTGTGGTGTCAAGACAACGGGGTCGTTCAGGCCGTCGCATACCGCGGGCGCCCGGCGAACAGCTCGTTCATGATCGCGGTTCCTTCGCTTGGGCGCCGCCCCTCGCGGGCGGCCTCACCCCTGCTACGAACGCCACTGGCCCGATCCGACAACTCCGCTCAGACTTTTTTCAAGAGCCCAGCACGCCGAACCACTGCTCGGCGAAGTGGAGTGAACGCATCCCCCGGGATTCATGGAAACCCTTTCCGGGTAGTAGAGGGCCATGAAAGCCGACGCGTCCAAGGACTTCGACAGCCGGTCGCCCTACACCTGGAGGGCAACGACATCGGCGGTGATGGCCGTCATGTCGGTGGTAGCGGGCATCAGCATCGTCGCCTCCAGTGGCCAGGGAATCGGGTGGTTCTTGCTGGTGATCGGACTGGTCACTGCTCTGGTCGCCGCCGGGCTCTTCCACCTCGCCCGGAAGTCCCGCCACCCGCGGGACTGAGCCGACCGGCTCTAATGTCCCGAGTCCGATGTTCGCCGAACTCGCGAGATACGGCTCCGAGCACGCGAGTGCGGCACCGATGTACGGACGGGCGCGCTCAGCGGATTCGCGTGTCCGCTTCGGCGGCCGGAAGTATTTCCCGCAACATCGCCAGCAACTCACGCCGGTCACTGGCCCCGAGTTTCCCCCGGATCCGGGCCATATGGTGCTCCACGGTCTTCCCCGAGATGAACAGCTTGCTCCCGGCCTGCTTGTACGTCAGCCCGTCGACGACGAGCCGCGCGACCTCCAGTTCCCGTTCGCTCAAAGCGTTCAGCCCGGTGGCCGCGACGGGTTCCGGAGCGCGGCCCTGGAACTGCCTGGCGGCTTCGAGCAGCTGGACCATCGCCTTGCGGTCCGAGGTCCGGATCGCCGCCTGCCCGGCCAGCCGGGAAGCGTCCCAGCAGAGCCCGAGTTCGTGCAGTTCCGACGCGGACGCGGTGATCGCCTCGGGGTCGAAGGTCCCGGTCAGGACCGCGAGCCAGCCTGTCGCGGCGGAGGCGAGCGCCGCAGGATACCGTCCGCAGGAGGCGAAGTCGTTCAGCGCGGCCAGATGTTCACCTGCCAACGCGTGATTTTCGACGGTGATGGCGGCGTGCAGTTCGTGCCAGCGCAGCGTGGCTGTCCACAGTGGAGGGTTGCCGAGCGCGTCGAGCACCGTGTGCGCCCGCTCCAGCTGTCCGGCCAGTTTGGCGCTCGCGCCGCCCCGTGCGGCCGCGATCGCGAGTTCTCCCAGCGGCAGCAACGAATACAGGTCCGGCTGCTGCCGCATCGAAGCCTGGTACGCCCGGTCCCAGGACCGTTGAAGCCCGGGAAGGTCGCTCGACCGTCGCGCCAGGCCCAGTTGAAGGGTGGCGGCGAAAAGTTCGTCGCGGGCTTCGAGACCCTCTGGTGGCATCAGGGCCTCGGCGGCCGTCTTGAGGTCGCCCGCGGTCATCGCGACCCAGCCGAGCAGCAGCCGGTGCCGTTTCGCGAGCAGGTCGCCGCCGATCCGCCCGCTCACCGCGCGGCTCAGCACCGACTCGGCCAGTGCGAGTTCGCCGGAATGCAGGCCCACCAAGGCCGCGAGGGCCGCCGGGCTGTCCGGAAGCGGCGCCGTGGCCTCCGCCGATTCCAGCATCGACGCCGCGCCCAGCAGGGCCGACAGGGTTTCCGCGCCGCAGCCGGACACCGAATCGGTGATGGCGCGCGCCATGCGTGAGGCGGCACCCGCGAACAGCGTCGGGACTTCGGGGGTCTCCAGCACACCGCGGGCGGTTTCGAGCTTTCCGGTGCCCAGCAACGCGATCGCGGCGAACGCCTTCGAACCGGCCCGGCCGGACCATTGGTACAGCTCCGCGCTGTGCGCCAGTTCGCCGCGATGCGCCAGCACCGTCGCGGCCACCTCGGCGCCCGCGGCCCTGGCGTCCGTATCCGACGTGCTGCCGAGCATGCCGTCACCGAGCCGGAGCGCGGTGTCGAGGTCCCCGGCCAGCGCCGCGGCATGAGCCCAGCCGACGGTGAGCGCCGCGCCGCGCCCACCGGCCTCGGACGCGGCTTCGTAGAACCGCGCCGCGAGTTTCGTGTCGTCCGGCATCGCCTCACGTGCGGCCGCCTCGAAGGCCGCCGCCGCGCTCGCGCCCGAACTTCCCGTCCCCAGCAGGGAACGAGCGAGATCCAGTACCGGAAGCCCGTCGCGCAACTGGAGTTCCACCAGGCGTTGCAGCACCGTCAGCCGCCGCCCCGGCGAACCCCAGGTGCGCAAGGCTTCGGCGGCGATCGGCAGCAGGACGTCGTCCTCGCCGAGGAGTCCGGTCGCCCTGGCGCCGTCGAAGATCTCGGGCAGGCCCTCGCGATCGCGGTTGAGCAGCGCCGCCAGCAGATCGAGATTCCGGCCCGCACCGGCTTCGGCCGCGATCAGGAAGCGGTGCACGTCGTCGTCCAGCTGTTCCAGCTCACCGCGGAAGTCCGCGAGCCTGCCGGTGACCGCGCGGAGCACGAGTCCCGGCACGCCACCGGTTCTGGCGTGGACGTCTTCGGCCGCGGCCGCGTCGCCACCGGCGTATTCGACGAGCCGCCGGACGTCGTCGACGCCGAAAGCGCCCAGCGACACCGATCTGCCGAAGGAGTCGGCGAGTGCGCGCAACGCCTTGGTCCGCGCCGTCGCCCGGCAGGCCAGTACGACGGGCGTGGTCGTTTCTTCCGCCAGTGCCTTGATCTTCGCGATCTCGTCGTCGCCGAGCTGGTCGGCGTCGTCGACCAGCAGGGCCTCGACCCCGGCACCCGCGTAGTGGCGCCCGAGCAGGCCGAGCAGATGGGTCTTCCCGTGCCCGCCGGGGGCGACGACGGTGACCCGCACCGGGAGTTCCGGGGCGGTGGTCACCTCGTCGAGCAGGCGCCGGGCACCCGGATGGATGATGCCGGGCTTGTCGAGCAGTGCGTTCAACAGCGACCTTCGGGGGGTGTAACGGCGCCGGGGGTGGGCGGCGCGCAGGAACTCGAAGTGGTGGGAGGGGCTTCGGGACCCTTGCCCGCGGTGGCTTCACGAGTGGTCAAGGTGAGCAGCAGGGTGGTCGCGGCCAGCACCACGACCGCGGCTCCGGCGACGAGAGGCTTGCGACGGCTGAGCAGTTTCGCCGCCCCGGTGCGTTCTGGCAAGGGGAACGGGGTGATGTCGACCGGCGGCCGTTCGGGTCGCTCGGTGAGTTCTCCGGGCACGTCGACCCGGGGGAGCAGGGTGGTTTCCACGGTTTCCACCGCGGCCAAGGCGCTCGAACGCGGGCCGCCGGGTTGAGGAACGTCACGTCGTGCGGCGATGTTCGCCGCGCCGGTCGCCACCGTCAGCACGGGATCGCTGGAGGCGAAGACGGGACACGGCATCCGGCCGGGAACCGGTGGGGCCTCGCCGCAGAACACGATGCCCGCCAACGTCGTCGGCTGGATCCCCGCGCCGTTCGCGAGTTCGAAGACCTTGCCGACGGCCTCACCGGGGTCGACGCCTTCCACCGTCTTGACCGGCTGCCAGCCGTTGATCCCGGCGGTGGCGATCGTGACCACCGCGCCGTCCGGGCCGAATTCGCAGATCCCGGCGGTGACGTCGCCTTGCGGGGCGAGATACGCGTGGAGTGCGGCGATGGGCGCCGGTACCAGCGCGGCACGGGGGTACCCGGCTTCGGTCAGCGCCCGGCGCAGCAGGTCGCGGCGGAACGAGCCCCAGCCGACGGGGTGCGTGATGACGATGTGCCGCGGTTTCTCCCCGAAGCGCTCGGCCGCCTGATCCACCGCGGCGTCCACGAGGACGGCGCTGAGGGATTCGGCGGGGAACCGTTCGCCGCCGACGATCACCGGGACGTCGTCGCCGATCCGCTCGTGGAACCCGGTCAGCAGCCGAGCGGGCGCCGACCGGCCCGCTTCGGCGGCGGCGTCCCCGGTGAGCAGGTAGCCGTCGTCGTCGAGGAACACCGCGGACGCCGCCGACGGGCCGCTCCCGCCGAGCCACGACGGCTCGGGCACGCCCCAGCCGTCACCCTGGTTCACGCAGGTGGCGGCGGTGGTGCGGGTCGAGGCGATATCGATGCCGAGGACGTAGGGCAACGCGCATCCTCCTTCGCTTGACCAGCCCCTAAGGACCATCTAGGGCCACTCACCCGAACGGCTTGCCCCATCCGGGTGAGGGTTGGCATTAAACCCAACGGGGTGCGTCTCGGTTAAGCCCCTAACGCCCTAACGATGTCATACCGATCCCCTATTGGCTGAGTGAGCGACGACCAGGAGTGATCCCCGATGTGCTGGGAGGTACCCCTTCACTAGCTTCGGTGACCTGCGATCAGCCGTGCCGTCGGCGCCGCTGCGTTTGCCCCACCGACCTAGACCACCAGGAGAGTCCTTCCATGGGTTCCGTCCAGACCCTGCACGACTTCACGCTGAACCTGCTGAACGACACCGCCGCCCGCGCGGCGTTCGCCAACGACCCGCAGCAGGTCCTCGCCGACGCCGGCCTCGGTGACATCAACGCCGCCGACGTGCACGAGGTCGTCCCGCTGGTACTCGACTTCGTCCCGGTCGACACCGCCACCGACATCTCCGGCACCGCCGCCTCCACCGCCGACAACCTGGCGGGCTTCGGCGGCGTCGCGAACGTCGTCAACGGCACCGACGGCGAGTGCGCCGACGGTGTCCAGGGCGCGATCGACCAGCTCACCGCGCTGACCGCGGGCCTGCCGGTCGACGTCCCCGGCACCCTGCCGGGTCTCCCCGACCCCGGTCTCCCTGGTCTCCCCGGCCTCCCGACCCTGCCGGGCCTTCCCGACGCCGGTCTCCCGGGTGTCCCGGCCCTGCCGGACGCGGGCCTGCCCGCCGTCCCGGCCGTCTCCGACGTGTCGAACGCCGCCGCCGGCGTGACCGCCCTCGCGCAGAACACCGTCGGCAGCTTCGGCCTGACCGACGACCTTTCGCACGGCCTCGACGCCGCGTCCCTCGGCCAGGCCGGTGACCTCGCCAACGGTGCCGTCGACACCGCGACCGACCTCGCCCACGACGTCCCCGCCGTGGACGCCGTTCCGGTTCCGGCCGTGGACTCGGTTCCGGCCGTCGGCGACCTGGGCAGCGACCTGCCCCGCGTCGACGGTGTCGCGGGCGGTGCCCCCGACTTCCTGTCGCAGGTCGGCGACCTGACCAGCGTCATCGGCCAGACCGGCGTCGCCGACGTCACCACCAAGGTGCACGAGGTCGCCAACAACTACGCCAACGGTGACATCGCGAACAACCTCGGCAACCACGGCGACGTGACCGGCAATGTCGCGGGCAACGTGGCCAACGACGTCGCCCACGTCGCGAACCAGGCAGGCGTCTCCGACGTCCACGACGTGGTCTCCGAGGTCGGCAACAACATCGGCCACAACGTCGGCAACATCGGTGACATCAACATCGGTGCCGGTGACATCGGCTCGGGCAACGACATCCACATCGGCTGAGCTGAACATTTTTCATTTTCGTGCCAGGGTCCCGCGACCGCACCAGGTCGCGGGGCCCGCACGCCGATGTTGGCCTATGCCACATTGATTCCGCGCTTGGTTAAGGGAACACTGCATCCCCGTGACAGCCCCCGCCTGGCTCGACGTGCTCAACGAGACCTTGGACGCCTGTGCCGCCCACGGTCGCGCCGACCTGGCCGAACGCCTCCGGCGGAGACGGGACCAGCAGGTTCCGGGCACCCGGATCGCGGTGGTCGGTTTTCCCAAGCAGGGCAAGGGATACCTGCTCAACGCGCTGCTGAACGCCCCGGTCTGCGCGGTCGGGGACGCGAGTACGCCCGCCGTCCCCACCGAGATCGGCTACGCCCACGATCCCGCCGCCACACTGGTCGGGCACGCCCGTGAACGCGTGCCGGTCGGCGACCTCGCCAAGGAACTCGAGGTCCGGCCGCCCGGTTCGCTGCGCCGGGTCGAGGTCGGCCTGCCGCGCGAACTTCTCGGCACGGGACTGGTACTGGTGGACACCCCGGCCATCGGGGATCCCCGCTCGCCGCGGACGGCGGCCACCCTCGACGTCCTCGCCGACGCGCACGCGGTGATCCTCGTCTCCGACGCGACACAGGAACTCCAGCCTGCCGAACTCGCGCTGGCCCGGCACATCCGGACCTGGTGCCCGGCCTTGGTACTGGCGCTGACCAAGATCGACGTCAGCCCGGACTGGCGGGAACTCGCCGCCCGCAACCGCGCCGCGCTTTCGCGGACCGGCGTCGTCGCCGACGTCTTCCCCGTGTCCGCGACGGTGCGCCAAGCCGCCGCGAAGGCCGGTGACGCCGACCTCAATGGACGGTCCGGTTATCCGGAACTCCTGAACTGGGTAGGAGAACAGGCCGCGCGCCCGATCGAACACACCCGGGCGCTCGCCGCCGCGGTGAGCGTCCGCGCGGCGGCGGTCGAATTGGTCGAGACGTTGCAGACGCGGCTCGACGCCTTCTCGCAGGACAGCGGGATCGACCAGGTCACCCTGCTGCACCAGGCGCAACGGCGCTCCGAGGACTTGCGGCGGCAGAACGTCCGCTGGCAGAACATGCTGTCGGACGAGATCACCGACCTGGTCTCCGACGCCGAATACGACCTGCGTGAGCGGACCAGGGTGATCGTGCGGCATATCGACCGCACCTTCGACGAAGGCGACCCGGTGCAGATCTGGCCGGATTTCCAGACCTGGCTGGAAGAGAACCTCGCCGAGGCCGTCGAAACGAACTACAACTGGGTGTCCGACCGGTCGACGTGGATCGCGCACGCGGTCGCCACCGGTTTCGGCGCGCGGTACGGCCAGGCCCCGGATCTGCCGCTGACCGGGTCCGGAGTGGACTCGATCCCCGAAGTCGGCGCCCCCAAGATCGAGCGGTTCAAGATCGGGCAGAAACTCTTCACCGGGTTGCGTGGTTCCTACGGCGGCGTGCTGATGTTCGGACTGGTCACCAGTCTCGCCGGGCTGCCGCTGATCAACCCGGTGTCCCTCGGCGCCGGTGTCGCGTTCGCCACCAAGAGCGTGCGCGACGAAGGCGGGATGCGGCTTCAGCGGCGTCAGGCACTGGCGAAGGCCGCGGCGCAGCGCCACGTCGACGACGTGTTCATCCGGTTCAGCAAGGAGATCAAGGACGAGATCCGCCAGGTCCAGCGGCGGCTGCGCGACCATTTCACCGCGCTGTCGGACGAACTCGCGGAAGAGCTGACGCGCCAACGGGAACTGATCATCGCCGGATCCACCGAACGGGACCGGCGCACGCAACGGGTCAAGAAGGAGATCGACCGGCTCGCCGCCCTGCATCGGAAGGCGGGAGCTTTAGGCGTGACCGCCCGTGATGTCCGGGAGCTCTCCGCGTGACGGCGCTGGACGTCCGTGAACTGCTGAGTGACGCCGCCGGGCTCTACCGGGACCGTCCGCACGCGGTGGCGATGCTGCGGGAATGCCTGGAGCGACTGGAAGAACCGCTGCGGGTCGGCTTCGTCGGCACACCGGGGACCGGGAAGTCCACTTTGGTCTCCGCGCTGGCGGAATGGCCGACGAGGGCACTGCGTGAACTCGAGCTGTTCGACACCCCGGCGCCTGCCGAACACGTCGACGCGACGGTGCGCCTGGTGCGTCACCTCGAACCCGACGAACTCGCCGGTGTCCGCCCGGTGGGCGGTTCCGCGTTCGCGCGGCAGAGCGCGGTGAACTCGGTGCTGGTGCTCGGCCGGGCAGACGAGGTCGGCGCCGGCCGGATCGATGCCTTGCTCACCGCGAAACAGCTGGCGCGACGGGCTTGGCGCGAGGACCCGAATTGCGCGGGATTCCAAGGCGTCATCGCGGTCGCCGGGCAACTGGGATACGCGGGCCGGGCATTGCGGGACGACGAGTTCGAGGTGCTGCGCGCGCTGGCGTCGGTCTCCCGGCAGGATCTGGAGCGATATCTCCTGTCCGTAGATTCCTTTGTGGACGATCCGTTCCCGGTGCGGATCCCGCCGGAGTCGAGGAAACATCTGGTGGCGCGGTTCGGGCTCTACGGCGTCCGGCTGGCGATCACCCTGATCCGCACCGGCTGCGAGAGCAGGCTGAAGCTTTCGGCGGAACTCGTGCACCGCAGCGGTCTCGGCGACCTGCGGGACACGCTCGCGGGATGCTTCGTCGCCAGGGCCGAAGCTTTGAAGGCACGCACGGCGGTGTTGCGGCTGGAAGCCCTGCTCGCCGCCGAACCGGTCCGCCACGGTGACCGGCTGGCCGCGCGCGTGGAGCGGTTCGCCGCCGCCGCACACGATTTCCG
Source organism: Amycolatopsis sp. cmx-11-12 (assembly GCF_046269425.1). NCBI lineage: Bacteria > Bacillati > Actinomycetota > Actinomycetes > Pseudonocardiales > Pseudonocardiaceae > Amycolatopsis > Amycolatopsis sp. cmx-11-12. Next base: position 52,141 of record NZ_JADNQM010000006.1, on the reverse strand, counting down.
GGAGTTGCGGCTCATCGCCGACGTCCGCGGTGGCCGTACGGCGTTGTCCGGGGAGATCGCCGAGGAGGCCGCCCGGTTGCTCGGCGCGCAGGGACTCGCGCCCACCGAACGGCTCGGCCTCGAACCCGACGCCGACCCGGCCGAGATCCACGCGAGCGCCGAGAGCGCGCTCGCCGGATGGCGGCACGAGGCGGAACGGGCCGACGCCGCGCACGCCGAACGCGCCGCCGCGCGGGTGATCGTGCGTTCGGTGGAAGGACTGCTCAGCCTGTTCGTGGCTTGACTCGCGGCCAAGGTGTTCTTGGTACTTACAGCGGCTGGAGGCCTTCGCGGCCACCTTGCTTGTTAGTGGTTAGTAACTGGTAACTTGGCAGGTATGGCCCAACGGATGAGTGGAACCGAACGACGTGCCCAGGTGCTGGCCATCGCGGCGACCGAGTTCGCGGAACACGGCCTGCACGGGGCGTCCACGGAGAAGATCGCGAGGCAGGCGGGGATCACGCAGGCGTACGTCTTCCGGATGTTCGGCACGAAGAAGGCCCTGTTCCTGGAGCTGGTCCGGGCGGCGTTCGAGCGGGTCAGCGGCGGGATGCGGGACGCGGGCGAAGGGAAGACCGGCCTGGACGCGCTCTCCGCGATGGGTGCTCAGTACTTCGACCTGCTGGCCGACCGGACCGGGTTGTTGTTGCAGCTTCAGGGTTTCGCCGCGTCTGGCGACCCGGAGGTGCGGGACGCGGTGCGGGAGTGTTTCGCCCGGATGTGGGGTACGGCCGAGGACGGCACCGGGCTCGAACCGGTGACCGTGAAGACGTTCCTCGCCTACGGGATGCTGCTCAACGCCGGTGCCGCACTGGACGTCGGGGAGGTCGACGCGGTCTGGGCCGAGGGGGTCCGCACCCGGATCCAGCCGGGCCTGTTCTCGCACGTCACCACCGAGACGAACCGGTGAGCGCCGACGCCGGACGCCTGAGTACCGCGCTGATCTGCACGGCGTTGGCGGGCGCGGTGATCGGCAGTGTCGGCGCACCCCTCATCACCCCGGTCGCCACCGGGATGCACGTGTCCCTCGACGCCGCGCAGTGGACGCTGACGGTGACCCTGTTCACCGGTGCGATCGCGGGCCCGGTGCTGGGCAGGCTCGGCGGCGGCCCGTACCGCCGCGTCACCATTCTGGCCACTTTGGCCCTGGTCACGGCCGGGGGACTGCTGACGGTTCTTCCGCTCCCGTTCGCGGCACTGGTGATCGGCCGCGGACTGCAAGGGCTCGCGGTCGCGGTCGGGGCGCTGCTGATGAGTGTCGCTCGCGCCCACCTGCCACCGGAGCGTTCGACGTCGACGATCGCCGCGTTGTCGGTCGCGTCGACTGTCGGCATCGGAGTCGGCTATCCGGTGATCAGCCTCATCGACCAGCTCGCCGGACTCCGCGCCGCGTATGGACTCGGGCTCGTCCTCTCCGCGGTCGCGCTGGCCATCGCCTGGCGGACCTTGCCCGTCGAGGCGCCAGGGGAGCGACCCCGGATCGACGTCACCGGTGCGCTGCTCCTCGCCGCCGGAACCCTCGGGCTCCTCCTCGTCATCGCCGAACCCGCGATCTGGGCGGCGCCTTGGTCGGCTGTCGGCGCTCTCACTGGTGTTGCCGCGCTCTTGGCCGTGTGGGCGTTCATCGAACTGCGCACCACGACGCCGTTGGTGAATCTTCGGCTGCTCGGCCAAGGTCCCATCCTGCGCGCGAACGTGGCGATCCTCATCGCCGGGGCGGGCTTGTACCTGCTGTTCAGCCTGTTCACCCGCTACGTGCAGACCCCCGACGGTGCCCACTACGGCTTCGCGCTTCCCGGTATCGCCGCCGGCGCGGCCCTGATCCCGTTCTCGCTGCTCGGGTTCGTCGCGGGAAAGTCGGTGCCACGCCTCATCTCACGCGTCACCGAACGGTGGACGTACACGCTTTCGGCCGTGATCGCCGCCGCCGGTGCCCTGCTGTTCGTCGCCGGTAACCAGTCCTTGCTCGCCGTCCTCGCCGCGATCGCGCTACTCGGTTTCGCCGTCGGAGGCGTCTTCGCGGTGATGCCCAAGCTCGTCCTCGTCGGTGTGCCCCAAGAAGAAACGGCCAGCGTGCTCTCGATCAACCAGATCGCCCGCAGCATGGGAATGAGCGTCGGCAGCGCGCTCGCCGGCTTCCTGCTCGCCGCCACCACTCCGAACGGCGGACTGCTGCCCACCCGGAACGGCTACGTCACCGCGGCGTTCTGGGCGCTGCCGCCCCTCGCCGTCAGCGCGCTCATCCTCGCCGCGACCGGCTCGCCCGTTAGGCGTTGCCGAGTACGCGGGTCACGGTGATCTCGATGACCACGCGCTCCGGGTTCGGCTTGGGCTGCCGGTAGCGCGCGGCGTAGCGGTTCTCGGCGTCGCGGACCGACTCCGGATCCTCGCGCAGCACCGCGCGTCCCTCCAAAGTGGACCAGCGCGGTCCGTCGATCTGGCAGGCGGCGACCGGAATGCCCTGTTCGTCCGCTTCCTTGATCATGCGGGCCTTTTTGGACGAGCGGAACGTGATCACGCGGGCGATCCCGGTCTCGAAGTCCACCGTGACCCCGACGGCGACGACATGAGGAGTCCCGTCGGGGCGGACGGTGGTCAGGGTGGCGAGATGCCGCTCGGTCCAGAATTCCCGGAAGGTCTCGCCGCGCGCGCTCAAGTCGATCGTCATGCGCTCACGTTAAGGCACGTTCACGCAAGCGTCATTTGAGGTAATAGTAAGGAAACTTTCTTAACTCTCTTGTTTTTGGCCGATCCGGATGTCACTCTCGAAACGCGCCGCCGCCACCAACGATGTTTCCGGAGGAGCCATGAGAAAGACCGTTCGGACAGTGCTGGCCGCGGCCGCGCTGACCGCCGGGCTGGTCGCCACGACCGCCCCCGCCACCGCGGCCACCACTCAAGGAACCCCATACCTGCCAGGCGTTCTGCGCCCGTCGGTGTCACAGGAGACGCAGGACGCGGCACTCGCCAAGTACTACGACTACTGGAAGAAGAACTTCCTCACCACCAAGTGCGGGACGGGCACCTACGCGGTCAAGGCACCGGACGCCGACCACGCCTTCGTCGCCGAGGGCCAGGGCTACGGCATGACCATCGCGGCGATGATGGGGACCAAGGACTCGCAAGCCCGGACCGTCTTCGACGGCATCCTCAAGTTCGTGAAGGCGCACCCTTCGTCGATCGACAAGGACCTGCACGCCGCCGAGCAGGACGCCAGCTGCAAGAGCGTCAACGGCACCGACTCGGCGACCGACGGGGACCTCGAAATCGCCTACGGCCTGCTCCTCGCCGACAAGGTCTGGGGCAGCGGCGGTTCGGTGAACTACAAGGCCGAGGCGCTGCGGATCATCAAGGCGATCAAGCGCAGCGAAGTGCACCCCACCACCAAGTTCATGCGGCTGGCCGACTGGGCCGACAGCGGCAAGTACCTCTACAGCTCCCGATCCTCGGACTGGATGCCGGGTCACCTCCGCGCGTTCGAGAAGGCCACCGGGGACTCGTTCTGGGGCCAGGTCCGGACCCGGCAGGAGAAGGCCGTCACCCAGCTTCAGCAGCAGTACGCGCCGAAGACCGGGCTGATCCCGGACTTCGTCGTCAACACCAACTCCACGCCGAAGCCCGCCCCCTTCGACTTGCTCGAGGGCAAGGACGACAAGTACAGCTACAACGCCTGCCGCGACCCGTGGCGCCTCGGGGTCGACGGCATCACCGTGTCGGGGAGCCCGGCGCAGGGCCAGGTCCGGAAGATGAACACCTGGATCCAGCAGAACACCGGCGGCGACCCGGCCAAGATCACCACCGGCTACCTGTTGTCGGGTGCCAAGATCCCGGGGCAGACGGGTCAGCACCCCTGCTTCACCGCGTCGTTCGCCATCGCGGCGATGAACGACCCGGGCAGCCAGGCCTGGCTCGACAAGCTGTGGACCTCGATCACGACGTGGTCGCCGAACGCCAAGGACTACTACGGCACCGGCATCACCCTGCAGGTCCTGCTCATCCTCTCGGGGAACTACATCGCTGTCTGATCTCCCGTGAAGGCCCCCTTCCCGCGGTTCAACCGCGGGAAGGGGGCCTTCACGCGCGAAACGGACATCCACCGGACAGGATTTCAACTGTCAGTTGACCTCTTCAACAGCCAGTTGTAGCGTCGGCGACCATCCGAAGCCTGTGGAGGTCCGTCATGCCGTCGACGCCGCTCACCCTGAACCGAACCTGGCGCCTGGCCGTGCTCACCGGCCTGGCCGCGCTCGTCACCGCGGCCTGCGGAGGTGGGCCCGACGGGGCGGGCGGCCAGGAACCCGCGGCCTCGGGGGCACCCGCCGCGATCCCGGACACGACCGCGTTGATCGAGGCCGTCCAGAAGGACGCAGCCGTCACCCTGCCCGCGAAATACGCGCAGGCCGGGATGCTGCACCTGGCGTCGAACCTGCAGTCCGCGCCCAACAACTTCTACGCCGCCGACGGCAAGACCCCGATCGGCTACGAGGTCGACCTCGCCAAGGCCCTCGGCAAGAAGCTGGGCGTCACCGTGCACCACCAGGACATGGCGTTCGGTTCGCTGATCACGAGTCTCCAGTCCGGCCGCGTCGACCTCACGATGGCCGCGATGAACGACACCAAGACCCGCCAGGCGCAGATCGACTTCGTCGACTACTTCGCTTCCGGTATCACGATCATGGTCCGCAAGGGCAACCCGGACCAGATCGCCGGCCCGGACACGTTGTGCGGCAAGAACGTCGCGGTCGTCCAGGGCACGAGCCACCAGAAGTTCGCCGAAGAACAGAACGGCAAATGCACGCAGGGCGGCAAGCCGGCGCTGACCGTGACCGCGACCGACAGCGACACCCAGAATCAGAACCAGCTCCGCACCGGCCGGGTCGCCGCCATCCTCAACGACCTGCCCAGTGCGGTCTACATCTCGCGGACCGCGGGTGAGGGCAAGTTCTTCGAGGTCGTCCCTGGCGAGCCGATCAACGGCGGGCCGTACGGGATCGGCGTCAACAAGGAGAACAAGCCGCTGGCCGAGTCCGTCCAGAAGGCGTTGCAGTCCCTGATCGCCGACGGCTCCTACGGCAAGATCCTCCAGGCTTGGGGCGTCGAGCAGGGCGCGGTCAAGGAGGCGAAGCTCAATGGCGGAAGCTGAGCGGTCAACCCCTGCGCGGTCAACTACTGAGCCGCTGCCGATCGTCCGGCTGAAGCACTGGGGCCGCTGGGTCAGCGCCGTCGTCATCCTCGTGCTGCTGGTCCTGCTCGGGATCGCGCTCGGGAACGCCCAGATCCAATGGGATTCCGTGCCGGAATTCCTGTGGTATCGCGTGATGGCGGTCGGCCTGCTCAACACCGTGCTGCTCGCGGTGATCGCGCAGGGTTCGGCGATCGTCATCGGGATCGTGATCGCCCTGATGCGCCGGTCGGCGAATCCGGTGGCGCGCTGGTTCGCGGCGGGCTACATCTGGCTGTTCCGCGGGCTTCCGGTGCTGTTGCAGATCCTGATCTGGTACAACCTGGCGCTGGTCTTCGAATTCGTCTCGATCCCGCTGCCGTTCGGCGGCTACCTGCTGCACGAGCAGACCAACGTGCTGATCACCGCGTTCACCGCGGCGCTGCTCGGCTTGGCGCTCAACGAAAGCGCGTACATGGCGGAGATCGTCCGCGCCGGGCTGAACAGTGTCGACAGTGGACAGACGGAGGCGGCGAAGTCGATCGGGATGTCGCCGGGTGCGACGTTGCGACGGGTGGTGCTGCCGCAGGCGATGCGGGTGATCATCCCGCCGACCGGCAACGACTTCATCAACATGCTCAAGGGTACGTCGATGGCGTCGGTGATCGGCGTGACCGAACTGATCCACGCCGCCAACAACATCTCGTCGAACAACCTGCTGGTGATGGAGACCCTGCTGGCCGCCGCGGTCTGGTACATGGTCGTGGTGACCGTCGCCGGTGTCGGGCAGCACTATCTGGAGCGCGCCTTCGATTCGGAGGAGCGGGCGCGTGGCCCGTTCTCCCGCGCCGCCAAGGCCTTGCGCACCGCGCCGCTGGTGAGGAGTGAACGTGTCTGAGCCGCTGCTCAAAGCCGTCGGCGTCCGCAAGAGCTACGGTCACACCGAAGTGCTGAGCGGGATCGACCTCGAAGTCCATAAAGGACAGGTGGTCTGCCTGCTCGGCCCGTCGGGCGCGGGGAAGAGCACGTTCCTGCGCTGTATCAACCATTTGGAGACGATCGACGCCGGGCAGGTCTGGGTCGACGGCGAGCCGATCGGCTTCCGGCTGCGCGACGGCAAACTGTACGAACTGAAGGAACGCGAGGTCGCCCGCCAGCGGCGCGACATCGGCATGGTGTTCCAGCGGTTCAACCTGTTCGGTCACCGGACGGCGCTGCAGAACGTCGTCGAGGGGCCGGTGCGGGTGCTCGGCGTCCAGGCGGAGGAAGCACGCGTACAGGCGCTCGATCTGCTCGATCGGGTCGGTCTCGTGCACCGCGCCGACGCCTACCCGGCGCAGCTGTCGGGCGGGCAGCAGCAGCGGGTCGCGATCGCCCGGTCGCTGGCGATGAAACCGAAGCTGATGCTGTTCGACGAGCCGACGTCGGCGCTCGACCCGGAACTCGTGGGCGAGGTGCTGGCGGTGATGGGTACGTTGGCCGCGGAGGGGATGACGATGGTCGTGGTGACGCACGAGATGGGGTTCGCGGCCGAGGCGGCGGACGAGGTGGTGTTCATGGCCGACGGCGCGGTCGTCGAAACCGGGCCGCCGGGGGAGATCCTGAGCGCCCCGAAGCACGATCGGACCAAGCAGTTCCTGGCTCGGGTCCTCGCATGACGCGGATCTCGCCGCGGTACCTGTTGCAGTTCGGCGAACCCGCCGGGTACCTCGACTTCGCCCGGTTCGGCCCGCCGTCGCACGCCGTGCTCGACACGACGGCGAGCCTGCTGGACCAGTCCACCAAGGCCGGTCCGTCCACTGTGGACGACCTGATGCGGCAGGAGACCCGGGCCAAAGCCGCCGCCGCGCGGCTTTCCGGCAGCGACACCGATCACACGGTGTTGTTGCCGCACACCAGTCTCGGGTTGTTCCAGGCCGCGTTCAACGCTCCGGGCGGCGAGGCGCTGGTCTCGGCGTCGGAGTTCCCGGCCAACACCTACCCGTGGGCGCGGGCCGAACAGGCGGGGCGGCTGACCGTGCGGCGGCTGCCGCTGGGGAACGTCACCGTGGACGCGGTCAAAGCGGCGCTGACCCCGGAGACGTCGCTGGTCAGCGTGAGCGCCGTCGACTTCCGCACCGGGTACCGCGCCGATCTGGCGGCGATCCGCGAGGTGGTGGGGGACAGGCTGCTCGTCGTCGACGGGATCCAGGGCTTCGGGGTGACCGAGGCGCCGTGGGAGGTCGCGGACGTCCTCGTCGTCGGCGGCCAGAAGTGGCTGCGGGCGGGCTGGGGCACCGGATTCGCCGTGCTGTCCGATCGCGCGCTGGAGCGGATGGAACCGATCCTGTCCGGCTGGACCGGCGCCCGCGACCCGGGATTGTTCGACGACGAGATCCATCCGGCCGACGACACCGCGGCCGCGTGGTCGATCTCGAACCTGAGCCCGATCACCTCGGGCGCGTTCGCGGCCGCTCTGGAACTGGTCGAAGAGGCGGGCGTCGAGGCCATCGCCGGGCGGATCGCCGAACGTGTCGGTGAACTCGAAGAAGTCGTGAAATCTGTTGGGGGAGAGGTGGTTTCGGCCGTCGAGCGACGGGCCGGGATCCTCGCCTTCACCCTGCCCGGCCACGCCGCCGAGCAGGTGGGTTCCGCGCTGGCGAACGCCGGGATCGCCGCGACCGTGCGGCCGGAACACGTCCGGCTGTCCCCGCACGCGTCGACTCCGGCGAGCACGGCGGAGCTGGTGCGGTCGGCTTTGGAACGCTTGACGAAACCGGTCGGTGTGGTGGGAGCGCCCGTTCCGGTCGCCGGGCAGGCGTCGGGGGACTTGCTCACCGCGCTCGTCCCGGCGGTGCACGCGCTCGCGGCGATGCTGGGGCCGGGCAACGAAGTCCTGCTGCACGACCTGAGCAGGCTGCCGGACTCGATCGTCGCCATCGCGGGTGACCTCACCGGCCGGACGGTCGGCGGCCCGATGACCGATCTGCTGCTGGGCCTGGTCCGCCGCGGCACCACCCAGGACCTGACGAACTACGAGACCCACGGCCCCGACGGCCGCGCGATCCGGTCCTCGACGCTGTTCCTGCGGGACGCCGACGGGGTCGCGATCGGCTGCCTGTGCGTCAACCGGCTGACGGACGGCGCGCCGAAGGCCAACGGGCACGAACCCGAGACGTTCCCGCCGGACGTCGACAGCCTGCAACGGTTCCTGATCGGGCGCGCGGTGACGAAGGCCGGGATCCCGGTGGACCTGATGAAGAAGCGGCACAAGGCGGCCGTGGTCCGGGAACTGGACGAGGCGGGGTTCTTCCTCATCAAGGACTCGGTGGACCACCTCGCCGGGGAACTCGACGTCACCCGGTACACGATCTACAACTACCTGAACGAGATCCGGGCGACCTGACACGCGCGTGTTATGAACGGACCTTTCATAACAAAATTTGTTATGAAAGGTCCGTTCATAACAGCTGGTGCTACTTCAGGAAGGACTCCACGGCGTCCGCGGCCCGGTCGATCCCGCCGTTCCCGCGCGTCTCGGCCCGGACTTCGGCGAGGCGAGCCGCCACCGAGGGCGACCCGGCCACCCGCTCGACCGCGGCCCGCAGCACGGACGCCGTCACGTCCGAAGCCGCGAGTTCTTCACCGACGCCCAGTTCCGCCAGTTTCGCCGCGTTGCCGAAGCCGTCGGTGGCCAGCGGGATCGCGACGGTCGGCACGCCGTACCACAGCGATTCCGTGCTGCCGCCCATACCGGCGTGCGTGATGAACGCCGACGCGGCCTCCAGCACCGCCAGTTGCGGGACGAACGGGTGCACTTCGATGTGCTCCGGAAGCGGCCCGAGGTCGGCCGGGTCGGTCTGCCCGATCGAGATGACCACGTGCCAGTCGGAGTCGCGGAACCCGTCCACGCACGCGCGGAACAGGTCGATCTGGTCGGTGAACGCCGTGCCGAGCGACATCAGCAGGACTTTCTTGCCGCTCGACGGCGGGGTCCAGCTCCGGTCGGCCAGCCGTTCGGGATCCAGCGCCGGGCCGACGAACCGGACCGACGACGGAACCCGCTCGACGTTGGGCTGCATCGCCCTCGGCAGCAGCGCGAGAACGTGCTCCGGGTGGGAGATCCAGTCCCAGGCGTCGGCCTCGATCCCGTTTTCCTTCAGCCACCGGGTGAAAGTGACGAAATAGTCCTTTCCGGACGGTGAGCCGCGAAGCGAGTCGAGGATGTCGCGCAGGTCTTCTTCGTAACCGTCCCAGGCGACGTACGTCGGGGACAGCTGTACCGCCGGAACGCCATAGCGCCTGCCGAGCAGGGGCGCCGGCAGCCCGCCGATGTCGTACAGCAGCAGGTCCGGGCGGTTGTCGTCATAGAAATCGGTCAGCACCGGCATCACCTGGATGCCCTCGTCGAGGAAGACCCGCATCTGCGAGCCCGGGTCCTCGGGCCACGCCGACTGGTCGCCGAGCGGGAGGATCGACGGATGCGACACGACCTCGGCCCCGGTCGGTTCGATCAGCCCGGTGAGCGGCTCGCCCACGACGTAGCTGACCCGGTGCCCGCGAGCGACCAGCTCACGGATGACGGCCAGTGACGGGTAGATGTGACTCGGCGCGGTGCAGCCGATCATCGCGATGTGCTTCTGCATGATGTCCTGTCTGGATCCGTGACGGGAAAGCCTAGCGCGCCGGTCGAAGCCTCCCAACCGATTAACCGGTTGCCCGGTTTGCCGCGATCGGGACCCGCCGTTGGTAGGGACCTTCGCCGGAAGACTTCCCCAGGTCACGACCGCGGATAGGGTTTCGGGGCTTCACCTTTGGAGGGAAAGGGAGAAACCGTGAGACGTGTTCTCATCACCGCGCTGGCCGTGGCCGCACTCGCCTCGGTCGCGGTGACCGCACCGGCCGGTGCGGAAGAAACGGCGCGACCCGCCGAGACGATCACCTGGGGGGCGTGCACCGACCCGGCGCTCGTCACCGCGGGCGCCGAATGCGGCTTCCTGTCCGTGCCGCTGGATTACTCGCGGCCACGCGGCGAGAAGATCCAGCTCGCCATCAGCCGTGTCAAGCACAAGACGCCGGAAGCGCAGTACCAGGGCGTCATGCTCACCAACCCCGGTGGCCCCGGCGGCTCCGGACTGCTGCTCGCGACCCGCGGGACGCGCGTGCCGAACCACGCCGGCGACGCCTACGACTGGGTCGGCTTCGACCCGCGCGGCGTCGGCTCCAGCAAGCCCGCGCTTTCGTGCATCCCGAACTACATGGACTACAACCGGCCGAACTACGTGCCGACGACGCGGCAGCTGGAGAGGACCTGGCTGGAGCGCTCGAAGTCCTACGCCGACGCGTGCGCGAAGAACAACAGCCGCGCGCTGCTCGACAACATCAAGACGACCGACACCGTCCAGGACATGGACAGCATCCGCAAGGCGCTCGGCGCGGAGAAGCTGAACTTCTACGGGTACTCCTACGGCACCTACCTCGGCCAGGTCTACGGGACGCTGTTCCCGCAGCACGTCCGCCGGATGGTCCTCGATTCCACTGTGGACCCCCGCAACGTCTGGTACCAGGCGAACCTGAACCAGGATCTGGCGTACGACGTCAACCTCAACATCTGGTTCGGCTGGGTCGCGTCGCACGACGACGTCTACCACCTCGGCAAGACCCAGGCCGCGGTGAAGCGGGTCTTCGACGAGCAGCTGAAGAAGCTGGCCGCGGTGCCGGCGGGCGGCTACATCGGGCCGGACGAGTTCCTCGACGTCTTCCAGCAGGCTTCGTACTACCAGCTGCGCTGGACGCTGCTCGGTGACGCACTGGCGAAATTCGTCAACAAGGGTGACTGGCAGACGATGAAGGGGCTCTTCGAGGGCTTCGGCGGCCGCGGCGACGACAACGGTTACGCCGTCTACCTCGCCGTCCAGTGCACGGATGTGAAGTGGCCGCAGAGCTGGCAGCAGTGGAAGCACGACAACTGGCGGACCTACCAGAAGGCGCCGTACTTCACCTGGCAGAACGCTTGGTACAACGGACCTTGCCTGTACTGGCCCGCGAAGCCCGGCAAGCCGGTCAAGGTCGACGGCAAGAAGGTGCCGAGTGTGCTGATGATCGGCGAGACGCTCGACGCGGCGACGCCGTACGAAGGCAGTCTCGAGGTCCGTAGCCGGTTCCCCGGCGCTCGCCTGATCGGTGAGCCGGGCGGTACGAGCCACGCCATCACCCCGCGCGGTAACGCGTGCGTCGACAACCGGATCGCCGACTACCTGGCGACCGGTGCGCTGCCCGACCGCAAACCGGGGCGGACGGCCGACGTCGAATGCGCGCCGCTGCCGCTTCCGGTGCCACCTCCGGTTCCGGCGGCCGCTGCCTCCGGCGCGGCACTCTCGCGGGTGCCCGCCTAGCTCCAAGTACATGAAGGCCCCCTTCCTTGCGCCTAGGTACAGGAAGGGGGCCTTCATGTACTTCTGAGGTTTCCTCCGCAGGGGACTTTGTGTTACAAAGTGGAAGTGAGCTTTGTAGTTCAGAGTGCTTGAAGGGGGAAGTCATGGCGGACGCGTTCAGTCTCGAAGGGCTGGTGAAGCGCTTCGGTGACGTCCTGGCCGTCGAAGACGTCAGTGTGCGGGCCGCACCGGGGGAGGTGGTGGCGCTGCTCGGGCCGAACGGCGCGGGCAAGTCGACCACGATCGACATGCTGCTGGGCCTGACCAGGCCCGATGCCGGTCAGGTGCGGGTCGCCGGGCTCAGCGCCGCCGAGGCGATGGACCGGGGCCTGGTCGGCGCGATGGCGCAGAACGGGACGTTGCTCAGGGACGCCACGGTCGCCGAACTCGTCGGCCTGTTCGCCTCGCTGCACCGGAATCCGCCGCCGATCCGCGAGGTGCTCAAACGCGCCGGGGTCACCGAGTACGCGAACCGCCGCTGCGGGAAGCTCTCCGGCGGCGAACAGCAGCGGGTGCGGTTCGCGCTCGCGCTGGTCGGCGATCCGGATCTGCTGGTGCTCGACGAGCCGACCGCGGCCATGGACGTCGAGGGCCGCCGCCGGTTCTGGGCGTCGATGCGCGAGTACACCGAGACGGGCCGGACGGTCCTCTTCGCGACGCACTACCTCGCCGAGCCCGAGGACTACGCGGACCGCGTGGTGCTCATGCGGCACGGCCGGATCGTCGCGGACGGGCCGGTCGGCGAGGTCCGGGCCGCGGTCGCCGGCCGGATGCTGCGCGCCGTCGTCCCGGACGCCACCGAAGCCGCGCTCGCCGCGTTGCCCGGAGTGTCGCGCGCGGTGCTGCGGGCCGGGCACGCGGAACTGAGCTGCGCCGATTCCGACGCCGCCATCCGCGGTCTGCTGCGCGAGTTCCCGCTCGCCGCGAACATCGAAATCACCGCTGTGGGACTGGAAGAGGCCTTCATCGCGCTGACCGCCGATGTGGCCGAAGGAGCGTTGCGATGAACATGACCTACCTGGCGCTGGAGATCAAACGCATCGTCCGCAGCCCGCAGTTCGCGTTGTTCACCATCGGGATGCCGCTGGCGATGTTCCTGTTGTTCGGCGGGATCTTCGGCGCCCGCGACATCGCACCGGGCGTCTCGACCGCGACGGTGACCATGGTGAACATGGCCGCGTACGGCGCCATGACCGCCGCGCTGTTCACCGGCACCCGCGTCGCCACCGAACGCACCGACGGCTGGCAGCGCACCCTGAGGCTGACGCCGATGCGGGCACCTGGCTATCTGATGGTCAAGGTGTCGGCGGGGTTGTTCGTCGCGCTGCCCGTCCTGCTGGTGATCTTCGCGGCGGGCATGATCCGCGGCATCCGGCTCGAAACCGGCCAGTGGCTGACGATCTTCGGCACGCTGTGGCTCGGGACGCTGCCCTTCGCGGTGCTGGGCCTGATGATCGGCCTGTTCGGCAAGGGCGACACCGTGCAGGCGGTGACCGGCGCGCTGATGCTGCCGCTGGGCATGTTCGGCGGGTTGTGGATCCCGTTGCAGGTCCTGCCGGGCTGGATGAACACCGCCGGGCACCTCATGCCGACGTACTGGCTCGGCGAGATCGGCCGTGCGCCGGTGCTCGGCGGTTCGGGCACGCTGACCGCCGCCGGAGTGCTCGTGGGCTGGCTGGTGGTGCCCGCGCTGGTGGTGATGGCGAGGTTCCGGCTTGACACGGCGAGACTGTGAACCCGTGTTAGTTTTCCGAAGTGGTGGACGATGAACGGGACGACGACGCGCGGCCGATGACGCCTGAGGAGTCGCTCGCGCTCATCGCCAGGCAGTCGGAGGAAACCCGGCGTGGGATCGGGCCGAATCCGGCGGTGCTGCTCGCCGTCTGGGGTGCGGTGTGGCTGTTCGGTTTCGGCCTCGTCTACGTCTCCGCCCCGCCCACCGCGTTGATGCCACTGTGGGCCGCCGCGGCGATCGCCGCCGCCGGTTTCGCCGGGGCCATGGCGTACTCGGCGGTCTACGGCATCCGGGCGAGCCGCGGCGTACGCGGGCCGTCCCGGCTCGTCGGGGCGATGTACGGGTGGAGCTGGATGATCGCGTTCGGCGGGCTGACGGTGGTGAACACCGCGCTGATCCGGCTCGGCCTCGACACCGAGCTGATCCCGTTGCTGTGGTCCGGGACCGCGCTCACGCTGACCGGCCTGATGTACCTCGCCGGCGGAATGCTGTGGCAGAGCAAAGTGCAGTACGGCCTCGGTGTGTGGATCATCGCGTGCGGCGCGGCGAGTGTGCTGGCCGGGGGACCGCACAACTTCCTCGTGCTGAGCCTGGCGGGCGGCGGTGGCTTCCTGGTGGCGTCGCTGGTCTTCCTGGTGCGGTCGCGATGAGCGAAGACGGGCTGCCCCAGCTCGATCCGGTGATCCACGCGCAGGCGCGGCTGCGGGTCACCGTGGCGCTGTCGAGCCTCGGGCCGGGGGACCGCATCACTTTCCCGCGGTTGCAACAGTTGCTGGACATGACGCCGGGGAACCTGTCGACGCATCTGCGCAAACTCGAGGACGCCGGCTACGTCGAGATCACCAAGGCCTTCGAGCACCGCACGCCGGTGACGCTGGTCGAGCTGACCACCCGGGGCCGGGCCGCGTTCGAGGAGTACACGAAGGCCCTGCATCGTCTTCTCGAGGTTCCGGGCGATGGGCGGGCATGACCGGTGGGTCATCCACCTCGACATGGACGCGTTCTACGCCTCCTGTGAACAACTGACCCGGCCGACCCTGGCGCAGCGGCCGGTGCTGGTCGGCGGCGCGGGCCCGCGCGGAGTGGTCGCCGGGGCGAGTTACCAGGCGCGCGAACACGGCATCAAATCGGCGATGCCGATGTCGCAGGCCCGGCGGTTGTTGCCGCCCAACGGGGTCATCCTGCCGCCGCGGTTCAAGCTGTACGAACTGCTGAGCACGCGGGTGTTCGATCTCGTCGCCGAATACGCGCCCGTGCTGGAACGGATCTCGCTCGACGAGGCCTTCGCGGAACCGCCTTCGCTGGCCGGGGCTTCGTCGGCCGAGGTGCGCGAGTTCGGTGCCCGACTGCGGGAGCACATCCGGTCCGAAATCGGCCTGGTGGCGTCGATCGGGGCGGCGTCGGGGAAGCAGGTCGCGAAGGTCGCGTCGGACGAGGCCAAACCGGACGGGCTGCTCGTCGTCGACCAGGGCACCGAACGTGACTTCCTCGCCCCGCTGCCGACCAGGGCGCTGTGGGGGATCGGCCCGGTCGCGGAGGGGAAACTGCGGGCGATCGGCGTCCGGACGCTGGGGCAGCTGACCGCGCTCTCCGACGCCGACGCGGTGTCCACTTTGGGCAGTGTGGTCGGGCGGGACCTGCGGCGGCTGGCCACCGGTGTCGACGACCGGCCGGTGTCCGACCGCGCGGAACTCAAGCAGGTCAGCGCGGAGACGACCTTCGACAGGGACCTGATCGACCTGGCGAGCCTGCGGCGCGAGGTCCGCGATCTCGCCGTCCACGCGCACAACCGGCTCGTCAACGCCGAGCGGGTCGCGCGGACGGTGGTGGTGAAACTGCGGCACACCGATTTCAGCACGGTCACGCGTTCGGAGACGATGGCCTCGCCCACCGACGAATTCGACCAGCTCGCTTCGATGGCGGAACGGCTGCTGATCGACCCGACCGAATTCGGCGGGGTGCGGCTGGCCGGGGTCGCGTTCTCCGGGCTTTCCGTGCCGCATCAGGATCCGCTGTTCACTCTTTCCGTTCCGGTCACCGAAGCGCCGTCGGTCTCGCGAGCACCCGCGCCGGTGCCCGTGGTCCCATCGACCTGGCGGCCCGGCGACGACGTGGTGCACGACGCGCATGGCACCGGCTGGGTGCAGGGCGCCGGGCATGGCCGGGTGACCGTCCGGTTCGAGACGCGCTCCAGCGGCCCGGGCGTCGCGCGGACCTTCCTCCAGGACGATCCGGCCCTCCGCCGCGGCGATCCGTCCGATTGCCTCGCCTGACCCCCGCAATTCGGCACCGGAATGCGGTCCTTGCACGCGCAACTACCGCAACTAGGGGACGAAACGCGAGGGAGAGGGCGGTGCGATCCTGTGGAACTTGTCCGAAGTCTGTCCGATGATTCTTGTTGACTTTGGTTGAGTGTCACGCCCGATCGGCGTAAGGCAGGATGAAGAGAGCATGTCACCCGATCGAGGGAATCGATGTTCACCTCCCGCGCCCGTCAGACCACCGCTCTCCTCGGCGCCGCCGTACTGCTCGCCGCGTGCAGTGCCACTCCCGAGCCACAGCAGCAGCCCGCCGCGTCCAGTGCCCCGCCCGCGCGGTCTTCGACGCCGGACGGGTCGTTCACCGTGGTCGCGACCGGCGACGTGCTGATCCACCCCGCGCTGACCGACCAGGCGAAGGAAGACGGCAACGGCGAGATCGACTATCGGCAGCTGCTGGCCGGGATCAAGCCGCTGATCGCCGGGGCCGACCTCGGCATCTGCCATCTCGAGACCCCGCTCGCCCCGAAGGGCGGACCGTACAGCGGGTATCCGTCGTTCAGCGCGCCGCCCGAGATCGTCGACGCGCTCAAGGACACCGGGTACGACAACTGCTCGACGGCGTCCAACCACACGATCGACCAGGGCGTGGAGGGTGCGACGCGGACACTCGACAAACTCGACGAGGCGGGGATCAAGCACACCGGTTCGGCGCGCTCGGCCGAAGAAGCGAAGAAGCCGCTGATCGTCGACGTCAACGGGGTCAAGGTCGCCCAGCTCTCCTTCTCCTACGGGTTCAACGGGATCAAGGTGCCTTCGGGGAAACCCTGGCTGGTCAACCAGATCGACGCCGAAAAGGTGATCGCCGAGGCCAAGGCCGCGCGGAAGGCCGGTGCTCAGGTCGTGCTCGCGAGCCTGCACTGGGGCACCGAATACCAGCACGAGCCGAACGCGGAACAGCGCCAGCTCGCGAAGAAGCTGCTCGGCGACGACTCGATCGACCTGATCATCGGCCACCACGCGCACGTCGTGCAGCCCTTCGAGCAGATCAACGGCAAATGGGTCGCCTACGGTCTCGGCAACAGCGTCGCCCGGCATTCGGAGCCGAAGGGCTCGACCGAACAGGGCGCGGCCGCGCGGTTCCGGTTCGTGCGGGACGGTGAGCGATGGAAGGTCGACAAGGCCGAGTACGTCCCGACGCTGGTCCAGCTCGGCCCGCCGATCCGGCTGCTCGACCTGACCGCGGGGCAGAGCGGCGACGCCGGGGCGGATGCACTGAAGAGCACCGCTCTCAAAAACACCGACGAGGTCGTCCTCAGCCGTGGTGCCGGTGACCAGGGCCTGACCCGCCCCGGTCGCTGAACGGAACACGGGTGGGCCGAGCTGTTCGCCCGGCCCACCCGTGCCCTCTCCGCGCCCGCCTTCAATATCGTCGTCGCACCACCAGTTTCGCGAGGGCCGCGAGCTCGGCGCCTGGGCGGGGCACCGGGTTCGAGACGGCGAGATGGTGCAGCGCGCCGGTCAGGAGCGCGTCGGCCTGCTCCTGGCTCCACGTCCGGCCGCCCGCCCGTTCCACCAGTTCCGCCGCGTGGGGCAATTCCGCGGCGTCAAGGTTTTCCTTGCGGTACAAGACATCCAGTTCTCGCCCGGCATCCGTCCCGGAGTGGAGCGCGGCTACCACCGGCAGGGACTTCTTCCGGTTGGAGAGATCCGAGTGGACCGGTTTCCCGGTCACCGCCGGATCGCCCCAGATCCCGAGGAGATCGTCGATGTGCTGGAACGCCAGCCCGAGTGCCCTCCCGTACTCGGTCAGCCGGTCGACCTGATCCTGCCTCCCTTCCCCGGCGAGCGCGCCGAGCGTGCAAGACGCCCCGAGCAACGCGCCGGTCTTCCCCTCGGCCATCCGTACGCATTCTGCGGTGTCGACGTCACCGCGTTCTTCGAACTTCAGATCCGCGCTCTGTCCTTCCAGTAGGTCGATCACGGCCGTGCTCAGCACTCGCAGCGCGGTCTGCCCGAACGGGGACAGCACCTCGAAAGCCCGGCTCAGCAGGGCGTCCCCGGCGAGGATCGCGGCGCCGGTGCCGAAGACGGTCCAGGCCGTCGGGCGGTGCCGCCGGGTGGTGTCGGAATCCATCACGTCGTCGTGCAGCAGCGAGAAGTTGTGCACCATCTCCACCGCGACCCCCACCGGGACGGCGACTTCGGCGTCGCCGCCGACAGCCTCTGCGGCCAGCAGGGCGAGCGCGGGCCGCAACGCCTTGCCACCGTCCGAAGTGGACGGACGGCCGTGCTCGTCCCACCAGCCGAAGTGGTAGCCGGCGATCAGCCGCATGGACTCCGGCAGCTTCCCGACCGCGTCCCGCAGTGCCGGGTCGAGCAGATTCCGGCTCCAGCTCAGAACCTCGCCGGCGGGCCGCGCACCGGCGCGGGTGTCGATGGTGGTCAACGGGCTCCCTCTCAGCCTTACGCCCGGGTTCGGCGTTCTCCGGAATTCCTGGCGCGTCGGGTCTCAATGAATTCACAAATCGCGGATACCCGCCCGAATGGGGAGGCGCGAAATGAACATAGCAAGCGAAAATCCCCGCACAAACACACGATCGGGTAGCCGGGTACGTTCACCTGTTTGCCGGATCGGTGACGTCCAGTGGCGGCTGCTCACTCGGTCGTGAAGCCTTGCTCTCACGGTGGTGACGGAGCTTTCCGGCGCGTGTCGAAAATCGTTTCGCGGTATGGGAAATTGGGCCGAGCCGGTGATGATCGACTTTCTCTTCTGCGCCGCCAGTATGAATTGATTCAACTGACCTTCTCGGTGCGGCGGACGGTGAACTAGTTTCAACAGTCTCCACGGGGTAAGGAGTCGAATGGGCATTTACCTGACCGGCATCGCCTGGGTCGTCGGGGCGGCGGTCGGCGCGGGATTCGTCGGCTACCTCGTCCGCAGGTTCGGCTGGGACGAAGGACGGCCGGACAACAACGACGCCGCAGGCCAGGTGTTCACCATCGTCGGCGGGCTGCACGCGGTCTTGGTCGCGTTCATCCTGATCTCCCTCTTCGACTCCACGAGCGCGGCACGCGAAGGCTCCTATCACGAGGCGGACAGCCTGGTCGCCGCCGTCTGGGCCTCCGATTCACTGGGGACGGAGGTCAAGGACGAGGTCCGGAAGCTGAGCGCGGAGTACATCGCCACGGTCGAACAAAAGGAATGGCCGTTGATGGCCGCGGGCGGGGAGACCGTCCCCGACACCGGCTGGACGCAGCTCGACCAGTTGCGGAAGGCGGTGGACAAGGCCCCGTCGGACGAGGACTGGGTCCGGGAGCGCAAGGCCGAGGCGGCCGCCCAGCTCTGGCAGGTCTACGAGGCGAGGCAGGATCGGCTCAGCGCCGTCGAGGGCGGCAGGGTCGGCGGTGTCGTCTGGTTCGCACTCATTCTCGGCAGCCTCGTCTCGGTGCTGCTGCCCAACCTGTTCGGCGGCACCCGGCTGGCCGCGCATCTGGTCATCGTCTCCACCCTGGCAGGCACGGTCACGCTGCTGCTGTTCGCGATCTACCAGTTGCAGAACCCGTTCGGCGGCGGGGTACGGATCCCGCCCGACGCGTTCACCGCCGCGCTGACAAGGATCTCCTGAGCACCGTGGACGGGGTGACGCGGGCAGCCGCGATGGTGGCCGTCTCCGGGCTGGTGGGCGCGTCGGCGCTGCTGGCCCCGATGACCGCGCGCGCCGCCGAGACCTGCCTGGTGGTGCAGGCCGAGACGGGTTCGCACGGGAAGTCGAAGCTGCGCTGGCTCGACGTCGGTTCGGGGACCACTTCGCGCGTGACCGACGCGGGGTACCGGCTCAACGCGCTCGGCTATTCCGCGACCCGGGACCTGGTCTTCGGTGTCGCCGAAGGACTCAGCCGGGGCGCGCACGCGGTGACGATCGATCGTGACGGCGGCACCCGGGATCTCGGCCCGATCACCCGCGCCGGGAACCGGCTGCCGGTGTGGAGTCCCGTCGCGGGGGTGACCGCCGGCGCGATCGGCGGGAATTCCTGGTACCTGCTCAGGAACGGCACACTGTACACAGTGGACTTGACGCCGGGGGAGCGGTACCTGCGGGTGATCCGGACGGTGTTCCTGCGGCCGATCACGCTCGTCCACGACGTCAACGACTTCGCGTATCACAACGGACTGCTCTACGGAGTTTCCACCACCTGGCGCGGAAAAGGCGCCGTGATCACCATCGACCCGGAGTCCGGAAAGGTCCGTGAAGCCGACGACGCCCGGTTCCCGCCCGCCGACGTCTACGGTTCCGTCGTGCTCGCCCGCGACGGCGCCTTGTACGCCACGGCGAACCGGATCGGCGGGCGAAGCGTGCTCTATCGCCTGGATCGCGGCGGGCAGGTGACCGTGGTGCGTTCGGGCGCGCCGCTGGCGGGCTCGGACGCGGCGGGCTGTCTCACCGCCCCCGAAGTCCCCGAGCCGCCGAACCCGGAACCGCCCAAGCCGACGCCGACCCCCACTCCGACTCCTGCGCCCACTCCTGTTCCCACTCCGAAACCGACTCCGACTCCCAGCCCGACCTCGACCCCTTCACCGACGTCGAGCCCGAGCCCGAGTCCGACGCCCACGTCGTCGCCGAGCCCGGCGCCCACTTCCTCGCCCAAGGTCGTCCCGCCGCCCGCCCCGGCGCCAAAGCCGACCCGTGCCGCCCCGCCAAGGGAACGTGAGAAGGCTTCGGACGCCGACCCGCACGCCCGCACGAAGGAGAAGCGCCGGTGGGGCCTGACCGCGCTGGTGCTCATCCTCGGCGGCGGTGCGGCGGCGGGTGCTGTCCGGCGGGGCAGGTGAGTCAGTACTTGAACTGGTCCACGTTCTCGCGCGTGATCAGCAGCGGGTCGCCAAGGAGCACGGTCTTCGTGGCCTCGTCGTACTTGATCGCCGGGAGTTCGAGGTTGACCTTGTTCGACGGGCCGAGCCGTTTGCCCTCGGCGATCTGCTTGCCGGCCCAAGCCGTGAGGTAGCCGAGCGATTCGACGTTCCAAAGCACGGAAAGCGACGCGGAACCGTCCAAGAGGTACGGCTTGATCGCCTGCGGTGTCCCGACGCCGACGGTGAAGACGCGGCCGATCTTCTGCTGGGAACGGACGGCCTCGGCGACCCCGGGCGCGGACGTCGTGCACTCGCCGACGAGGCCGGTGAGGTCCGGGTACTTGGCCATCAGGGCCTTGGCCATCGAGGTGGCGGTGTCCTTGTTCTCACCGGCGTAGACCGTCTCGACGAGCTGCGCATGGGGATACTCCGTAGCGGTATAGGCACGCTGAACGGCGATCCACGCGTTGAGGTTCTCGGCGGTCTCGCCGCACGAGACGATCGCGTACTTACCTGCCTTGCCCATCTTCGTCATCAAGGCGTCGGTGAGCGCCTTGCCGATGCCCTCCGGCGTCGCCTGGTTGACGAAGAGTTCGCGATCGGTGCCGGGCGCGTCGGTGTCCGAGGTGATCACATGGACACCCTTGGCCCGCGCGTCGGTGATCGCCGGCGCCATCGAGCCGGGGTCGTTCGGGGCGATCGCGATGACGTCCACCCGCTGGTCGACGAGGTCGCGCACGATCGAGACCTGCGCGGCGGGGTCCACCGTCGCCGGACCGGTCGAGGTCCATTCGACACCGAGTTGCTTGGCCGCGGCGATCCCGCCGGTGTTCATCGCCTCGAAGTACGGGATGCCCGCGACCTTCGGCACGAACGCGATCCGGATCGGTTTGGCCGCCATCCCGGCAGGCTCGTCACCGCCGCACCCGGTCAGCCCGAACACCATGCCCAAAGCGAGCACAGTGGCAACGACGAGCGTCTTCGTCGGCCCTCGCATCTCCACCCCATAGTCACGGAACAACCTGAACCAGCCGATCGGTCTGCGCGCGGTGGAGACCTCCGGCGAAACTAGGGTCTCTGGTTACCCCGGTCAACCGGATGAGCGCAAAGGGTTACTGAAGTGAGTTCATCGACCAGGCCTGATTACCGAATCGGCTTACGGGTGTGACGGTCAGCGACCGAGAGGTATGCCGCGTATACGGGCTAGGGGTGTGTGGAAATAGGGACGTTGAGTGTCCCTATTTCCACACACCCCCTCCGGATCCGGTGGTCACAGGGTCTCCTCGTACGGGACCGGGTGGATTTCTGGTCATCTGACGATGCTGTTGGCGAATTCGTGGCCAGGCGAAAGGGCCCCGGGGCGTCGCGTGTTCTCCATCCAGTCACGCGAGTTCTCCGCCTGGACACACGTGATCGCCGTCCAGTCACGCGTGTGGTCCCCGGCAACACGCCAGGAGAGCTTCGCGTGGCCACGAATTCACCAACAGCATCATCCAACGCACCAAAATCCACAGTGAGGGGCGCGGTCCGGCACTGCGCCAACTGTGCCGCTCAAAGGAACAAAGCGAAGGCCCGGCGTTATGGGGTACGCCGGGCCTTCGCGTTCAGGGGTTCACGCGCACTTGGGTGCGACGGGCAGATCCGATCCGGTCTTCAGGTACGTGTCGGAGATGTAGTGCCCCGGGCCGATCCGGTCCCAGATGTTGCTGGTGCCGAACTTGCCGGTGACGGTCTCGCCCTCGACGTAGCATTCGATGTTGACCTTCGCGTAGTTCGCCGCGAGGCCCTTGATCGCCGCGGTGGTGCTCGCCGACGCCCGGACGTTCATCGGGTCGCCCGCCGTGCTGACGACACCGGTCGGGCCGGAGCCGGTCCACAGGTAGGAGACGTTGACCCAGCCGTTGTCCGACATCTTCAAGCCGTCCCAGAAGGTGCCGTCGGCGAGGTCGATGCCCGCCGGGTTGGCCACCTTGCGGCCGAACTCGTCCTTGCCGCCGTTGTAGCCGTCCTGGTACGCGGCCTGCGCTTCGGGCTTGCCCTGCGGCAGGTTCTTCCACATCTGACGGGTGGCCGACGGGTTCCAGTAGTCGTCCTTGGTGTTCCACGGGCCGACGTCCCACACCGGCGCGTACTCGCAGCGGCTGTTGTCGGTGCGGCAGATGCGGACGGTGTAGTTGCCGGTGTTCTTCGGCGCCAGGCCACGACCCGAAGGCAGGGCGACGAAGTGGTCGCGAGACTTGATGACGTGCCCGTTGGCGGTGGTGCCGCCGACGAGACCTTCGCGGGTGCCGAACACCTTGTACGTCAGCGGGGCAGCGGCCGCGCCGATCGCGTTGGCCTGCGGGCCGAGTTCGCCCTGGAGCGTGACGTCGCTGACCTTCGCGGTCACGCCGTCGTTCACGGTGCGCAGTCCGATCCGGACCTGGACCGTGGAGACCGAAGTGGACAGCTGGGCGGCGCCACCCTCGGTGGGCGTCCATTCGGTCCAGTCGTTTGAGTTGAGCTTCCCGCGGACATCGACCTCGACTTCGGTGCCCTTCGGCGCGTCCGCGGTCACCTGGGCGGTGACGCGGTTCACCGGCTTCCCGAGGTTCTGTTCGCCGAGCAGCAGGTAGCCCTGGCTGCCGATGGAGTCGGGTTTTCTGTGCCAGGCGGCGTTTTCCAGGCTGAGCACGCCACCGTCGCTGCGAACGTTGACGTCATCGCCGTCCACAGTGGACAGGTCGGCGCGCCAGCTCCCTTCGGGGGCCGCGTTCGCGGGGCTGGCGGCCAGCGCGGTGACCGCCCCCATGGCCAGCGCGGCCGCCATCACACGGCGGGCCTTCACGGTCCGGACCATTCCGGTCTCCCTTCGAGCACTCTCGGTTGCTACGAAGGGAGCTTCTCCGGGACCTGTACACGATCGATACAAACGCGATTCGGCACCTGGTTGCGATGGGTGAATCGCAACCAGGTGCCGAATTGCGGGGCGTCAGGCGCTCGCGGAGTCGCCGTAGGAGGCTTCCGCGGATTCCTGAAGACGCGAGGCGAGCGCGGATTCCTGTGGCCGCGCGGAGAGTTCCCGCCACAACGCCAGCGCGCGTTCCGAGTACGTCCGCGACCGCTCCGGCTGGCTCAGTGCCTCGTGCAGTTCCCCGAGCAACTGCGACACCTCGGCCTCGGACCGGCGGTCCCCGTTGCGCCGGTGCACACTCAGCGAATTGACCAGCAGCAGTTGCGCGTGCGCCAGATCGCCGCTGTGCAGATAAAGTTCGCCGAGATTCTGGTTCGCGTACCCGACGCAATGGTCGTCGCCGAGTTCGTTGAAGATCGCGATGGCCTGGTCGACCCACTCACGCGCCCCGGCGAGATTGCCCTGATGCTGCCGCAGCATCGCGAGCCGCTTCAGCGCGTGCGCCTCCCGATGCCGGTCGCCGATGGTCGCGGACTGTTCGAGCGCTTCGGTGAACCAGTGTTCCGCCTCGGCGAATCGGCGTCGCGCCAGCCACACCGCGCCGATCGCGATCCGCGCGACGGCCTCGCCGTGCGGGTCACCGGCCGCCGTGAACTGATCGAGTGCCGCGTGACAGTGCTCCAGCGCGACGGTGTCCTCGCCCTTGATCCGCAGCACGGTGCCGAGCCCGGCCAGCGCGATCGCCGCGCCCCGCGCCTCGCCGATCTTGTCGAACAACAGCTGCGACTGCTCGAACGCGACCAGCGCTTCGGCGTAGCTGTCCTGGTACAGCTGGACCTGGCCGAGGTTGCGCTGGATGATCGCCTCGCCGCGTAGCTCGCCGGATCGGCGGGCGGCGGCGAGCGCCACGGCGTGCGTGTGCAGCCAGTCGTCCTGATGCCCGCGCTGGTCGAAGTACGGCGCCAGCGCGGCGGCGAGACGCCAGGCGAGCGCGTCGAGACCGAGGTCGGCGGCCAGCGAGACGGCGGCGACGCAGGTGTGCCGCTCGGCGGAGAACCACGCGGCCGGATCCTCGATCAGCCGCTCGGCCCCTGGCGGGAGCGCGGGCTGGGCGACCGTGTCATCCCGGTAGAGCCCGAAGAAATGGATCGGCATTCGGTCCGCGGCTTCGACCGCGAGCGCGAGATATCCCTCCAGTACCCGTTTCGTGGCGTCGCGCGCCTTCGCCGGGACGTCCTGCGCACGCAGTTCGGCGGCGTAACACCGCAACAGGTCGTGCAGGCGATAGCGGGGCTCGCCGGTGCCGTCCGAGCCGACGAGATCGACCAGGTGGGCGTCCACCAGCACGTCGAGGACGTCGTCAGCGTGGGTGCGGCCGAGCAGGGCCGCGACCACCCAGGAGGGGAACTGGACCGAGCCGAGCCCGCCGAGGCCGCGGAACGCGGACGCCGCCGACATCGGCAGCAGGTCGTAGCTGAGTGTGACACTGGCCCGGACGGCCAGATCACCGACGCGGAGTTCGTCCAGTCTTCGTCTTTCGTCCCGCAGCCGGTCCGCCAGCACGCGCAGCGTCCAGCCCGGCCGGTGGGTCAGCTTCGCCCCGGCGACCCGGATCGCCAGCGGCAGATGACCGCAGTGGCGCAGGATCGCGGTCGCGCATTCCGGCTCGGCGGCGACCCGATCGGTTCCGACGATCCCTTCGAGCAGCTTCGCGGCCTCCGCCTCGGGCAGGAGGTCGACGTCGACGGGGGTGGCCCCGGCCAGATCCGGCATCCGCATCCGGCTGGTGATCAGCACCGCGCAGGCGCCCGCGCCGGGCAGATGCGGCCGGACCTGCGCCGCGCTGCCGGCGTCGTCGAGGACGACGCACATCCGGGTGCTCGCCAGCCGGGACCGCAGCAGCGCCGCGCGTTCGGGGAGATCACGCGGCAGCCCCGCGTCCGGCACGCCCAGCGCGCGGAGCAACTCGGCGAGCACGGTCATCGGCGGCCTCGGCGAGGTCGACGTCCCGGCGAGGTCGACGTGCAACTGGCCGTCGGGGAAGTCTTCCCGTACCGCGTGCGCCACCCGGATCGCGACCGAGGACTTGCCGACCCCCGGCGCCCCCGAAAACACCGCGATGGTGGGTTTTCCCTGTTCGCGGCGGTCGCGGAGGAGACCGACGAGCTCGCCGACCACCTCTTCGCGGCCGGTGAAGTCCGGCAGGTCCAGTGGCAGCTGGCAGACCGGTGCCATCGGCCGGGTGACGGCGAGGGCCATGGTGTCCGGAGCCACGACCAGCGAAGCCCGCAGTTCCCGCAGCCGCGGCCCCGGTTCGGTGCCGAGTTCCTCGGCCAGCACTTTCTCGGCCGTTTCGTACGCCTCGATCGCGTCGGTCGTGCGGCCGTCGGCCCGCAGCGCGACGATCAGCTGCTGCCAGAGTTCCTCGCGCAGCGGATGCTCGGTGACCAGGCCGCGCAGTTCGGCGACGGCTTCGGAGGTACGGCCGAGTTCGATCCTCGCCCGCAGCCGCTGTTCCTGGACCGCGAGCCGCAATTCCGTCAGCCGGGCCACGGTCGCGCCCCAGCCGTGGTCGTGGGGGAGCCCTTCGAGGACTTCGCCACGCCACAACGCTTCGGCTTGATCCAGCAGGTCGAGGGCGGATTCGGCCTGCCCGTGGCCGAGCGCGTCCTGTGCGCGGGCGGCCAGATCACCGAATCGGATGTGGTCGATCTCCTCAGGGGTGGCTTTGAGGATGTAGCCGGACGCCCGGCTGCCGATGCGTTCCCCCAGTCCGGGGTCGCGGTCGGCGAGACGTTTGCGGAGTGAATGGACGTAGGTGCGGATGTTCGCCGCCGCCGAACGCGGAGCCGACGAGGGCCACAGGACCTCGATCAGCAGTTCGGTGGAGACCACGACGTTGGGCTGGAGCAGCAGTGCGGCGAGCAGCAGACGCGGTTTGGGGCCGCCGAGCGGCACCACCTGTCCGTCCACCGCCACTTCCAGCGGACCGAGAACGCGAAACCCGAGAATTGTCACCTAAACCGCCAATACGGCAGGAGCCCCATATCCGCCGATAATATTGCCGTCCCGCCATGGTTGGCTAGATCCATTCGCATGCATGTGCAGACAGCGGGTCGGCGTTTGTACGGGATGTGTACGACGCCGGTTGACGCTGAAGTCATGAAGCGTTCAAGTGTCCGGCGACTCGCCGGTTTCTTCCTCGTGCTGGCGACGGCGGGCGCCTTGGGACTCGCCGGCGCTACTCCCGCGCTGGCCGCGGCCACCGGGACGGTCAAGACGGCGGGTGATCCGCTGAACGTGCGCCGCGCCCCGAGCACCTCTTCGAGCGCGGTGCGCACGGTGGCCAACGGCGCCACGGTGACCATCGACTGTCAGACGCAAGGGACCGAGGTCACCGGTCCCTTGGGCAAGACGACGTTGTGGGACTACGTTCCCGCGCTCGGCGGCTACATCTCGGACGGCTACGTCTACACCGGCTCCGACCAGCGGATCGCGCCCGACTGCGGGGTCGGTTCCGGCAGCGCCGAATGTTCCACCGGCGTCTGCGCGGGCGAAGGCCAGTTCCGGTCATCGGATGCTCATTTCCTCGTCTACGACAAGGACGCCGACGGCAAGTCCGCTGTGGTCGCCTACTGGCTGAAGGGTGGCGCCGGCCCGTTCTACGTCTGGGCTTCCGGCGGTAACGGCACGCACGTCGACAAGGCCGTTCCGGTCGCGAAGGGGTCGTGGGTCTATTACAAGGTCTGCGTCGCCAACGCTTCCGCGAATCCGGCCCTCGAGGCTTGTAGTGGCGGCATCACCGATTACGCCGCGTGAAATCCCTCCCTGTTCTTTCCCCACTTCGAAAGGTTGAATTCTCATGGGTCAGGTGAACCGGCGGGCGGTACTCCTCGGTGGAGCCGCGGCGGTTTCGGCGGCGGCGTTATCGTCGACGGTGCCTTCGTGGGCGAACGCGAGAACGATGGCGGCGGCGCCCGCCATCCACGACCCGTTCCAGCTCGGTGTCGCCTCGGGTGACCCGCTGCCGGACAGCGTCGTGCTGTGGACGCGGCTCGCTCCCGCCCCGCTGAACCCCGACGGTTTCGGCGGTATGCCGGACGCCGCGTACACAGTGGACTGGGAGATCGCGAACGACCAGGCGTTCTCCTCGATCGCGCAGAAGGGCACCGCCACCGCGGCCCGCGCCTCCGGGCACAGCGTGCACATCGAACCGGCCGGGCTCCAGCCGGGACGCGAGTACTTCTACCGCTTCAAAACCAGCGGCTTCATCTCACCGGTCGGCCGGACCAGGACCGCCCCCGCCGCCGGTGCCGCTGTCGACCAGCTGAAGTACTGCTTCTCCTCCTGCCAGCACTGGGAGGAGGGCTGGTACCACTCGTACAAGGGGATGCTCGCCGACGACCCGGATCTGGTGCTGTTCCTCGGCGACTACATGTACGAGAAGAAGTCCGGCCGCGCCGCCGCCGAGCGCAACCCGCGACGGCTCGCCTTCACCGAGGACGTGAAGACGCTGGCCCAGTACCGCGCCCGGCACGCCCAGCACAAGACCGACGTCGACCTCCAGAACGCGCACGCGATGGCGCCGTGGATCGTGGTCTTCGACGACCACGAGGTGATGAACAACTGGAACTCCACCACCAGCCCCGCCCCGGTCGATCGCAAGGCCGCTGGGTTCCAGGCGTTCTACGAGAACATGCCGATCAGGGCGACCGCCAAGCCGAGCGGCGCGGCGATCCGCCTGTACCGGCAGTTCGGCTGGGGGAACCTCGCCCGGTTCCACATGCTCGACACCCGCCAGTACCGCAACGCGCAGGTCCCCGACCCGTCCGGTTCGGCGGGCCCGGCGTGCACCGACATGCGGGCGACCTCGCGCAGCATCCTGGGCACGGCGCAGGAGGCGTGGCTGCTGAAGGCGCTGGAGACGCACCCGGCGAAGTGGGACTTCCTCGGCCAGCAGGTCTTCTTCGCCACCCGCGACGGCGATGGCAACAAGGCGACCTGCGAGAGCCCCGACTCCTGGCAGGGTTACGAGGCCTCCCGCGACCGGATCGCGAAGGGCATCGTGGACCGCAAGGTGCCGAACCCGATCGTGCTGACCGGCGACGTCCACCGGCACTGGGCGGCCGACCTGCGCCGCGACTACTTCAACCACAGTGACCCGGTGTTCGGCTCGGAACTGGTGACGACGTCGGTCACGAGCAACAGCGACACCGCGACCGATCCGTCGTCGGCCTGGCTCTCGAACAACCCGCACGTCAAGTACTGCCGCGGAAAGCGTGGCTACGTCCGGGTGACGGCGTCGCAAGCACAGATGCGGGCGGACTTCATGACGGTTTCGGACACCACCGAGTACGACTTCTCGAAGGTGACCCTGGCCGCGGACCGCAGCTATGTGGTGGAAGCCGGGAAGCCAGGCTTGCAACGGGTCTAAGGGGGCTCGTGGCATGCGCGGGCGGTCGGGACCAAGTACATGAAGGACCCCTTCCTGTACCTAGGCGCAAGCAAGGGGGCCTTCATGTACTTCAGGCGAGCAAGGCGGGGTGGCCGCCCCGTGCACGCGTTCAACTGGCCGTGAAGGCCAGCACGACCCCTTCAGCTTCAGGACAGCAGGTCCACCAGCGCGTCACCACGAGGAGTCCGGACCACGAGGACGACTTGGCCCTCACGGTGCCGCTGGATCAGACCCGCCGACACGAGCTGTTCGCAGTGGTAGGTCGCGGTGCTCGCGGCGCAGGACAGCAGATTCGCGATCTCGCCCATCCGGGCGGGTTTTCCCAAGTGCCGCAACAGTTTCGCGCGGTGGGCGCCGACCACCAGGTCGAGCCCTTCGGTGCCGGGGCCCGGTTCGGCCTTGCCGTTGTCGAGCAGGCCGTCCAGCCCCGGCAGGGGGTAGCCGATCCAGATGGCGTTCTCTTCGTCGAAGTTGGACACCACCGACCGGCAGCCCGCGAGCATCGGGACGAGGATCAGTTTGCGGCCGCGGACGGCGTAGCGCGCCGGTTCGGCGTCGGGCAGCAGCAGTGAGCCGTTGCTGAACCGGAAATGGGGTCGCAGCAGGCCGAGTACCGCGTCGGTCCCGCCGCGGACGGAGGCGACACCGATCCGTTCGATCTCGCGGTCGAGCAGGGGCCGGGCCTTGGTCCAGAGGTTTTCGGTCGCCAGCCGGGTCGCGGTGAAGGCGTCCGCGAGCGAGGCGACCCAGCGTCTCGGATGGTCGGCGGCCTGCCGCCACTGCGCGGGCAACCGGTCGCCGAAGACCTCTTCCAGGCCTTTCAGGACGTCGGCTTCCGTCAGGTCGCGCAGCATTTCCGCCTGAGCGGCGGCGGAAGCGTCCCCGGCGGGACTGATCGGCACGATGAAGTCCGGTTGCACGGAGGTGCCGCGGCGGGCGAGGGCGCTCGCCGCACGGTATCCCTGCTCCGGGATCGCCGAGCCCACCTGGCGGCGCCAGGGGGCCGGCAGGCCGCGGTCGTAGCCGCCGACGACTTCGACGAGCAGGGAGACCAGTGAGATGTGCGGGGAAACCGTCACACTGACCGGGATCGTGCTGGTGTCACCGAGTTCGAGCCGGGTATAGGAGGCCTGGGGCGGCGTCTCGCGCATCCGGTCGTCCCTCCTGGGATTGGGGCGTCGCAGCACGCGATGTTAGCGCCTCAGGTCAATACCCGGCACCGCCCGGAAAAACCCAGTTGCTCGTTCATGATGAGAAACGCGCCGAGACCGTGGAAATCGTTGGTGTTGCGCTTACGCCCGTAGTAATACGCGGTGTCGCCGACATTAGTGCCCTCGGAGATGTTCGCGATATCCGCCAATCCGTCGGAACCGGTCGAAACCTGGGACAAGACCCCGCGGTAGCCCTTCGCGGCCACCGG
This sequence comes from Amycolatopsis sp. cmx-11-12, assembly GCF_046269425.1. Classification (NCBI taxonomy): domain Bacteria; kingdom Bacillati; phylum Actinomycetota; class Actinomycetes; order Pseudonocardiales; family Pseudonocardiaceae; genus Amycolatopsis; species Amycolatopsis sp. cmx-11-12. The sequence continues at coordinate 21,912 of NZ_JADNQM010000006.1, read as the reverse complement.
TCCGTACTCGGTGCCGATGTAGCCGCGTTCCACGGCCCGGGAGAGCAGGAACGTGTACATCGCCGACGCCGAGGTCTCCAGCCAGTTGTCCTTGTCGCCGCCCCGGTCGACGACCTGGAACCAGCGGCCCGAAGCCCGGTCCTGCCACCGGGTGTACCCCGCCGCGAGGAACTTGACGACGTCGACGAGGCGACGGCGCCGCGGATGGCCGTCGGGCAGGATCTCGAGCAGGTCGATCGACGCCATCCCGAGCCAGCCGATCGCGCGGGCCCAGTGATACTTCGAATGCCGTCCGTCGCCCGAAGCCCACGATTCCGAGCCGTCTTCGTCGTAGGCGTGGTAGAGCAGGCCCTTGGCGGGTTCCTTGAGCCGGTCGAAGTACACGACGACGTTCTTCGCGGCCTCTTCGTAGCAGTAGCCGGAATCGCCGAAGGTCTTGCCGTACAAGGCGAGGAACGGTTGCGCCATGTACACGCCGTCCGCCCACAACTGCCCGGCCCTGCTCGTGGCATGGAACATCCCACCGTCGGACGTCCGGGGATAGGACGGGAACCGGCGGCGCAGCTGGTCCGCAGCGGTCTTGTACTTCGCCTGCCCGGTTTCGGTGTACAGCAAGGGGAACATCTGCCCGGAGCGCATCGCGTCCAGGTTGGTGAAGCCGTTGGAGATCCCGCTTTCGGTGACGAACCGGTCGTACCAGGCGAGGATGTAGTCGAGGTAGCGCCGCTCCCCGGTGCGCCGGTACACCAGGTACTGGCCGTAGAGGTACAGGCCGCGGGTGTAACCCCAGCCGCCGAGGGTGGCCGGGGTGTAGCGCTTCATCGTCGAGTCGACGACCGCCCGCGACCAGTCCACGGATCCCGGTGTGGCAGCGGCGGCCACACCGGGGATGGCCAGTGCGCCGAGGGCGCCCGCGGTTCCCGCCAGCACGGTGCGCCGCGAAAGCCGTGCCGCGCGAAGAGGATTTTGGGACATTCGTGGCCCTTCCTGCGCCGGGGACACCGGGGGAGTGGGTGGCCGGGATGCCGATCCGCCGTCCGTCGGCATCCCGACCAGCTCTGGGGGCTGAACTTTCCTTGCGGGACAACGTCTACTCGTCTTCTCGACGGTGAGTCAAGAGAGATCCGATCTCTTACGTCATATATCAGATATGCCACTCGAATGGCCGCTCCCGGTGTCCGGGACGGGTCCCGGTGGGCGGCACTCTCTCCGGAGTCGGTCCGCTCGCCTACGATCGGTACGTGAACGAGCTGACCTTCCGCGGGCGCCAGGTCGCCCGGGACCGCGCACTGGTCATGGCGATCGTCAACCGCACCCCCGATTCCTTCTACGACAAGGGCGCGACCTTCTCGGACCCGGACGCGCTCGCCGCCGTCGCGCGGGCGGTGGCGGAGGGGGCCGACATCGTCGACATCGGCGGGGTGAAGGCCGGTCCCGGCGCGGAGGTCGACGTCGAGGAAGAGATCCGACGGGTGGTCCCGTTCGTCGAGCGGATCCGCGAACTACACCCCGACCTGGTGATCAGCGTCGACACCTGGCGGCACGAGGTGGGCAGGCGCTCGGCCGAGGCGGGCGCGGACCTGATCAACGACACCTGGGCGGGTGCCGATCCGAAACTGGCCGAGGTCGCGGCGGAGTTCGGCACCGGCTACGTCTGCTCGCACACCGGGAACGCCGTCCCGCGCACCCGCCCGTTCCGGGTGACCTACCCGGACATCGTCGCCGATGTCGTCGCGGAGACGACGGCCCACGCCGAAGCGGTCGTCGCACTCGGTGTCCCGCGCGAGGGTGTGCTGATCGACCCGACCCACGACTTCGGCAAGAACACCTGGCACAGCCTGGCGCTGCTGAGGCACGCGCGGGAACTGGCCGACACCGGCTGGCCGGTGCTGATGGCACTGTCCAATAAGGACTTCGTCGGGGAGACGCTCGGGGTGGAACTCGCGGAGCGGGTCGACGGGACCCTCGCCGCGACGGCCTGGGCGGTGGCCGAGGGGGCGAAGGTGTTCCGGGTGCACGAGGTGAAACGCACCCGGCAGGTGCTGGAGATGATCGCGTCGATCCAGGGGACGAGGCCTCCCGCACGCGCGATCCGCGGCTTGGCCTAGCCGTCCAGCGGAACCACCGCCGAGACCGTGCTCCCGGATCCGGGCTCGCCGACGACGGTGAGTTCACCGCCGAGCGCGCGGACACGGTCGCGGAGGCCGTGCAGCCCGGAGCCACCGTCGATATCGGCCGCGCCGGTGCCGTCGTCGTGGACGTCCACCCGCAAGCGGTCCTCCTCGACGCCGATGCGCACGCGAACCTCCCGCGCCCGAGCGTGCTTCAGGGCGTTGGTGACCGCCTCGGAGACCACGAAGTACGCCGTCGCCTCGACGGCGCCGCTGAGCCGGGGCACGTCCGCGGCGTCGAGGCCGACCTCGAGCGGGATCCGGTCCAGCAGTGACCGGACCGCCGCGATCAGCCCGGCGTCGGTGAGGATCGCGGGGCGGAGGCCGTGCGCGAGCTCGCGCAGTTCGGTGACGGTGCCCTGAAGTTCGTCGATGGTGCCTCGCAGCAGGCTCGCGACGGCCGGGGTCAGCTCACCGCCGAGCCGTCGTTCGGCCATACGCAGCAACAGCACGATGCTCACCAGACGCTGCTGTGCGCCGTCGTGCAGATCGCGTTCGACGCGTCTCCGCTCGTCGTCGGCGGCGGCCACGATGCGGGCGCGGGAGGCCTGGACCTCGACGAGGCGTTCCTCCAGTTCCGCGGCGAGGCGCTGGTTGTCCAGCACCAGCCCGGCGGCGGCGTTGAGCGCGTCGATCGACCGGCTGTCCTTCCACACCTCGTCGTCCTGCACGAGCGCGGCCAGCCCGGTGCCGTCGCGTTCCAGCAGGAGCCGGATCATCTCCGCGTTGCCGACCCGTGCCCGCAGCACCCCGATCAGGAACGCCAGCGGCCACAGGCAGAACGAGATCCGGTAGACGTCGAGCAGCAGGTCGGAGGCCGGATGCCCGGAGCCGAGCGCGCTGCCGACCGTGGTGCTCACCGCGCCGATCACGGCGATCGCGACGACCGGGGAGAGCAGCCGCCGCTGCGGGAGGCGGCCCGCGAGCCAGCGGTAGAGCAGCACCGCGACGACGCCGCCGCCGATCAGCGCGCCGACCAGTTCGAGGAGCCGTTTGACCAGTCGCTCGGCCTCCGGGGAGGCCGCGACCGCGGCGAGGTTCTTCGGATCGTCGTTGACCAGCAGGCTGAGCACCGCCGCCCCGAAGACCACGGCGTACGCGGAGAGGACGAGCACGCGTTCCCAGCGGGACCGGAGTTTTCCGTGCGGGAAGACGACCACGAGATGCGCGATCACCGGACTGGACGCGGCCGTCAGCGCCAGGCCGGCGGTGTGCGCGAGCGGGTCACCGGCGAACTGCAGGTCCTCGGCGAACAACGCGAGCCCGGCCAGCGCGATGAGCAGGCCGATGGGGTTCGAGGCGCGGCGGACGTGCGCGACGGCGCCGGCCAGGAGGAAGAGGAACCCGGTCGCCGTCGACAGGGTGGTGTCGAGCGCGGTGTGCGTGCCGTCGGCGAGCTTGAGCGTCATCGCGAGGACGCCCATCCCGATCCCGGCGGTCAGCACGCCCGCCATGGCGACGGTCCGAGGGTGGTTCACCACTTAGTGGTCGCCATCGGAAGTCCTCCGGGGGTCTCGACGGCCCAGCTTCCCGCTGGACGCACGGCCACAAGGCCCGAGTACGACACCTGTCAACCACTAAGCGTGGTTCGCCCGTTCGGCCCGAACCGTTACACCGGGAGGACCCCCTGATCGGGCGGTACGGTCATGGGACGCCCGTCCTGAAATGTGGAACGACTGTTCCGCCTGGTGTCAAGGTTTCCCGGTATCTTTCCCGTCATGCGGATGGCGATGCGGCTGAGCGGCCGAACGTGTCACTCTCGCGGCCACCACCCGAGGCTGAGCTGTACCCCCGAAAGGCGACACCCCCGTGAGCACCCACCACAGAACCCGCCTGCTGGCCGCGGCCTTCGCCGCCCTGACCCTGGCCGGTGGGATCGCGGGGTGTTCACGCGCGGACAACGCCGCGGCGCCGTCGGAGCACAAGAGCCAGGGCGCCGCGGGTGAGGTGCGCGTCGGGTACTTCCCGAACGTGACGCACGCGCCCGCGCTGATCGGGGTGAAGAACGGCTTCTTCGCCAAGGAACTCGGCTCGACGAAGCTCACCGCCCAGACGTTCAACGCCGGGCCCGAAGAGGTCAACGCGCTGCTCGGCAACTCGCTCGACATCGCCTTCATCGGCTCCGGCCCGGCGATCAACGCCTTCACCAAGTCCAAGGGCGCCATCCAGCTCGTCTCCGGCGCGGTCACCGGCGGCGCGCAGCTGGTGGTGAAGCCCGAGATCACCACACCCGAGCAGCTCACCGGCAAGAACATCGCGACGCCGTCGCTGGCGAACACCCAGGACGTCGCGCTCAAGAAGTTCATCGCCGAGAAGAAGCTGCCCGACGTCAAGATCACCAACCTCGACAACCCGAAGACGTTCGACGCCTTCAAGAAGGGCGAGCTCGACGGTGGCTGGCTGCCGGAGCCGTGGTCCTCGCGGCTGGTGCTGGACGCGGGCGCGAAAGTCCTGCTGGACGAGAAGACCCTGTGGCCGGAAGGCAAGTTCCCGACTACCGTCGTGATCGTCCGCAGCGAGTTCCTCCAGCAGCACCCGGAGACCGTCACCGCCATCCTCAAGGGTGAGCTCGCCGCCATCGACTGGGCGAAGACCAACCCCGCCGAGGCGAAGAAAGTGGTCAACGGAGAACTCAAGGCGCTCGCGGGCAGCACACTGAACGAGGCCGTTCTCGACCGCGCGTTCTCCGGCATCGAACTCGGCATCGATCCGGTGGCGTCGACCTTCACCCAGCTCGCGCAGGACTCGGTGACCGCCGGGGTGGTGAAGTCCGCGGTGGACCTCAAGGGGTTCGCCGACTTCGGCCCGCTCAACGCCGTGCTCTCCGAGCAGGGCAAGCCCGGCGTGGACGCGCCCGGACTGACGAAGTGACCGGAGGGGATCAGCGATGACGACCACTTTGGAACCCGGCCTGTCCACCGGTGTCGCCGTGCGTCTCGACGGCGTCCGGAAGGTGTTCGGCCCGACCGGTCGCGCCGTCGTGGCCCTCGACGGGATGGACCTGACGGTCGCCCCCGGCGAGTTCGTCTGCCTGCTCGGCGCCTCCGGTTGCGGCAAGAGCACCCTGCTGAACCTGGTCGCCGGACTCGACCGGCCGACGTCCGGTTCGATCACCTTGGAGACCTCCCGGCCCGCGGTGATGTTCCAGGAGGCCGCGCTGATGCCGTGGCTGACCGCGGCCCGCAACGTGGAACTGCCGCTGCGGCTGGCCGGTTTCGGCCGGGCCGAACGCCGAGAGAAGGCGGCCGAACTGCTCGAACTCGTCCGGCTCGGCGGCGCGGGCGACAAGCGGCCGCACGAGCTGTCCGGCGGGATGCGGCAGCGCGTCGCGCTCGCCAGGGCGCTGGCCGCGACCCTGCGTGTCGGCGGTGACCCGGAGCAGTCGCTGCTGCTGATGGACGAGCCGTTCGCCGCGCTCGACGCCATCACCCGCGACGTCCTGCAAGGCGAACTGCTGCGCGTCTACCGCAGCACCGGCACCTCGGTGCTGTTCGTGACGCACGACGTCCGCGAGGCCGTTCGGCTCGGCCAGCGCGTCGTGCTGCTCTCGTCGCGGCCGGGCCGGGTCGTGCGGGAATGGCGCGACGTCCAGGCCTCCGACGCCGAGGAGCTGACGCTGGAGATCACCGGTCACCTCCGGGAGGTGATCAGTACCCATGCCGCGGCTTGACCGCCCCGACGCCGGGGCGTCTGTGGCGGAGGAAGCGGACGAGGCCGTCGGCGCGGGGCTCGATTCGCTCGACACCCCCGCCGGCGAGCGCCGGGAAAGCCGGGGGAAGCGGTTCCTGCGCGGTTTCGTGCCGCCGTTGGTCTTCCTGGCCTTGCTGGTCGTGCTCTGGCAGATCCTGTGGGCCGCCGCGTTCTGGCCGGAGTCGATGCTGCCCGCGCCGCTCGCGGTGTGGGACGAACTCGTCGACATCACGAGCACGGGCGAGATCTTCGAGTTCGTCTGGACGTCGGTGCACCGGGCGGCGCTGGGCTTCCTGATCGGCGTGGTCATCGGTACCCCGCTCGGCCTGCTGGTGGCGAAGGTCCGGCTCGTCCGGTCGGCGGTCGGGCCGTTCCTGACCGGGTTGCAGAGCCTTCCGTCGGTGGCCTGGGTGCCGGCGGCGATCCTGTGGTTCGGGCTGAACGACGCGTCGATCTACTTCGTCGTCCTGCTGGGTTCGGTGCCGTCGATCGCGAACGGCCTCGTCTCGGGTATCGACCAGATCCCGCCGATCCTGCCGCGCGTCGGCCAGGTGATGGGGGCGAGCCGGTTCTCCTCGGCCCGGTACATCCTGCTGCCCGCCGCGCTGCCCGGCTTCCTGGCCGGGCTCAAGCAGGGCTGGGCGTTCTCGTGGCGTTCGCTGATGGCCGCCGAGCTGATCGCGCTGTCCCCGGCGCTCGGCAAGGGGCTCGGCGCGTACCTGAACGAGGGCTCGTCGTTCAACAGCATGGAAGGCGTGATCTCGGCGATCTTCCTGATCCTGCTGGTCGGCGTCGGCATCGAGCTGCTGGTGTTCCGCCCGCTGGAACGTTCGGTCCTGCGGGCGCGGGGACTGACGGCCTCGCTCTAGATCTCACGGGGCCTGAGCGTTCATCTGCCGGAGGTGGCCTACCTACGACACCGTAAGTTACGGTGTCGTAGGTAGGTGTTTCCCGTTGTCCCGGAAGGAAGAAACGCATGGCGGTCCCCGAAAGCACCCGGCTGATGCTCGAGCTCGAGGGGACGGTCGAGGAGAACCTCAACCGGCATCTCGGGGTCGCCAAGGAATGGATGCCGCACGAGTACGTGCCGTGGAGCGAGGGCAAGAACTTCGCCGAACTGGGCGGCGAGCCCTGGGATCCCGAGCAGTCGCGGGTGTCGCCGATCGCGCGGACCTCGCTGGAGGTCAACCTGCTCACCGAGGACAACCTCCCGAGCTACCACCGCGAGATCGAGCGCGCCTTCGGGCGCGACGGCGCGTGGGGCACCTGGGTGCACCGCTGGACCGCAGAAGAAGGTCGTCACGGCATCTGCATCCGCGACTACCTGCTGGTGACACGCGCGGTGGACCCGGTCGAGCTGGAGCGGGCGCGGATGCAGACCATGCAGGCCGGGTACGACAGCGGTGACAAGGCGTTACTGAACGTCTTCGCGTACGTGTCGTTCCAGGAGCTGGCGACGCGGCTTTCGCACCGCAACACCGGGCGGTACACACAGGATCCGTTGTGCGAGAAGCTGCTCTCGCGGGTCGCGATGGACGAGAACCTGCACATGATCTTCTACCGCAACCTGGTGAAGGCGTCGCTGGAGCTTTCACCCGACGCGATGATGCGCGCCATCACCGACGAGGTCGTCCAGTTCCAGATGCCGGGCGCGGTGATCCCGAGCTTCGTGCGGAAGGCCGCCCTGATCGCGAAGGCGGGCATCTACGACCTGCGGATCCACCACGACGAAGTGATCTGGCCGCTGCTGCGGCACTGGAAGATCTTCGAGCTGGAAGGACTCGGCGAGGAGGGGGAGAAGGCCCGCGACGAACTCGACCAGTTCCTCAAGGCCCTCGACACCCAGGCGTCACGGTTCGAAGAGCGCCGGGCGGCCACTGAAGCCCGCCTCGCCGCCCGAAACGCGTGACCAACCGGGCATCACGCGTGATCAGACGGAGAACTCACGTGATCAGACGGAGAACTCCGTGTTCTCCATCTGATCACGCGTGATCGCCGTCGGCGAGAGTTAGCGCGAGCGGCGAGAGCCAGCGCGCGTTCCCGAGGAGAAGGCGGCGGCACCGCCACGGCGGGCCGGAGCGCCACCGGACTGGTTTCGCGAGGGCTGGGACTTCGCGGCACCGGAACCCCGGCGCGGCTGGGACTCGGAGGCCCCGCGACGAGCCTGGCCGCCCTTGGGGGCGCCTTCGCGACGTCCCGTGCTTTCAGCCGCACGACGGCCCTGACCGGTGGGGGCGCCGCCACGGCGGTCGCCTTCGGTCCGGGGCTGACGCGAACGGCCTTCCGAAGATCCTCCAGCACCACCAGTGCCGCCAGCGCCACCGCGACGCGCGCCACCGGAGGAGCCACGGCCACCACCGGAAGCACCGCGGCCGCCGACGGAGGGGCCACGGCCGCGACCGGCCCGGTTACCGCGGCCCCGGTTCGCCGGACGGTCGTCTTCGTCATCGCCCTTGCCGGAGATGGCCTCGCCGCTGGCGCTGACCTTCTTCGGACGCGTGTCCACGATCGGCCGCCGCGGTGACGCGGTGAACGAACGCTCGCCGGGGGCCAGCTCGGACAGCAGCGGGTGGCCGGGGCCGAGCTGTGTCGTGGTCGGCTTGATGCCCGCCTTGCGGGTGAGGTCGCGGACGTCGCCGACCTGCGCGTCGGTCATCAGCGTGACGACGGTGCCGGACGCACCGGCCCGCGCGGTCCGGCCGGACCGGTGCAGGTACGCCTTGTGCTCGACCGGCGGGTCGGCGTGGATGACGAGGGTGACGTCGTCGACGTGGATGCCGCGGGCGGCGATGTCGGTCGCGACCAGCGTCTTCGCCGCGCCGGAGGAGAACGCCTCCAGGTTGCGCGTGCGCGCGGTCTGGCCGAGGTTGCCGTGCAGTTCGACCGCCGGCACCCCGGAGGCCATGAGCTTGCGCGTGAGCTGCTTGGCGCGGTGCTTCGTCCGGGTGAACACCAGCGTGCGGCCCGGTGCGGCGGTGAGGTCGATCAGCACCGGCAGCCGGTGGGTCTCCTCCAGGTGCAGCACGTGGTGCTGCATGGTCGAGACCGGCGACTGGGCCGAGTCGACGCTGTGCGTGACCGGGTCGTGCATGAAGCGTTTGACCAGCACGTCGACGCCCGCGTCGAGGGTCGCGGAGAACAGCAGCCGCTGCCCGCGCTCCGGGGTCTCGGACATGATGCGCCGGACGTCGGGCAGGAAGCCGAGGTCGGCCATGTGGTCGGCCTCGTCCAGCACGGTGACCTCGATGTGGTCGAGCTTCACCTCACCCGAACGCATGTGGTCGGCGAGCCGGCCGGGGCAGGCGACGACGATGTCGACGCCGTCACGCAGCCGGGTGATCTGCGGGTTGGGGCTGACGCCGCCGAAGATGGTGGTGACCTTGAGGCCGAGCGGCTTGGCCAGCGGCAGGAACGACGCCTCGATCTGGGTGGCCAGTTCGCGGGTCGGGGCCAGCACCAGCGCGCGCGGACGGCCCGGACGGCGCCGCGTCGGACCGGCGGCGAGCCGGGCGAGGACGGGCAGCACGAAGCCGTAGGTCTTGCCGGAGCCGGTGCGGCCGCGGCCGAGGACGTCCCGGCCTGCCAGCGAATGCGGCAGCGTGGCGGCCTGGATCGGGAACGGGCTGGTGACGCCCTGCTCGGCGAGCGAGTCCACGAGGGTCTTGGGCAGGCCGAGTTCGGTGAAAGTAGGTGTGCTCATAAGCGTATGGGCGCGTATGCGCCCTGGTATCTCCGTAAGAATAGGAACGGTTGTCCTGCCCGGCGCAGACCTCGGGGGCCGCGGCGCGTGGTCATTCGACAACGAAACGCGGCCCGAGGCAGAACTGAGCGGACCGCAATGCCAGTGTACTTGGTCGTGATCTCCCGGGCTACGTGATATCGCCCGCACCGGTCCGCCGATGTTCGTCGGTTCGTACGAGCCGGACGCGGCGTCGCGGTGAAACGCTGGCCTGACCGTACGAAAGGGGACACGGGTGCCGAACGTTCAGGATCTGCAAGGCGTGCTCGACGAGGAGGCGCGCGGGGCGGGTGTCCCCGGCGCGGTGGTGGGGGTGCTGCACCGCGGCGAGGAGTCGGTGTTCGCCACCGGCGTGTCCAGTGTGGACACCGGACTGCCGGTCGACGCCGGAACGCTGTTCATGATCGGCTCGACGAGCAAGACGTTCGCCGCGGCCGCGTTGTTGTCGCTGGTCGAAGAGGGCGTGCTGGACCTGGACAAGCCGGTCGCCGAGTACCTGCCCGGACTTCGGCTGGCGGATCTCGTGGCGCAGAAGACGGTGACGGTGCGGCATCTGCTCACGCATTCCGCCGGGTTCCTCGGCGACGTCGACCTCGACACCGGCTGGGGCGACGACGCGTTGGCGCTGGCGGTCGAGCAGTTCGGCGACCTGCCGCAGATCTTCCCGCCCGGCGAGGTCTTCTCCTACTGCAACGCCGGGTTCCAGCTGGCGGGCCGCGTCGCGGAGGTCGTCTCGGGCCGTACCTTCGAAGACCTGGTCCGCACCCGGTTCCTGGAGCCGCTCGGTATGACCGAGTCGTATTACCTGCCGTGGGAGGTGCTCACGCGCCGTCACGCCGTCGGTCATGTGGAGCAGGCCGTCGCGCACACCGTGGGCCTGACCCGCGCGGACAGCGCCAGCGGCGGCCTGTGGTCCACCGCCGGAGACCAGCTGAAGTGGGCCCGGTTCTTCCTGACCGGGGAGTCGGCGGGCGAACCGCCGCTCAGCGCCGCGACCTGCGACCTCATGCGGACACCGCAGCGCAAGGCCGCGCTGCGGTTCGAGGAGGTCGGGCTGAGCTGGCTGCACACCACCCACGGGGCCGCCCGGCTCGTGCGGCACGGCGGCAACGTCAGCAACCTGCAGCTTTCGGAGTTCGTCACGCTGCCGGAGGCGGACTTCGCGGTCACCGTGCTGACCAACAGCGCGGGTGGCGCGGCGCTGGGCCGCAACGTCGTCGACTGGTGCCTGGAACACCTGGTCGGCCTGCCCCCGGTCGAGAGCCTGCCGCCGCGGCCGACGCCGTCGCTGGTCGAGTACACCGGCCGCTACGAGACCGGGCAACTCGCGTTCGAGATCACCGACCGCGACGGCGCGCTCTGGGCCCAGCTCGTCGCCGACGTCGAGGACTTCCCGTCGCCGCCTCCGTTCGAGGCCGTCTTCGTCGCCGACGACGCGATCGCCCCGGCCGCCGACACCCGCGCGGCCACCGGCCGCTTCCTGCGGAACGACCACGGGGAGGTGACTTCCGTCGAGTTCGGTGGCCGGACGGCGAGGCGGCGCGCTACGGTTACCGGGTAGTAACTTCGGCGACCAGGAGTGACGATGAGCGAAAAGGCGACCGCGTTGTTGCTGAACCCGGGTGGGTACGACCCACGGCAGTTCGACCCGGAGACGCGTCGCCTGCTGCGTGCCACCATCGAGTGGTTCGAACAGCGTGGCAAGCGCAAGCTCACCGAGGACTACCACGAGCGGACCTTCTACGCGGACTTCATCGAGTTCGCGGGCAAGGAAGGCTTGTTCTCGACGTTCCTCACTCCCGGCGCCAACGCCGACGGCGACCCCGACAAGCGCTGGGACACCGCGCGCGTCGCGGCGCTGTCGGAAATCCTCGGTTTCTACGGCTTGAACTACTGGTACCCGTGGCAGGTCACCATCCTCGGCCTTGGCCCGGTGTGGCAGAGCGCGAACGAGGCCGCCCGCAAACGCGCGGCGGACTCGCTCGCGGCCGGCGGCGTCGCCGCGTTCGGACTGTCCGAAAAGGAGCACGGCGCCGACATCTACTCGTCGGACCTCGTGCTGACCCCGGACGGCAACGGCGGCTACCGCGCCAACGGGTCGAAGTACTACATCGGCAACGGGAACTGCGCGCGGACCGTGTCGGTGTTCGGCCGCATCGACGGTGTCGAGGGCCCGGACCAGTACGTGTTCTTCTACGCGGATTCGGAACACCCGAACTACCGCGTGGTGAAGAACGTGGTGCCGTCGCAGATGTACGTCGCCGAGTTCGAGCTCAACGACTACCCGGTGTCCGAAGAGGACATTCTGCACATCGGCGCCGAGGCGTTCAGCGCTGCGCTGAACACGGTCAACATCGGCAAGTTCAACCTGTGCTTCGGCGGCATCGGGATGTCGACGCACTCGCTGTACGAGGCGATCACGCACGCGCACAACCGGGAGCTGTACGGCAAGAAGGTCACCGATTTCCCGCACGTGCGCCGGGAATTCGTCGAGGCGTACGCGCGGCTCGTCGCGATGAAGCTGTTCTCCGACCGCGCCGTGGACTACTTCCGCAGCGCGAACCCGGACGACCGCCGGTACCTGCTGTTCAACCCGATCACCAAGATGAAGGTGACCACCGAGGCGCAGAAGGTCATCGGCCTGGTCGCGGATGTGGTGGCGGCCAAGGGTTTCGAGACCGACACCTATCTCGCGATGGCCAAGAACGACATCGACGGCCTGCCGAAGCTGGAAGGCACGGTGGCGGTGAACCTCGCGCTGATCGCGAAGTTCGTGCCCGCGTACCTGTTCGCGCCGCAGGCCTACGAGCCGGTGCCGACGCGCTCCGACGCCGCCGACGACGAATTCCTGTTCCGTCAGGGACCCGCGCGCGGGCTGTCCAAGGTGCGGTTCCACGACTGGCGCGAGGCCTACGCCAAGGCGTCCGCGATCCCGAACGTCGCGCGGTTCACGGAGCAGGCCGAGGCGCTGGTGAAGCTGTTCACCGACGCGACCCCGGACGAGGCGCAGCAGCAGGACCTCGACTTCGGGCTGGCGCTGACCGAGCTGTTCACGCTGGTCGTCTACGGGCAGCTGGTGCTGGAGCAGGCGGAGATCACCGGGATCGAGACCGAGGTCGTCGACCAGATCTTCGGCGTCCTGGTGCAGGACTTCAGCGTCGCCGCGATCGACCTGCACGGGAAGTCTTCCTCGACCGAGGCGCAGCAGGCGCTCGCGCTGGCCTCGGTGCGGAAGCCCGTTGTGGACGCGGCCCGCTTCGACCACGTTTGGTCGCTCGTCCGTGATCTCTCGGGCGCCTACGCGATGAACCCCTGAGTCTCTAGCCCCCAATGCGCGTGAAGGCCCCCTTCCCTCGGCTCAGCCGAGGGAAGGGGGCCTTCACGCGCAAAGTGACCTACTTGCCGTAGCCAGCCTTGCGGAGGGCGTCCGCCAGCGAGCCGCCCCCGCCGCCGGAGTTCCCGCCCCGGTCCCGGCCGCCGCGACCACCCTGGCCGCCCTGACGCTGCCCGCCTTGACGCTGGCCGCCGCCCTGACCGCGGTCACGACCGCCGCCATCACGACCGCCGCCACCGCCGCCCTGCTCGCGAGCGGGCTTGCCGGGCTCGTCGTCCAGGCGCAGAGTCAGCGAGATCCGCTTGCGCGGCACGTCGACTTCCAGGACCTTCACCTTGACGATGTCGCCGGGTTTCACGACCTCACGCGGGTCCTTGACGAAGTTCTTCGACAGCGCCGAGACGTGCGCGAGGCCGTCCTGGTGCACGCCGACGTCGATGAACGCGCCGAACGCGGCCACGTTCGTCACGACGCCTTCCAGCCGCATGCCCGGCTTGAGGTCGCCGATCTTCTCGACGCCGTCGGCGAAGGTCGCGGTCTTGAACGCCGGACGCGGGTCGCGGCCAGGCTTGTCGAGTTCGGCGAGGATGTCGGTCACCGTCGGCAGACCGAAGGTGTCGTCGACGAACTCGGACGGCTTCAGCGCTTGCAGCGTCCGCGAGTTGCCGATCAGCGCGCGGAGGTCGGTCCCGGTCGAGGACAGGATCCGCCGCACCACCGGATAGGCCTCCGGGTGCACCGAGGACGAGTCGAGCGGGTCGTCGCCGTCCGGGATCCGGAGGAAGCCCGCGCACTGCTCGAAGGCCTTGGGACCGAGCCGCGCGACCTCCTTGAGCCCGGTCCGCGTCTTGAACGGGCCGTTCTCGTCACGGTGCGCCACGATGTTCTCGGCCAGGCTCGTCGTGATGCCCGAGACGCGGGTCAGCAGCGGCGCCGACGCGGTGTTGACGTCCACGCCGACCGCGTTCACGCAGTCCTCGACCACCGCGTCGAGTGACCGCGACAGCGAGATCTCGGACAGGTCGTGCTGGTACTGCCCGACACCGATCGACTTCGGGTCGATCTTCACCAGTTCCGCCAGCGGGTCCTGCAGCCGCCGCGCGATGGAGACCGCGCCGCGCAGCGAGACGTCCATGCCCGGCAGTTCCTGCGACGCGAACGCCGACGCCGAGTACACCGACGCGCCCGCCTCGGAGACGACGGCCTTGGTCAGCTTCAGTTCCGGATGCTTCTTGATCAGCTCGCCGGCGAGCTTGTCGGTCTCGCGTGACGCGGTGCCGTTGCCGATCGAGACCAGGTCCACCTTGTGCCGGGCGCACAACGCGGCCAGTTCGGCGATCGACTGGTCCCATTTGTTGGCGGGCTGATGCGGGTAGATCACGTGGGTGCCGACGACCTTGCCGGTGTCGTCGACGACGGCGACCTTCACACCAGTGCGGAAACCGGGGTCGAGGCCCATCGTGGCGCGCGTGCCTGCCGGGGCGGCGAGCAGCAGGTCACGCAGGTTCGCGGCGAACACGCGGACGGCGTCGTCCTCTGCCGACTGACGCAGCCGCATCCGCAGGTCGATGCCCAGGTGCAGCAGGATCTTCGTGCGCCACGCCCAGCGGACGGTGTCGCCGAGCCACTTGTCGCCGGGCCGGCCCTCGTTCGAGATCCCGAACTTGTGCGCGATGCGGGTCTCGTAGTCGGTCGGGCCGGTGCGCGGTTCTTCCGACGGCTCCTCGGGCTCCATCGTGAGGTCGAGGATCTCCTCCTTCTCGCCGCGCAGCATCGCGAGGATCCGGTGCGAGGGAAGTTTGGTGTACGGCTCGGAGAACTCGAAGTAGTCGGAGAACTTCGCGCCCTCGTCGGCCTTGCCGTCACGGACCTTCGAGGTAAGGCGGCCCTGCGACCACATCTTCTCGCGCAGCTCGCCGATCAGGTCGGCGTCTTCGGCGAAGCGCTCGACGAGGATCGAACGGGCGCCGTCCAGCGCGGCCTGCGCGTCCGCGACACCCTTGTCGGCGTCGACGAATACCGCGGCGGCGGCCTGCGGGTCGGTGTTCGGGTCGTTCAGCAACCCGTCGGCGAGCGGCTCCAGCCCGGCCTCACGGGCGATCATCGCCTTCGTCCGCCGCTTGGGCTTGTACGGCAGGTAGATGTCTTCGAGGCGGGACTTGGTGTCCGCCGCCATGATCGACGCTTCGAGCGCCTCGTCCAGCTTGCCCTGGCTACGGATCGACTCCAGCACGGCTACCCGGCGCTCGTTGAGCTCCCGCAGGTAGCGGAGGCGTTCTTCGAGCGTGCGCAGCTGGGCGTCGTCCAGCATCCCGGTGACCTCTTTGCGGTACCGGGCGATGAACGGCACGGTCGATCCGCCGTCCAGCAGGTCGACGGCCGCCTTGACCTGCCCCTCGCGCACGCCGAGTTCTTCGGCGATCTTCTGCTCGACTGTCTGCAGGCCCTGCACGCTCACTCCCACGCTCCTGAAATCCGCCCTCGGGTGCTCTCGGACCCTGCATTCTGCCGCTTCCGCCGAGCCGACTTTCGTATGGCCTCCTCTAACCGAACCCTTGACAGTTGTATTGGTCTAGTCCATTTTGATGTGGCCGACATCACCCGTTCGTGGAGGCCAGCCGTGAAAGTCAAGCCGAAACACGCGTTCCTCGCCCTGCTGTCGTCACTGGCCGTGTGCCTGGGGGTGACTTTCGCGGTCTCGGGCAGTGCCTCGGCCGCCAACATCCTGACCAACCCGGGCTTCGAACTCGGGACCACGAGCGGCTGGACCTGTACCGGCGCGTCCTCGGTCGTCACCACGCCGGTCCACTCGGGCACCCGCGCGCTCAGCGCGACCCCGGCAGGCCAGGACAATGCCCGCTGCTCGCAGAGCGTGCCGGTGAAGGCCAACACCGCGTACACACTTTCGGCCTGGGTGCAGGGCAGTTACACCTATCTGGGCGTCACGGGCACCGGGACGGGTGACAAGAACACCTGGACCCCGGGCGGTGCCAGCTGGAGCCAGCTCTCGCTGAGCTTCACCACCGGCGCGTCCACCACCAGCGTCGACATCTACCTGCACGGCTGGTACGGCCAGCCCGCGTACTTCGCGGACGACGTCAACCTCGACGGCCCCGGCGGCTCGCCGACCACCACCCCGACGACGCCGACGACGCCCACCACCACCACCACCACGAGCAACTCGCCGACGACGACCACCAGCAACCCGCCGACGGGCAACCTGCCGAAGCACGTGATCACCGGCTACTGGCAGAACTTCTACAACGGCGCGAAGGCGCTCAAGCTCGCTGACGTGCCGACGAAGTACAACATCATCGCGGTGTCCTTCGCCGACGCGACGGCCACGCCGGGCGCGGTCACCTTCACCCTCGACTCGGGTCTGTCGAGCCAGCTCGGCGGCTACACCGACGCGCAGTTCAAGGCCGACATCAAGACGGCGCAGGCACGCGGGCAGAAGGTCATCCTGTCGGTGGGCGGTGAGAAGGGCACGATCCGCGTCGACTCCTCGGCCGCGGCGACGAACTTCTCCAACAGCATGAAGTCGCTCATCGCGACCTACGGCTTCGACGGCGTCGACATCGACCTCGAGAACGGCGTCAACGCGACCTACATGGCGCAGGCGCTGCGCAGCATCCACGCGGCGGGCGGCACGGTCATCACCATGGCGCCGCAGACGATCGACATGCAGAGCCCGGCGGCGGAGTACTTCAAGCTGGCGCTGAACGTCAAGGACATCCTGACGATCGTCAACATGCAGTACTACAACAGCGGCACGATGCTCGGCTGCGACCAGAAGGTCTACTCGCAGGGCACGGTCGACTTCCTCACCGCGCTGGCCTGCATCCAGCTGCAAAGCGGCCTGCGTGCCGACCAGGTCGGCCTCGGCCTGCCCGCCTCCGGTTCCGCGGCGGGTGGCGGCTACCAGGCGCCCGGCAACACGGTCAACGCGCTGAACTGCCTGGCGAAGGGAACGAACTGCGGTTCGTTCAAGCCTTCGACGACGTACCCGACGATCCGGGGCGCGATGACCTGGTCGATCAACTGGGACGCTTCGCAGGGCTACGCGTGGTCGAACACGGTGAGCGCGGGCCTGGCGGGCCTCCCGTGATGATCCGCCGCTAGACCGGGGCGGGGCACCGCCGTCGCGCGGGCGACGGTGCCCCGCCCCTTCCACCTCGCAATTCGGCACCTACTTGCGGTATTTGCGCCACGCAAACATCGCAAGTAGGTGCCTAATTGCGGAGGGGGAGGGCTGCGGGAGCCTCCGGGGGAACGACGGGCTTGCGCGGGGCGATGGGGGACAGGCGCCGGTAGGGAGAGCCCAGCGGCGGACGCGGGTCGGCCTCACCCTTGTTGGGCCACAACGACATCGCGCGTTCCGCCTGCGCCGTGATGGTCAGCGACGGATTCACTCCGAGGTTCGCCGAGATCGCCGAGCCGTCGGCGATATGCAGTCCGGGATGGCCGTGCACCCGCTGGTACGGGTCGACGACGCCGGTCTCAGGGCTGTCGCCTATCGCGCAGCCGCCGATGAAGTGCCCGGTGATCGGGATGTTCGCCAGATCCGTCCACGCGCCCTGCGCCAGCCCGCCGATCTTGTCCGCCACCCGTCGCGTGACCTCGTGCCCGGCGGGGATCCACTCGGGGTTCGGGTCGCCGATGCCCTGCTTAGTGGTCATCCGGCGGCCGAAGAGCCCGCGTTTCGTGTACGTGGTCACGGAATTGTTCAGTGTCTGCATGACCAGCAGCCCGACCATCCGCTCCGACCACCGGCGCGGGTTGTGCAGCCGTACCAGGTTCCGCCGGTTCCGCGCCAGTTCGCGCAGACCCAGCACCCATCGGCGCTTGCCCGGTTCGGCGTCGACGAGCACCGTCGTCAGCAGGCCCATGAAGTTGCTGCCCTTGCCATAGCGCACCGGTTCGACGTGCGTCACGGCGTCGGGATGGATCGACGACGTGATCGCGACGCCGCGGGTGAAGTCGGTGTCGTCACGCAACGACCGCGCGGCGAGCACGGCTTCGGAGTTCGTCCTGGCGAGCAACCCCAGGCGCGGCGACAGCTTCGGCAGTGTTCCCGAGTCCTTCATCGAATGCAGAAGCCGTTGCGTGCCCAGGGAAGCGGCGGCGAACACGACCTGTTCGGCGGTGAAGGTGCGCTTGCGTTTGCGCACCCAACGTCCTGTTTGGACAGTGTCGACCGCGTAGCCGCCGTCGATCGGCCGGACCGCCACCACGGTGGTCAGCGGATGGACCTCCGCGCCCGCTTTTTCCGCCAGGTACAGGTAATTCTTGACGGTCGTGTTCTTCGCGCCGACCCGGCAGCCGGTCATGCATTCACCGCAGTGCGTGCACGGAGTCCGTCGTGGGCCTTCGCCGCCGAAGAACGGGTCAGTGTCGCGCTTGCCGAAGTAGACGCCGACCGGTGTCGGCCGGTAGGTGTCCGCGATGCCCATGTCCTCGGCGACCTCGCGCAGGACACGATCGGCCGGGGTGACCAGCGGGTTCTCCACCACGCCCAGCATCCGCTTCGCCTGGTCGTAATGCGGGGCGAGTTCGGACTTCCAGTCGGTGATGTGCACCCATTGCGGGTCTTCGTAGAAGGTGTCCGGGGGTTCGTAGAGCGTGTTCGCGTAGACGAGCGAACCGCCGCCGACGCCCGCGCCGCTCATCACGAAGGTGTTCTTGAGCAGGGTGAGCCGCTGGATGCCGTAGCAGCCCAGTTTCGGGGCCCACAGGTACTTCCGCAGTCGCCACGAGGTCTTCGCGAACTCGTCGTCGGCGAACCGGCGGCCGGTCTCCAGCACGCCGACGCGATAGCCCTTCTCGGTCAGCCGCAACGCTGTCACGCTGCCGCCGAACCCGGAGCCGATCACCAGAACGTCGTGGTTCATCGCGGCCCGGCCGTCCGGTAGTCGCCGAGGTCGAGTGTCTTCGTCCGGCGGTCGTACTCGGTCACCAGACCCGGCCAGTTCGTGCTCACCCGCCCGTTCTCCTGACGGTACCAGCTGGCGCAGGTCGTCCAGACGCTGTGGCCGAGCCGTCGCTGGATCTCCTTGTCGTAGCGGTCTTCCACCTCGGGCACGACGTCCATATAGGACACTCCCGGCTGGTTGAGGTGTTCGACGGCCTGCCGGATGTAGCGTGCCTGCCGTTCGATCATGTAGATGATGGAGCCCGCGCCGAGGTTCGTGTTGGGGCCGTAGACGCAGAACAGGTTCGGGAAACCCGGCACGGTCATGCCGAGGTACGCTCGCGCGCCGCCCTTCCACGCGTCGGACAGCGCCCGGCCGCCGAGCCCTTCCACCTTGAGCTCGCCGAGGAAATCCGTTGCCGCGAAACCGGTTCCGTAGACGATGACGTCGGCCTCGTGCTCGACGCCGTCCTCGGTGAGCACCCCGGACGGCGTGATCGCGCTGATACGCCGGGTCTCCACCGCCACGTTGTGCTGTGCGAGCGCGGGCAGGTACTCGTTGGTGAACAGGATCCGCTTGCAGCCAAGAGGATAGTCCGGGGTGAGTTTCTCGCGCAGTGCCCGGTCCTTGATGTGACGATGGCGCAGCTGGGCCGTCCGCAGCTCGAAGATCTTGGCCAGCAAAGGATGTTTGGTCATCGCGTACGTCGCGTACTCGGCGAGGAGGAAGATCCGGAGCCTGCCGAGCAGTTGCGTGGCCGGGAGGTGCCGGAACAGCCGTTGCTGCCAGCGCCGGTAGCGGGTGTCCCGTTTGGCCATGATGTAGGGCGCGGTGCGCTGGAACACCGTCAGTTCACCGGCCTGGCGCTGGAGTTCGGGCACGAACTGGATCGCGCTCGCGCCGGTGCCGATCACCGCGACCTTCTTGCCGCGCAGGTCGGCGTCGTGCTCCCAGCGCGCGGAGTGGAAACTGGTGCCCTCGAAGGTGTCCTGGCCGGGGATGTCCGGCTGGACCGGCCGCGAAAGCTGCCCGACGGCGGGAACGAAGACCTTTGTCTCGAAGGTCTCGCCGCCCGCGGTCTCGACGCGCCAGAGCCCGCGTTCCTCGTCGAACGCCGCGCCGGTGACGCGGGTGCCGAAGCGGATGTGCGGTTCGAGTCCGTAGCGGCGCACCACGCGTTTGAGGTACTCGTGGATGTCGGGTTGCAGCGAGAACCGCTTCGGCCAATCGGGGTTGGGCTCGTAGGAGAACGAGTACAGCGGCGACGGGATGTCGCAGCCCGCGCCCGGATAGGTGTTCTCGCGCCAGACGCCGCCCGGTTCGTCGGCGCTCTCCAGGATGACGAAGTCGTCGATCCCGGCGCGTTTGAGCTCGATCGCCGTCCCGACCCCGCCGAACCCCGTACCGACGATCAGCACGCTCGTCTTCGATGACCCAGTGCTCATGCCGGTCGACGCTACGCAGCCCTCACCCTGCCCGGAAGTACCCGCCCGGCCACCAAATCGAGATTTCCGGCCACGCACTTGCCGCAATTCGGCACCTGGTTGCGGTAGTTCGACGCCGAACCATCGCAACCAGAGGACGAATTGCGGGGGTTACCTGCCCCGATCGCGACGACGGGAAGCCGGGAGCGAAGGGGTGTGTGGAAATAGGGACACTCAACGTCTCTATTTCCACACACCCCCTTGCCCCGACGTCAGCATGGCACGACACCCCGCGCGTTTCGGCACCTAGTTGCGGTAGTTCGTGCCACCAACTACCGCAATTAGGTGCCGAATTGCACCGTGTGGGTCTCGGCGTTGGGGTGAGCCCAGGTCAGGAGGCGGTGGGCGGAGCTTTCGAGGGCGTCCAGGTCGCGCTTCGGGACGCGTTCGAACGGCGTGATCACCACCGAAGCGGCCTTCTTCGCCCCCTTGATCTCCCAGAGGCCTTTCACGAATCCGTCGACCAGGATGGTGCCCTTGACCAACCCGTTCTGGGTGATGACGACCTTGCGGTGCTCGTCGCTGATCACCCGGGTGCGGTCGGCGTAGGACAGCACGGTCTGGTCGAACGGCCCCAAGAGCCGCGCCGGCGCCGGGGTGTCCGGATCGGGCCGCGGCGCGTCCGGCAGGTCGAACAGCTCACGTCCGTTCTCGTCGCGGAACGTCCGCAGTTCCGGCCGCAGCCGCTCGGCGACCTCTCCCAGCTTCGTGATCCCGGCCCACGCCTGCACGTCCTGGACGCTCGCGGGCCCGAACGCGGCCAGATAGCGCCGGAACATCCGCTCCGGTGACGGCGTCGTGTCCGGTTCGGCGCCGAGCCAGTCCCCGGTTGTCTGATACGTCGGCTGCCCGGACTTCCCCCAGATCCCGCGAGGCGGGAGCTGCACCAGCGGCAGCAGCGCCCGCGCGACGTGCACCAGCGCCGACGGTCCCGCGCTTTCCCAGCGCTCCGCCAGTTCCGCGCCGAGTTCGGCGGACGACAGCGGCCGCTCGCCGAGCAGTTTGCGGGCAGTGCGGGCGATCTCCTGGTGATCGAGACCCTTGATCTCCGGGGTGAACTGGGTGTTGCCGTCCACCGAGCGGTCGTAGAGCGGCTGCACGATCGGCCGCCACGCCAGCGCGTCCGACGGCGTCACCAGGTGCACCGTGCCGCGCATGAGCGCGATCCGCACGACACTCTTGTCGAGCAGCAGGTTCGCCAGGTCCTCCTGGCGGAACCCGTGCAGCCGCGTCCACAGCGCGAAGTACGGCGGGTTCGGTGCCTGCGCCTGCAATCCGGCGAGATGCTCGACTGCTTCGAGTGCGGTCATCTTCGAACGCCGGAGCAGCAGCTGCCGGTCCAGCATGGCGCGGTTCAGCGCGCGCCTGCTCAACGTGTCGGACATGCCGCTCACCTTAATCGGGATCGAGGACAGTTACGGTCCTCAATGCGAGAGCCGCTGCCGGGATCCATAATGGGGACTTTTCATCTTGGTCTTGGCTGGTGGGGTGGGGTTGACCGGGTGTGTTAATGCCGGGGTGGGGTGGTGCTTGTCAGATGTGCCGGGTGCGTTGTTCGTGCTGGATGAGCACGAGCAAGGCT